>JAMPXH010000087.1 GCA_023701285.1 Candidatus Didemnitutus sp.
ACGCGCCACCCGACTACGCCAAGGCGCTGAACGATATGAAGCCGGCGGTAGCCCGTTTGTCCGCACTAGCCGAAGAAGGTCTACTTGAACCGTTCGTGCTCTTCTTCCGCGCCGATGACGGCATCATGCAGGACTACGCGGCCTACCGCGCCGCGCACCGTGAAAAACTGCGCGAATTTGTGCGCCGATACATGGTGAATATCGACTGATTATCCCTCGCGCGCGTGGGCGCGCGTTCCCGCGCGTGCCCGCATGCGCGCGCGGCTCTGGCAAAAAAGTAGTGCTTGAAATCCGGCTCGCCGGTGCGTAACCGCTCGCCCTCCCATGAAGTCCCTCATCATCGCCGAGAAGCCGTCCGTGGCTGCAGACATCGCCCGCGCGCTCGGCAAAGTTCCCAAGAAGGGCGACCACTACGAGAACGACGAATACGTCATCTCCTCCGCGGTCGGCCACGTCGTGGAACTCCAGATGCCCGAGGACATCGACAAGAAGAAATACGGCTTCTGGCGCCTCGAGACGCTCCCCATCATCCCGGAAAAATTCGAGCTCAAGCCGATCGAGGATTCGAAGGAGCGCTTCAACCAGCTCAAGAAGCTTATCGCCCGCAAGGATCTCAAGGAAGTCATCAACGCCTGCGACGCCGGCCGCGAAGGCGAACTCATCTTCAAGAACCTCGCGTTGCTCGCGAAGAACAAGCATCCCGTCCGCCGCCTCTGGCTCTCCTCCATGACCAACGAGGGCATCCGCGAGGCCTTCTCGCGCCTGCGCGACGACGCCGAGATGCAGGGACTCGCTGACGCCGCGCGCTCGCGCAGCGAGGCCGACTGGCTCATCGGCATCAACGGCACCCGCGCCATCACCAAGCGCATGTTCGGCTCCCGCGCCGGCAACGTCGCCTCCGTCGGCCGCGTGCAGACCCCCACCCTCGCGATCGTCTATGCGCGCGAGCTCGAGATCCGCAATTTCCAGCCGCGCGGCTACTGGCGCGTCACCGCCAGCTTCGAAATTGCCAAAGGCGCCTACGAAGGCGTCTACCAGCGCCCGGACTTCAAGCGCGGCGACGACGAGCACGATCGCGTCGACCGGCTCTGGGACAAGGCCGCCGCCGAGGCCGTCTTCGCCGCCTGCCAGGGCCGGCCGCTCGCCAGTGTCAGCGAGGAAAAGAAGCCCACCACGCAGATCGCTCCGCGCCTCTATGATTTGACCACGCTGCAGCGCGAGGCGAACGGCCGCTACGGCTTCCCTGCCAAACGCACCCTCCAGATCGCCCAGGCGCTCTATGAGAAGCACAAGATGATCACCTACCCGCGCACGGATTCGCGCGCGCTGCCCGAGGACTACATGCCGGTGGTCCGGGAAACGCTCGCCAACCTGCACGGCGCCCTCGCTCCCCACGCCCAGCGCGTGCTCGAGCGCGGCTGGGTCCAGTTCAACAAGCGCATCTTCAACAACGCGCAGGTCTCCGACCACTTCGCCATCATCCCCACGACCCACGAGGCCAAGCACCTCGACGAGGCCGAGGCGAAGATCTTCGACATGATCGCGCGGCGCTTCGTCGCGGTGTTCCACCCGGCGGCCGAGTTCGATGTCACCACCCGCCTCAGCATCGTGGCCGGCCACACGTTCAAGACCGAGGGCAAGGTCCTCACCTCGGCCGGCTGGCTCGAGGTTTACGGCAAGCAGACTGTCGATGACGACTCGGTCGATTCGAAGGCCCTCCCCGCCCTCACGCCCGAGGACGCCCAGCGCGCCCAGACCGTCTCCGCCAAGCTTCACGAAGAAACCACCAAGCCGCCGCCGCGCTACACCGAAGCCACGCTGCTCTCCGCGATGGAGACCGCCGGCAAGCTCGTGAACGACGAGGAACTCGCCGACGCCATGAAGGAACGCGGTCTCGGCACGCCCGCGACCCGCGCCGACACCATCGACGGCCTCATTTACCAGAAGTATCTCGACCGCAACCAGCGCGAGCTCGTCCCCACCGCCAAGGCCGAGCAGGTCATGCAGTTCCTCACCGCCGTGAAGGCCGAGGACATCACCAGCCCCGCCATGACCGGCGAATGGGAGTTCCATCTCCGCCAGATGGAGCACGGCAAGTATTCCCGCGCGGATTTCATGGCCCAGATCGTCAAGGAGACGCGCGGCATCGTCGAACGCGTGAAAGGCTTTGAGGAAGACGACTCCATCGCCCGCGAGACCGACATTCCCTCGCCCACCGACGGCAAGCCGCTCCGCGAGACGTTGCGCGGCTACAAATCGCACGACGGCGAGTTCATGATCTACAAGGTCGTCGGCGGCCGCCGCATCGAGGAGCACGAGGTCAAGGAACTCGTCACCACCGGCAAGGTCGGCCCGCTCGACGGCTTCATCTCCGCCAAGACCCGCAACCGCTTCTCCGCCGTGCTCAAGCTCGCGCGCGTCGAGGAGGAGGCCAAGGACGGCACGAAGTCCGTCAAGTGGAAGACCGAGTTCGATTTCGGCGACAAGGTCGACATCGGCACGCTCACCCCATTCTGGACCGATCCCAAGACCGGCGCCCAACTCTGCGAGAACGGCAGCAGCTACATCGTGCGCGAGCCGAAGCCCGACGGCACTTGGGAGCAGACTTTCCGCATCGGCCGCCTGATGTGTCAGAAGACCATCGCGCCCGAGCAAGCCATCAAGCTCGTCAGCGAGGGCAAGACCGACCTCATCGAGAATTTCATCTCCAAGAAAGGCCGCCCGTTCAGCGCCTTCCTCAAAAAGGAGGGCGCCAAGTTCGCCTGGGAATTCCCGCCGCGCGCCCCGAAACTCGACAAGGACGGCAAGCCGATCGAGCGCAAGGCCCGCGCCAAGGCCGACCTCTCCAAGGCCACCGTCCTCGGCGAGAGCAAGGTCCACGCGGGCGGCCAGCTCGTCGAGCTCGGCGACGCCTACTACGTCCGCAAGCCCGACCAGGACAATCGCCAGGTCTTCAAACTCTCGAAGAAACTCTGCGAGGTGGAACTGCCCGCCGCCCAGGTGCAGAAACTCCTCACCGACGGCCGCAGCGACCTGATCGAGAACTTCGTCTCCAAGCGCGGCAACAAGTTCAGCGCCTACCTCGTCCTCTCGCAAAAGCAGGACAAGGCCGACTTCGAGTTTCCGCCGCGCTGAGGCCGCCCGCCGGCCCCGCGACCACCCGGTTGCCCCGGCGCAGCCGCCTTTGCACTCGCGCCAGCGACGAAACCTTGGTTCGTTGCCGGCGTCTTTCCGGCATGCGCACCCCCGCCCGTATTCTCCTGCTCGTCCTCGCCCTGACCGCCGCCACGAGCGTCTTCTACGCCGTGCAGCAGCAGACTTCCCTGCGTCAGGCCCGCGCCGCCGCCGAATCGCTCGAACAGGAACGCTCCGAGCTGCGCAAGAAACTCTGGGACGCCGAGCGTCGGCGCAAGGAGTTGGAAGCCCGCCTCCGCGCCATCGGCTCCACTGAAGGCACGACCACGATCCAGACCGAGACGCCTGACTTCAGCGTGCCCGGCCCGGACGAGTCGCGCGGCGGACCTCCCGGTCGCCGCGACGGCTTCAACCGCCTGATGGCCGCGCTCGACACGCCGGAGGCGCAGCGCCTGCTCGGCCTCGTGCAGCGCGGCCAAGTCGACGCCAATTACAGCGCCTTGTTCCGCGCCCTCAACCTCTCGCCCGCCCAGATCGAGCAGTTCCGCAATCTGCTCGCGGAGAAGCAAGCCGCCGTCGGCGACGTGCTCGCCGCCGCGCGCTCGCAGGGCCTCACCGGCCGCGAAAGCCGCGACGAGATCCGCGCGCTGATGCAGGCCACGCAGCAGGAAATCGATTCCAGCATCCGCGCGCTGCTCGGCGAGAACGCCTACCAGGAATACCAGAACTACGAACGCACCGGTCCGCAGCGCGCCGTGGTCAGCCAATTCAACAACGTGTTGCCGACCATGCAGCAACTCTCGCCCCAGCAAGCCAGCGCGCTGGTGGACGTGCTGGCCGCCAACGCGCCCGCCCAAGCGAATCGCAGCGGCGTGGTCGCGCTCGCCGGGCGCATCGGTTCTATCAACCTGTCCTTGTCCTCCGCGCCCATCACCGATGCGGCGATCCAGCAGGCCTCCTCGTTTCTCACCGCCGAGCAAGTGAGCAGCTTGAAGGCCTATCAGGAGCAGCAACAAGCGCAGGCGCAACTAAGCCAATTGATGCGCACTCAAAACCAGCCCCGCCGCGCCGGCGGGCAAAGCGGTGGTGCCAGCGGCGCCGCCAATGCGTCATCAACCACTCCCCCGAAGGGGTGAAGGGCACATTGCTCTTGTCGGGTCGGCGGCTTTCGGGGTAAATCACCGCCTCGTCATGATCGTTACCACCGCCCAGCTCTTCAAGCACGCCTACGGCAAATACGCCATCGGCGCCTACAACATCAACAACGCCGAGCAGGCCATGGGCCTGTTCCGCGGTGCCATCGCGTCCAAGGCTCCCTTCATCATCCAGATCTCCAAGGGTGCCCGCAAATACACCGACAAGAAGATGCTCGAGGCGATCATCCGCGCCGCCGATGACATCTTCCCCGAGGCCATCTTCGCCGTCCACCTCGACCACGGCGACGAGGAGACCTGCTACGACTGCATCAACTCCGGCTTCTACAGCTCGGTCATGATCGATGCCTCGCACGATCCCTTCGCCAAGAACGTCGAGATCACCAAGCGCGTCGTCGACGCCGCCCACAAGAAGGGCCTCTCTGTCGAAGCCGAGCTCGGCATGCTCGGCGGCGTCGAGGAAGACATCAAGGTCGAGGACGGCCACGCCACCCTCACCAACCCGGCCGAGGCCGAGGAATTCGTCAAGCTGACCGGCTGCGACTCCCTCGCCTGCGCCATCGGCACCTCGCACGGCGCCTTCAAGTTCAAGGGCAAGCAATCCCTCCACTTCGACGTGCTCGAGAAGATCAAGGCCCGCATGCCCGGCTTCCCGCTCGTCATGCACGGCTCCTCCAGCGTGCCGCAGGACGAAGTCGCACGCATCAACGCCGCCGGCGGCCAGATCGCCGGCTCGATGGGCGTCGACGTGAACGAGTATCTCCCCGCCGCCAAGCTCGGCGTCGCCAAGATCAACATCGACACCGACGGCCGCCTCGTCTGGACCCGCGTGCACCGCGAGTTCTTCCGCGACAAGCCGGCCGAGTTCGACTTCCGCCCGCCGGGCAAGGTCTACATGGAGGAATACGCGAAGTTCATCGCCTCGCGCAATGTGCTGCTCGGCTCCGCCGGCCAGCTCGACGACCTCCGCCAGAGCCTGGGCAAGTAAGCGCTCGTCATCCCCTTCTCCGCCAGCGAGCCTCGCGCTCGCTGGCTTTTTTATGGACCTCGTCTTCCTCCACGGCGCGCCCGCCACCGGCAAATACACCGTCGGACGCGAACTTGCGGCGCTCACCGGCTTCGAGCTCTACCACAACCACCTCGTCGTCGACGCCGTGCTCGAGCGCCACGCCTTCGGATCGCCCGGCTTCATCGCCGAGCGCGACCGCGCCTGGCGCGATCACCTCGGCACCGCAGCCCGGAACGGCGCGCGCGGACTCATCTTCACCTTCAATCCGGAGAACACGGTCCCGCAGGCCTTCATCGACTGGCTGTTCCACGAACTGCCCCGCACGAGCGGCGCAGCCCTCCACTCCGTCGAGCTGACGGCCGACGAGGCCGTGATCGAGTCGCGCCTGGGCACCGACGCGCGGCGCAACTTCCGCAAACTCGCCGACCTCGCGCTTTACCGGCAGCTGCGCGACGCGGGCGCTTTTCGCACGCCAATCATCCCCCGTTCCGACCTGCGCATCGACACCGCTCACGCCACCCCGATCGAAGCCGCGCGGGAGATTGCCCGGCGATTTGTCCTGTGCTGACGGCCATGCTGCCCGATTTCTCCAGCTGCCTGCGTCAAATGGCCGATGTCATCGTGCGGGTCGGCCTGAATCTCCAACCCGGCCAACGCCTTCTCGTGCACGATCCGTATGAATTGCACGGCGTCGCCCGCAGCGCCGGGGTGATCGTCGAGGCCGTGCGCGCCGCCGCCCGGACGTGCACGGAACACGAAGAGCCGCTCGACGTGATCTGGGGCGATGCCGCCCGCCTGCGCGATAGCGTCGAGCGTCGCGCCTGGCGCGCGCTGGAGACTTCCCTCACCACCCACGCGGCCAGGATGCAACGGGCCATCGCGCACGGCGACGCCCTGCTTTTTCTCACCGGCACGCACCCGCGCCTGATGGCCGGCCTCCCGGCCGCCGACGTCGCCCAAGCCCGGCAGATCGCCTGGGAATGCTTCGGGCCGATCGCGCAACAGCTCACCGGCGGCGCCACGAACTGGACCTGCGTGCCCGCCCCTTCGCCCGGTTGGGCAGCCGCGGCTTTTGAATTTTTCCCCGCCGAGACGCGTCTCACGGCATTATGGGATGCCACCTTCGCCGCCTTCCGCTGCCAACGCCTGTCCGACCCGGCCCAGCCCACCGCCCTTGAACGCTGGTCTGACCACCTGCGCGCACTTTCGCAGCGCCGCGAGACGCTCAACGCCGAGCGCGCGACAGGCGTCCGCTATCTCGGCGCCGGCACCGATCTCGCCGTGAAACTCCCGCCCCAGCACCGGTGGTGCACGGCGCAGCTCACCACGCGCCGCGGCGTGCCCTTCGTCGCCAATCTTCCCACGGAGGAAGTCTTCACGGCCCCGGACAAACACTCGGCCACCGGCGTGCTCCGCACGGCGCGTCCGTTGCTTTATGCCGGCGTGGCGATCGAGGACATCGAGCTCGAATTCTCCCGCGGCGCCGTCGTGTGCGCCCGCGCCGGGCGTGGCGAGGCGATGCTGCAGCAACTCCTCGCGACCGACGACGGCGCCCGCTGCCTGGGCGAAGTCGCGCTCGTGGAACCGGCCCCTGCTTGGGCCGCCGCGGCACCGACGTTCCAGCATGTGCTGTTCGACGAGAACGCCGCACCGCATGTCGCCCTCGGCGAAGCCTACGCGTTTTGCCATTCAGGCCCAAGCCACGCCTTGAATCGGAGCCTCCTCCACGTCGACCTGCCGCTCGCAGCCACCGCCACGCTCATCCGCTGAGCGAGCCGCCGCTTCTTTCTTCATCAGCCGTGAACGCCCCCGACGCCCAGCCCGACGAGACCCTCGCCCTCGTGGCCCGCGCGCAGGCGGGCGAGGAAACGGCGTTCGGCGCGCTCATGCGCCTGCACTACGAACCGACCTTCCGCACCGTCTATGCGATCGTGCACAACGAGCACGACGCCCGCGACATTTGCCAGGAGGTGTGGCTCACCGTGTGGAAGGAGCTCAAGAATTTCCGCGGCGCCTCCAAATTCACCACCTGGGTGCATCCCATCGCCGTGCGCAAGGCGCTCGATCACCTGCGCAAGCGCCGCCGCTGGTATGACCGTTTCCTGCCCTTCGCCTCCCCCGGCGAAGATCATCCCGGCGTCGCGGAACCCGCGACCCACACCACCGCGCGCGACGAGGCCGAGTCCTCGGAGCGCTCCGCGCGGCTCCACCGCGCACTCGCCGCCCTGCCCCCGAAGCTTCGCGCCGCCCTGACGCTGCGCGAACTCCAGGGTTTTTCCTACGAGGAAGTCGCCGCCGCCCTGTCCCTGCCAGTCGGCACGGTGATGTCCCGTCTTTATCACGCCCGGCGCCAACTGGCGCAAAAATTCAAGGAGACACCATGAACACTGCCCGCATCCTCTGCACGCTCGCGCTCGTCGCACTCGTGACGACGCTGGTCCCGCACGCCCAAGCCGCCGATTCCGCCAGGCTGCAGGCCATCCTCATCACGGCCTCCAACGAATCCTCCTCCAAGCGCGACGCGCGCCTCGCCCCTTACGAGGCCCGGCTGCGCAGCCTGTTGCGCTTCGAGTCGTTCACCTTCCAAGGCAGCGACGCCGACACCCTCGCCGCCGGCGCCCGCACCACGCTCGTCATCGGCCAGGGCCACGAACTCGACCTCACCGCCGCCGCCGACAGCGCCCACAAGCTGCGCGTCCGCTGGGCGGACAAGATCGGCGGTCGCACGCTGATGGACACGGGCCTCAAGCTGAATCCCGGCGTCCCCGCCATCATCGGCGGCATGCCGACAGGGCGGAAGCCCGGCGAAGTTTACGCCGTCATCCTCGTCGCCCGCTGACCCGCGAAACCAGAATCGTGCCCAGGCGAAAAATTTTGAATAACCCTTCCGCGGGCGACGTCGCAAGGAGCGAACCCAACCAGGAGACACCTATGAAGACCAGAATCACCGCTCTTGTTCTCGCCGCCGTCGCCGCCCTCACCCTTGTCCCCAAGCCGGTCCAGGCGGGCGACAAGGAAATCGCCGCCATCGGGGGCTTCCTCGGCGGCCTCATCCTCGGGGCTGCCATCAACGAAAGCCGCACCTTCGAGCCGCCGCACGAAACCACCATCGTCGTCCACGACCGCGACTACGGTCGCCGGGACGACCGCGGCTACTGGAAGACCGTCACCGTGCGCCACTGGGTCCCCGAGACCTGGGAGATCCGCTACGAACACGGCCGCCGCATCCGCGTGTGCATCCCCGGCCACTATGTCCTGCGCCGTGACCGCGTCTGGGTCGCCTACGAGCGCCCGCACCATCACCGCCGGTGGTAACACCGCCTCGCGCCAACTCGCGTCCACCCTTCAGGACTTCCCGCCATGAACTGCCGCCACGTTGAACCTCTCCTCCTATCCGCCCGCGACGGCACGCTGACCGCAGAGCAGCGTGCCGGGATCGAGCGGCACTTGGCGGAGTGCGCCCCGTGCCGGCAGTTGCAGGCCGACCTGAACGCGTCGCTCGCCGCGCTGCGCGCGGAAATCGCCGGAGTCACGTTGCCCGACGTCGACGCCGAGTGGCGCCAACTGCAAGGCCGTCTCCGCGAGGCGCGCCCGACTCCGGCTCGGCGGCGCCGGTCGGCTCCATTGCTCTGGTTTGCCACCCCGCTGGCCGCCGCGGCCGCGATCGCGCTGGCCTTCGTGCTCGCCCGCCCGTTTCCGGTGACAGAGCCATCGGGCGTCGCGATCGAGCCGTCGCCCCTCGCCAACTTGGCGCACGCCGACTACGTCGAAGTCGCGCTCGGCGAAGCCACTCCCATCGTCTACGTCGATCAGGAGAGCGGCTGGCTCGTCGTCTGGGCGGACATGAGCGACACCACGCACGGCTGAGCCGGACACACGCACGCCGCGCGCGGCCCGCTCCGGGCCGGCATCGTCAAAGCGTTTCGACCGCGCGCACCGTGACGCTCACGGCAGCCACGGGAAGTTTTCCGCCTTCGGCTTCCGCTTCTCCTTTTGCGCGGTCATGAACTCCTTCGCCTCCTCGGTCATGTAGTAGAGCATGGTGGCGTTACCGGCGAGTTCCTGGATGCCGCTCTGGCCGTCGAGTTCGGCGTTGAACGCCGCCTTGAGGCAACGGATCGCGAGCGGGCTGCGTTGGAGAATATCTTTGGCCCAAGCGACCCCCTCGGCCTCGAGGTCAGCGACGGGCACGACCTTGTTGACGAGCCCCATCGCGAGCGCCTCCTGCGCGTTGTATTGGCGGCAGAGGAACCAGATTTCGCGCGCCTTCTTCTGACCGACCATGCGCGCGAGATAGCTGGAGCCGAAGCCGCCGTCGAAGCTGCCCATCTTCGGGCCGACCTGGCCGAAGATGCCGTTGTCCGCCGCGATCGTCAGGTCGCACATCACGTGCAGCACATGACCGCCGCCGATGGCGTAACCCGCCACGAGGGCGATCACGACCTTGGGCATCGAACGGATCAGCTTTTGCACTTCGAGGATGTTCAGTCGCGGCACGCCCTTGGCGTCGATGTAGCCGCCATGCCCGCGCACCGATTGATCGCCGCCAGCGCAGAAGGCATACTTGCCGTCCTTCGCCGGGCCGGCACCGGTCAGGAGCACGACGCCGATCTTCTGATCCTCCCGCGCATCGAGCAGCGCCTCGTGCAGCTCGAACACCGTCTGCGGCCGGAACGCATTGCGCTTCTCGGGGCGGTTGATCGTGATTTTGGCGATGCCGCCCGCCTTCTGATAGAGAATGTCCTCGTAAGTCTTGACCGTTTTCCACGCGGGAATCATGCCGCACAGCAATACGAAAGGCCCTGAGCCGCAAATGTTTTCGCGAGCCACCCGCATTTTCCGATTCGCAGCGGTCAAGCGCTTTTTGCCCGGGGGCCCGAAACAGCTTGGACCGGACTGCCCGTTCGCGACAATGCGCCCTTCATGCAGACCAACGGCCAAGGGGGCAGGCAGAGCTTCGTGAACAAGGGACTGGCGCTGGGCGCCCTCGGCGTGGTGTTCGGCGACATCGGCACGAGTCCCCTCTACACCATCCGCGAGTGCCTGCACCATTTGCCGCCCGTGGAGCACGCGCAGGCCGTCCTCGGCGTGCTCTCCCTGATCTTCTGGTCGCTGGTCATGGTCGTGAGCGTGAAATACACCCTCTTCGTGCTCCACGCCGACAACCGCGGGGAAGGTGGTATCTTCGCGTTGCTCTCCCTGAGCCGATTGGATCGCACGACGAGCGGGGCGCTGGGATTGGGCACGTTCATCGTGCTCGTCGGTGCAGCCATGCTCTGCGGCGAGGCGGTCATCACCCCGGCCATCACGGTGTTGAGCGCGAGCGAAGGCTTCAAACTGGTCTGGCCTGCGGTGGACCGCTACGTGCCATTCATCGCCTGCGTCATCCTCGCGGGCCTGTTCGCCTTCCAGCACCGCGGCACGCACTTCATCGGCCGCATCTTCGGTCCGGTCATGTTGGTGTGGTTCGCGGTGCTCGGGTTGCTCGGCCTGTGGCACATCGTGCAAAACCCGATGGTGCTGCGCGCGCTGAACCCGATCCACGGGCTCGACCTGCTCTTCACGCATCCGGAGCAAGTCACGTTGCTGCTCGGCTCGGTCGTGCTCGCCGTCACGGGCGTCGAAGCGCTCTACGCCGACATGGGCCACTTCGGCCGCCGCGCCATCAAGGTCGCCTGGTATGCGGTCGTGCTGCCCGGCCTGACGCTGAACTATTTCGGCCAGGGCGCGAACGTGCTCAGCCGCGGCGACGCGGTCGTGAATCCCTTCCTCGAACTGGCTCCCGAAGGGCCGCTGCGTTACGCGTTGCTCGGCCTCTCCATCGTCGCCGCCATCATCGCGAGCCAGGCGCTCATCTCGGGAGCGTATTCGCTCATCCGGCAGGCGATCCAGCTCGGCTATTTCCCGCGCCTGACCGTGCAGCACACCAGCAGCGAACACATCGGCCAGATCTACCTCCCGCTGGTCAACATCACGCTGGCCCTTGGCTCGATCGCCACCGTCTGGGGCTTCGGCTCCTCCAGCCGGCTCGCCGCCGCCTACGGCATCGCCGTGACAGCCACGATGATCGTCACGACCCTGATCCTCTTCGTCGTCATGCGCCGCGCCTGGCGGTGGGCGCTGTGGCAGATCACGATCCTCTGCTCGGTGTTCCTCTTCATCGACGTCGTCTTCTTCTACGCCAACCTGCACAAATTCTTCGACGGCGGCTGGCTCCCGATCTTCATCGCGGCCGGCGCGGTCGCGATCATGACGACGTGGAAGATCGGCAAGACGGAAATCTTCCGCCGCATCTACGCCAACGAGATCACCGACGCCGAGCTGTGCGACATCGCCCGCAGCGAGCACCTCACCCGCGTGCGCGGCACCGGCGTGTTCATGGCCGGCAATCCGCGCGGCACGCCGCTCGTGCTGTTGCACCACCTCAAGGCCAACAAGGTCCTGCAGGAAACCATCATCCTTCTCAGCGTCGTGACCGAGGAGGTCCCCAAGATCGCCGATGCCGAGCGCCTCACCGTGGTCGAGATCGGCAGCGGCGTCTGGCGCGCCGTCGGCCGCTACGGCTACATGGAATCACCCGATGTCGCCCGCCTCATGGAGCAGGTGAAGGAAGCCGGCGTGCCGCTCAAACTCAACGAGGCCACCTACTACTTCAACCGCGAGATGATCATCACCGGCGGCAACACGCGGATGTTCGAGTGGCAAAAGCATTTCTACGCCTTCCTCAGCCGCAACGCCCGGCAGGCGCGCGATTACTACCGCCTCCCGCCGATGCAGATCATCGAGGTCGGCATGCCCATCCAGCTCTAGCGGCGCGAATTTGCCCGCCGCGGAAATTGTAGGGCGGGGTCGCCGAACCCCGCCTCGAACGTGATGCCACCTCCGCACCAGAGCGGAGTCCGGCGACCCCGCCCGCATCAATTCAACCGCTCCGCTACTTCCGCGAACAGCGCCTTCCGGAACGCCGCGTCGCGCTTCCGATCCGTGCGCACCTCGAGCACGCGCACGCCGCGCGCCGGCAGCGTCGCGAGCGCCCGCTCCAACTGACGCAGCTCCCGCACGACCGTGTGCTTCACGCCGTAAGCGGCGCAGAGCTTGCCCAGATCCACGGCTTGCGGCGTGGCAAAAAACTCCTCGAACGGGGGCTCGAACTGCGCCACGGGCAGGTGCCCGAAGATGCCGCCGCCTTCGTTGTTGATCACGACGACTGTCAGGCTGCCGCGGAATTTCCGCGCAAACAGCAGCGCGTTGCCGTCGTGCAGGAACGCGAGATCGCCCGTCAGCAGCACGCCCGCCGCGCGCCCGTGCATCAGGCCGAGCGCAGTCGAGACATTGCCATCGATGCCGTTGGCGCCGCGGTTGCAGTGCACGGCGTGCGCACGGTCGTTCGCCGGCCAGAAATACTCGACGTCGCGCACGGGCATGGAGTTGGCGACCATCATCACCGTGCCGCGCGGCAACAGCGCAGGCAGTCGCGCCGCGACCAGCCCCTCGAAGAGAAAATCCGCCCGTCCCAGCCCGCGCCGCAACGCCCCCGCGGCCTGCTGCTCCGCCGCGGCCCAGGCTTGCGTCCAGGCGCGTGGCGCCCGACGCCGCACCCGCACGGCGAGCGCAGTGACCTCCGCCCGGACGATCTGCGTGCGCGCGTGGAGGGCATCCGCGTTGTCCTTCCGCTCCGTAACCAGCGTGACCGGTGCGTCAGTAGCCTGCAGCCACTGGCGCAGCGTCTTGCTCGTCGGCCACTCGTGCAGACACAGCACCTGCTCCGGTCGCAACGCGCCCGGCGCGACCGCCGAACGCGCAATGACGTCGTAAGCGGTGACCAAACCCGGCACTTCGCGCCGGAAATTCCGCAGCGGCGACAACCCATCCGCGAGCACCGGCCAGCCGAGCTGCCGCGCGAGGCGCCCGACCGCCCGCGCATAAGCCCGCGCATCGGCGGGCCGGGTCTGGCCGGCGACGATGACGCCGTGGCCGCCGAGCGTGATGGTTGTGCGCGTCTCGCGACGCACCGCAGTCGCATTCACTCCGGCAAAGAAGCGCGCCGTGATTTCGGCTTCGAGTGCCGCCGCACTGCCGTCCGCGATTGGAGCGAGCGGGTCACGGAACGGCGCATTGAGGTGCACCGGACCAGCCGACGGCCACCGCGCGCGCTCGACGGCGTGCACGACCGTCTGCCGCAGATAGGCCAGCAGCGGGAGCGTCGCCTCCGGGACGGCGAACTCGTGATGGAACTCCACGTAACCGCCGAAGAGTTTCTGCTGGTCGATCGTCTGACCGGACCGACACTCGCGCATCTCCGGCGGACGGTCGGCGGTGATCACGATGAGCGGAACGCCGCTCTCCCGCGCCTCGATCACCGCGGGAAAGTAATTCGCCCCCGCCGAGCCGCTCGTGCAGAGCAAGACGACCGGACGGCCCGAACGGCGGGCCAAGCCCACCGCGAAAAACGCCGCCGAGCGCTCGTCCAGCACCGGAATCGCTTCGATGCCGGGATGCGCCGCGAACTGGATTGTCAGCGGCGTCGAGCGCGAGCCGGGAGAGATCACCGCCTGCTGCACGCCACAGCGCACGAACGTCTCCACGAGCACGCTCGCCCAAAGGGAGTTCACATTGCGATAGTCGAGTTGGAGCGCACTCATGCCTCGGTCAGGGCCTCGATCAGAGCTTTGAACTTCAGCTCCGTCTCCGCGAACTCTTTCTCCGGGGCCGATCCGGCGACGATGCCGGCGCCGGCGTAGGCCGTCGCCGTGCAGCCGTCCACCAGAGCCGAGCGCAGGCCGACGAAAAACTCGCCGGCGCCGCGGTGATCCACCCAGCCGCAGGTGCCGGCGTAGAGGCCGCGCGCGAACGGTTCCAACCGCGGGATCGCCGCCACCGCCGCCTCGCGCGGCGTGCCGCCCACGGCCGGGGTCGGGTGCAGCCGGGCCAGCAGATCGAGGATGTGCACGCCCTCCGGCAACACGGCGCTGATCGGCGTGTGCAGGTGCTGCACGTTGGCGAGCGCCAGCAGGCGCGGCTGCTCGGCGTGCTCGAGGACGATGCCAAGATCCGCCACGCGGCGCGCGATCGACCCGATGACGAAGCGATGCTCGCGCAATTCCTTTTCGTCCTGCATCAGCCGCCGCGCCAAGGCGGCATCCTCGCTCGCCGAGACTCCGCGCGGCGCCGACCCGGCGAGCGCCTCGGTGTGCATCCGCCCCTCGGCCACGCGCACCAGCCGCTCGGGCGAGGCGCCGATGAAGCTCTGGCCCTTGCCGTTCGCCACCGAGAACGCGTAACAGCCGGGATAACGCTGGCGCAGGTGATTGAGCACGCCGAGCGGGTGGAACGGCTCGGCGGTAGTCAACCGCTGCGCCCGCGCCAACACGATCTTCCCATAATCGCCGCGGGCGATGCCCGCGAGCCCGGCCGCCACCGCGCGCGGGTAGGAACCGGCGCCGCCGATCTCCTCGATCCGTTTCGGTGCCGACGGACGCTCCCGGTTGCGCGCGGAGGAGTAATCGAACGCGCGGAACTTCGCGTGCGCCTTCGCCACCTTGGCCGTCACGAGATCCAGGGGCAGCTCCGGCGTGATGAGGAGGTTGGCCACCGCCACCGAGCCGTCGCCGCGGCGCGACACCTGCCAGCGCGGCACGAAGACCCGCAGCGCGGGAAACGCCGCATCCGACGCCGCCTCATCGGCGAAGCCGGCCGCCACGAAGAAGTGCGGCCCGGCGAACGCCTCGTCGAGCGGACCGACCGCGATCGTCTGCGCGAGCGTCTGCGCAATGAACTCCTTCGCCGCGGCGAAGCGCGCGGGCCCGTGGGCATCGAACGCCAGCACCGCCTCCGCTCCGGCCACGGCGAAACCGGAGCCCGGACGCTCGACGTAGAAGTGTTGCTCGCGCTCCTCGAAGATCGACTCGAGCACGGCGAGCGGGTCGAGGCTCTCGACCGCCACGCTGATGCTCACCAGCTGCGGCCGGCCGGCCGCGCGCGCACGCTCCGCGCAATCGCCCAAAAACGCCCGCAGCGCCTCGGGCGTCGAGTTTGCGGTGGGATCGATCGGGAGGTGGAGCATCGCGTCAGGACCTCGGTGTAGCGGCGAGCGCC
>JAMPXH010000202.1 GCA_023701285.1 Candidatus Didemnitutus sp.
CCTTTCCCTTGCGTCCAATGCTTCCGCTGACGAATGCAGCGACCTTTTGAGGGATTCGGTCTTCAATTCTGAGGAGATCAAGGAGAACGGAAAGGAGGCGCAATCCTTCGTGTCGTGGCAATGCAGCACGTCATTCAAATCGCACCAGGAGGCGGTAGATGCTGGCCTGAACGTGGGAGTCCCGGTGTACGGCGTTCCCCTGGAAATCGGCGGCACGTGGAACTCGGGATCAGTTGAAACTTGGAAGCAAGAAAACTGTTCAGCAGCGAACCGCAAGGAGAGTTCTGAAAGTGCCACGTTCCGATTGGTACGAAAGGTGGCTCCTGAGATCGTTGCCGGATGGAGCAGTTGCATGGAGTCACGCGTTTCCCAGAGGGCGATGAACTGCAAGATGTCCAGACTCGGTGATAAGACCGTGTTCGAGGCGAAGTGGCGGAGGACGGAAGGAGACATCTCGGCTCCCCAAGTGCTGCGATGGAACGTTTCCGGCGGCTCCTGTTCTCCCATCCTGAACGCCGGCGATACGCTGACCGAGGCTGCTTTCCAAAGCGCATGCGTCGGCGAGGACGGCCAAGATTTCGTCATCATGCTCGAAACCAGCCGCGGCAGTTGCTGGCAGCCGATACCCTATCAACCGACGCGGGAAGTCATTTCGGGTGTCGTCAACCTTGATGGCCATAGGACGGTCAAGGCGGAAGTCGTGGAGTTCGCCAGCGGGGCGAGAGTGGTGACAAATGGGTTCAACTTCTCGGCTGTCGCAGATCGGGAAATGAAAGTAAGCGGGGATGCGAAGATCCTTTCCTTTGAGAACAGGAACGGTAACCCAGGCAAGCACGGACGGTCCGCCGGACAAGTGCTGGTACAGGCGCCAAAGATCAGCGGAGGAGTCCTGCACATCGAGAATTTTGGTGAGGACGGCCTAAAGGGCGAAAAGGGCGAAAAGGGCGCAACCGGACCTAAGGGGGCGCGTGGTTACGGAGGAATCTGGAAGGATCTCAGGGGCTGCGTCGAACGGCAGGAGGCCGGTATGGGCGGCAAGGGCGGAACTGGCGGAGTGGGTTTGGTCGGAGGAAACGGCGGCAACGGGGGGGCGGTCACGATCAACGTCAAAGCAGGTCTCGTCGACGGCGCGCTCGAGCGGGTGAGAGTTGTTACCGTCCAGGGTGGCGGTTTCGGTAGCGGTGGCGACGGTGGCGATGGAGGTAATGGCGGCCCTGGGGGCGACGGACAGGGCGGACGGTCTCCGGGTTGCGGCGGAGTTGGCGGTGGACCGACCGGGCCTCAGGGGGATACTGGTCCAACTGGAGCGAACGGACAGCCGGGATCCCCGGGGAGCGTAGTGAAACTCTGAGCGACCGGCTGCGCTAACACTCGGTGGGTTTCCTCTGGTTTCTGGTTTTCCCCACCGTCCGAGCGTTCAGCAGCAACCCTTATCTATGATTTAAGAACAATTTATGGTGCGGGCGCCAGACTGCGGCGCCCGTCCTCAGTCCCTGCGCACCCTCCCGAGCCGCAGCCTCGGCCTCGCTCGCGGGCGTTTTCCTAGCCATCAGGCTACCCAGTTCCACGCCGGCAGTTGCGGAGGAACTGTATGAAGTCCGCGTCCTGTCCGCAGCATGGCTGCTATTTGCCATCAGCGGGCTGGCGACCCTGTGGTTTAGGGGAGAGACGAGGCGGATTAGACAAAATGAACCCTTCTGTCCAACGGCTGGCCTCAACCCCCAAGCAACGGCGCTGCTTCGGGCTTTGCCGCGCTGCGCCTCGAGGCGGATCACCGGCGGCTCGACGGAAGGGGCGACCTGCACCGGCACAAAGCCTGGCTCAGCCACTAATCCCGTGCGTTCGCGCAGGCCGGCTTGCGCCAGCTCGGCGGCGCGATGCCGCGCTCGCGCATCCATCGATGCACCTGGTTGGCGTTCAGGCCGTTGGCCAAGGCCACGCCCGCCACTGACACGCCGCAGGCTCACGGCAGGCCGAGATCACCGATTACTTGAAGGCTTCGCTATGCGTTCGCCGACTCCGGCGCGGGATAACCACATCCATGGTGTCTACCATCGACTTTGCTGGACACGATCTTCAATGGGCTAAGCAGACGGCGGAAGGTGGGTTCGCCTGGTGCTTACGACGAACGCGACTTCGCGATTGGCGAACCAGCGTTCAAATTGAGCCCGGGTGAAGCGATGGGTGTTGGCTACGCGTCAGGACGAATCGGCCACCGCCCTTGATCTTCTTGCACGGGAGGATTCTCGCCTTAACGAGCGATGGTCGCTGGACTCGCATCGCAGCCGACACCTAAGCCAGTAAAATAGATCAATATTAAGCTGCTGTTTTTAAGTGTGATTTTTTAAAAATTCTACTTTTTCTCGGCAATTCACGCTTTTTCATGCACAATTCTAGAATAATTTTGCACGCCCCACCGCCGCCGACGAGCGCCGGCGCGGAGGCCGAGTGGTGCGGCGCGCGATACGGCCGGCGCCCCCAGCGGCGGGCGTCGAAACCGCCTTCGAGCGACTGGATCGACGCGCTCTCGATCGCCTCGGTCTCGTCGAGCGGCGGCAGCAGGCCCGGCAGGCGGCGCGCGAGCATGGACTTGCCGGTCCCCGGCGGACCGAACATCAGCAGCGAGTGCTGCCCGGCGGCTGCGACCTCGAGCGCGCGGCGCGCCTGCAGCTGCCCCTTCACCTCGGCGAGGTCCGCTTCGTCGTCCCGCCCCTCGATCGCGGGCGGCGGCAGGCGGCGCACGAGCGGCGAGTGGCCGTTGAGGTGCGCGCACACGGCCAGCAGGCTGGCGGCGGGCAGCACGCTGGCGCCGCGTGCGAGCGCCGCCTCGTCGGCGTTGGCGGCCGGCAGCACCAGCGCGCGGCCGGTGCGTCCGCTCTCCAGCGCCATCGCGAGGCCGCCGCGCACCGCGCGCAGGCTGCCGTCGAGCGAGAGCTCGCCGACGAATTCGTGCTGCGCGAGCCCCGCCGCATCCACCTGCCCGGACGCCGCGAGGATGCCCAGCGCGATCGGCAGATCGAAGCGCCCGCCCTCCTTGGGGAGGTCCGCAGGCGCGAGATTGACGGTGATGCGGCGTTGCGGGAATTCGAACTGCGAGGTCGCGATCGCGGCGCGCACGCGTTCGCGCGCCTCGCGGACTTCGGTGTCGGGCAGGCCGACCAG
>JAMPXH010000088.1 GCA_023701285.1 Candidatus Didemnitutus sp.
GACGTGGACCTCGTTTACGCGGCCGAAGAGGTTGTGCAGGTCGCCCATGATGTCCTGGTAGGCGCCGGTAAGGTAGATGCCGAGGTAGTAGGACTGGCCGTGCTTCAGCGGGTGGAGCTGGAGGTAGTCCTTCTGGTCCTGGAGGTCGATGAAGCTGCCGATCTTGCCGTCGGAGTCGCAGGTGATGTCGACGAGGATGGCGTTGACGGTCGGCTTCTCGTTCAGGCGATGCAGCGGGGTGACGGGGAAGAGCTGCTTGAGTGCCCACGAGTCGAGCAGCGACTGGAAGACGGAGAAATTGCAGACGTATTGGTCGGCGAGGAGCTTCTTGAGGTCGTGCAGTTCCTCGGGCTGGTAGCCGGAGGCGTTGCCCTCCTTGTCGATCTGCTCGCAGACCTGCCAGAAGATCTGCTCGGCGGCGGCGCGGTTTTCGAGGTCGAGGTAGCCGAGGTTGAAGAGCGAGAAAGCCTCCTCCTTTTTCTGGATGGCGTCGTGGTAACGCTCGAGGCGGCCGAGCTTGGCCTTGTTCTTCAGCAAGACTTCCATGTCGGTGACGATCTTGTGCTTCGACTTCGGCTGGTGCTGCTTGCCGAGGGATTCGCGCTTGTTGATGCGCTCGAAAACCTCGACGACGAGCATGGAGTGCGGGGCGGCGACGGCGCGGCCGGACTCGGTGACGATGTCCGGCACGGGCACGTTCATCGCGGTGCAGATTTCGCGGACGTTGAAGACGATGTCGCGCGCGTATTCGTCGAGCGAGTAGTTCATCGACGACTCGTAGTTCGTGCGCGAGCCGTCGTAGTCGATGCCGAGGCCGCCGCCGCAGTCGAGGTAGCCCATCGGGAAGCCCATCTTCGCGAGCTGGCAGTAGAAGCGTGCGGCCTCGGTGACGGCGGCCTTGATCGTGATGATGTTCGGCACCTGCGAGCCGATGTGGAAGTGCACGAGCTTGAGCGCCTGCTGCATCTTGGCGGCGCGGAGCTTCTCGACGGCGAAGAGGACCTCGGCGGTGTTGAGGCCGAACTTGGCGTTGTCGCCGGTGGAGGAGGACCATTTGCCTTCGCCACGCGTCTGGAGCTTCACGCGGAAGCCGATCATGGGCTTCACGCCGGTCTCCTTCGCGAGGCGGATGACGCTGTCGACCTCTGAGAGCTGTTCGATGACGATGATGACCTTCTTGCCCAGCTTGCGGCCGAGGAGGGCGAGGCGCATGTAGTCGTCGTCCTTGTAGCCGTTGCAGATGATGAGGCGCTGCTGGCCCTCGTGCATCGCGAGGGCGATCATCAGCTCGGGTTTGGAACCGGCCTCGAGGCCGTAGTTGAAGTCCTTGCCGGCGGCGACGATCTCGTCGACGACCTCGCGGAGCTGGTTGACCTTGATGGGGAAGACGCCGCGGTATTCGCCCTTGTAGCCTTCGTCCTTGATCGCCTTGCGGAAGGTCTCGTTCAGTTGGACGACGCGGTGGCGGAGCTTGTCCTGGAAGCGGATGACGAGCGGAGCCTTGAGGCCCATGCTGACGGCTTCGTCGACGACATCCATCACGCGGATGTTGCGCCCGTCGGCGAGGGGCTGGACTTGGACGAAGCCGTCGGGGTCGACGTTGAAATGGTTGGCGCCCCAGCGCTTAAAGCCGTAAAGCTCTTCGGATTGCGTCGCTGTCCAGGTGGAGGCGGATTTGGTCTTCAATGGGCGGAGAGACGGGCAGGGTTAGGCTTGCTTTTTGTTGGGTCGCTTAGATTAATCGCCGTTTTCATTTTTCAAAACCACTTAAGAATCAATGACCAAATTATCCCTGCTCCTCGCCCAAGCGCAACCTGCGGCCCCTTCCGGCGGCTCCATGCTCATGCAGATGCTGCCCTTGGTCCTGATGTTCGCCGCCATGTATTTCCTGCTCATCGCTCCGCAGCGCAAGAAGCAGAAGGAGCACGAGAAGATGCTCGGCGGCTTGAAGGCTGGCGATGAGATCATCACGACCGGCGGCATCTACGGCACCATCACCAGCGTGAAGGAGGACCGGTTCATCGTCCGCGTCGGCGACAACACCCAGAAGCTGGAAATCGGCAAGGGCTTCGTCCACGCGCTGGTCAAGAAGACGGACGCCTGAGCGTCCCCGCTGTCTGCGCGCGGGATGCGGCGAGGAGCCGCGCCGGCGTGCGCCCCCGTTTTAACAACCTACACCCATGCTCCGTTCCCAACTCTGGAAACTGATCCTCTGCCTCGGCATCGCGCTGTGGGCGGTGATCACCCTCGTGCCCGTCAAAGACCGCGAATTCGGCCAGTTCGTGCGTGAAGAGGCCACGGCCAAGCAGACCGAGTTCAACGCCCTGATCGCCAAGGCCAGCGCCCGCGTGCAGAGCGGGCAGGCGCCCAGCGTGTTCATGGCGCTGAAGCAGATCGGCCGCGAGGAGAAGATCGACCTCTCCCAGTTCTTCCCGCAGCTCCGCCTCGAGGAGAACCTCAAGAACGTCGAGAAGCGCAACAACATCCTCCTCGACGAGCTGCTCCGCCAGTCGAAGGGCCGGCTCCAGCTGGGCCTCGACCTCAAGGGCGGCGTTGCCTTCACGCTCGAAGTCGATGAGAGCGCGCTCGGCGCCGAGCAGGCCGTGCGCCAGGAAAAACTTTCCAAGGCCATCGAGATCATCAGCAACCGCGTGAACGGCCTCGGCGTCGCCGAGCCGATCATCCGCCCGGTCGGCACGAACCGCATCGAGGTGCAGTTGCCCGGCGTCTCGACCAAGGACAACCCCGAGGTCGTCAACAGCCTCCGCAAGCCGGCGCGCCTCGACTTCCGCCTCGTGCATCCCTTCGCGGCCCCGCCGCAGGAGCCGCCCCCGGGTTACGAGACGCTGGCGCTGGAGATGGAGTCGCGGAACGGCGAGGTGATCTCCGAGGAACTCTTCGTCAAGCGCATCCCCGAGATGGGCGGCGAGGCGGTCGCGGACGCTTATCCGATCATGGATGAATTCGGCCGCTTCAAGATCATCCTCAAGTTCACCGATGACGGCAGCAAGCAGTTCGCCGCCGTCACCCGCACCATCGCCAACGAGAACCAGCGCACCGGCCGCCTCGGCCGCCTCGCCATCGTGCTCGACGGCAAGCTCTACTCGGCCCCGACCGTCCGCGAGGAAATCTCCGGCGGCAGCGCCGAGATTTCCGGTTCCTTCTCGCAACGCGAGGCCATCGACCTCGGCAACGTGCTGAACAACCCGCTCGATGTCCCGCTCTCCATCAAGGAGCAATACGAGGTCGGCCCCTCCATGGCCGAGGACGCCATCGTCAGCGGCCGCAACGCCTTCATCGCCGGCACGGGCCTGACGATCGCGTTCATCCTCTTCTTCTACACCGTGGGCGGCTTCGTCGCCGCCGTCGGCATGGGCATCAACGTGCTCATCGTCCTCGGTGTCATGGCCAACGTCGGCGCCACGCTCACCATGCCCGGTATCGCCGGCATCGTGCTGACGCTAGCCATGTCGGTCGACTCGAACATCCTCATCTTCGAGCGCATGCGCGAGGAGCTGAAGCTCGGCAAATCCCTGCCCACCGCGTTGGAGGCCGGTTTCGACAAGGCCTGGTCCGCCATCTTGGACGGCAATCTCACGACGCTCATCACCGCCGTGCTTATGATCGTCCTCGGCACCGGCCCCGTGAAGGGCTTCGGTGTGACGCTCACGATCGGTATCTTCACCACGATGTTCGCTGCGGTGGTGGTCTCGAAGCTCATCCTCGAGATCCTGGTCCACGGCAACCTCATCAAGAAGATGCCGATGTTCTCCGTGCTGCAGAACACAAACTACGATTTCCTCAAGTATGCCAAGCCGGCCTTCATCAGCTCCTGGTTGGTGATCGCGATCGGTCTCGGTGTCATCGCCTACAAGGGCAAGGAAGTCTACGGCATCGACTTCGTCGGTGGCGACACGGTCACCATGACCTTCAGCAAGCGCGTCGAGGTCGGCACGCTGCGCGCCGCCGCCAACGCCGCCGGCTTCCAGGAAGTCAGCCCCGTTTACCAGAAGCAGCTCGGCGCCGATCTCGAGGTGCTCAAGGTCACCACCAACTTCGGCCAAGGCACCAACCTGATGCAGGCGCTGCAGAAGGCCTTCCCCGAGGCGAATTTCGTCTACGCGGGCACCAGCGCCATCGGACCCTCGGTGGGCGAGGAGATTCAGTGGAACGCCCTCTGGTCCGCCTTCTGGGCGCTCCTGCTCATCCTCGTCTACGTGGCCTTCCGCTTCGAGTTCGGCTACGGCATGGGCGCGGTCATCTCCACCATCCACGACGTGCTGATGACCATCGGTCTCTTCGTGCTCTTCGACCGGCAGTTCAACGCCTCGATGGTCGCGGCCATCCTGCTCGTCATGGGCTACTCGATCAACGACACCATCGTCGTGTTCGACCGCATCCGCGAGGAGCTGAAGCTCAACCCGACCGGCACGCTGCGCGACATCATCACGCGCTCGCTCAACCTCACGCTCTCGCGCACCGTCATCACCGGCGGCACCACGCTGCTCACCGCCATCGTGTTGCTGCTCGTCACGGGCGGCGAGGTGAACGACATCGCCTTCACGCTGCTCATCGGCGTCGTCACCGGCACCTTCTCCTCGCTCTTCATCGCCTGCCCGATCTTCTACTGGTGGCACAAGGGCGACCGGAAACACGTCGAGGCTCATCACGATATCGCGCCCAAATACGAGTGGGCCGGTTCGTCCCGCGCGTCCGAGTAAGCCGTTCCGGGTGGCGCGCGCCGTCCGCGGCGCGCCCGCCATCGTGCGAGCCCGGCTGAAGCCAGCCGGGCCACCCGGGTCCTGCCATGCGCTGGAACTATACGCCGGTCCACGCCACTCGCGTGGCGGACCTCGCGCGCGAGTTGGCCGTTGCGCCCGTCGTGGCCGAGCTGCTGCTGCGGGCTGGACAGGCCGAACCCGGACCGGCCGCGCGCTTCCTGCAGCCGGCGTTGGCGTCGATTGGCGATCCCTTCGCCCTGAGCAATCTGGAGGCCGCGGTCGCGCGCCTGATCCGGGCGATCGAGCGCTGTGAGCAGGTCTTCGTGCTCGGCGATTACGATGTCGACGGCGTCAGCAGCACCACGCTGCTCGTCGGCGTGCTGCGGCGCCTCGGCCTGCAGCCGCGCTACTTCGTGCCGCGGCGGCTGGAGGAAGGCTACGGCCTGACGCGCACCGCGATCGACCGCGCGCTCGAGGCGGCGAAGCCCGACCTGTTCGTCGCGCTCGATTGCGGCACGAATTCCCACGAGGAGATCGCCCACCTGCGCGCCCTCGGGGTCGACGTGCTCGTGGTCGACCATCACCGCTCGAAGGACGCGGCCGTGGCCGACGGCCTGTTGATCAACCCGCACGTCCATCCGTGCGAGGGCGATTCCGCCTGGCGCCACCTCTGCACGGTCGGCCTCGTGTTCAAGCTGTTGCACGGCCTGCTCAAGCAGCTGCGCGCGGCGAATTTCCCCGGCGTGATGGAGATCCGCCTGCGCGACTACCTCGACCTCGTGGCGCTCGGCACGGTGGCCGACCTTGTGCCGCTGATCGGGGAGAACCGCATCTTCGCGCGCCATGGCCTCAGCGTGCTGTCGCAGACGCAGCGTCCCGGCCTGCGCGCGCTCATGTCCGTGGCCGGGCTCAAACCCGAGCAAGGGCTCGCGCCCGTCGACATTTCGTTCCGGCTCGGGCCGCGCATCAACGCCAGCGGGCGGCTCGCGGACGCCTCGCTCTCGGTCGACCTGCTGCTGAGCGACGACGAGGGTTTCTGCCGCGAGGCCGCGCGCCAGCTCGACGACCTCAATCGCGAGCGGCAGGACATCGAGCGGTTGATCACTGAACAGGCGGAGAAGCACGTGGACACCCGTTTTGCCGACGCCTGCGGATTCGTGCTTTTCGACGAAGGCTGGCATCCCGGCGTCGTGGGCATCGTGGCGGGACGTATTTCCCGCAAATACAACCGCCCCGCGATCGTGCTCGGCAACGAGGGCGAACTGGCCAAGGGCTCGGGACGTGGCGTCGTGGGCGTCAACCTCGTGGAGATGCTGGGCGCCTGCCAGGGCTTCCTCGAGAGCTGGGGCGGGCACCCGATGGCGGTCGGCGTCTCGCTGCGCAAGCCGCGGCTGGAGGAGTTTCGCGAGAAATTCAACGCCGTGCTCCAAGCCTCGCGCGGGCTGGAGGCCTGCGAGCCGGTCATCGAACTTTCCGGTTGGTTGGAGGGCCGCGAAGTGACGGAGACTTTGATGGACGAACTCGGCCAGATGCACCCGTTCGGCCAGGGCAACCCGGAGCCGACCTTCGGGGTGCGGGGACTGCGGCTGCGCCAACGGCCCGAGGTCTTCAAGGAACAGCACTTCCGCTTCATGGCCGAGGATGCCACCGGGCGCCGGATCAGCGGCGTGGCTTGGAAGATGGCCGATCGTCTGCCCCCGACCGGCGTGCCGCTCGAGCTGGCGGTGCAGCTGAACTGGAATCATTTCAACGGCCGCAAATCCCTCCAGCTGGAGCTGCAGGACTGGCGGCGCGTGTCGGATGCACATGGCGCATAAAATCTGCTTGCCGTGGTCGTCGGAACTTCGCTTATTCACCGCTCCGTTACGCAGCCGTAGCTCAATTGGATAGAGCATCTGACTACGGATCAGAAGGTTTGGGGTTCGACTCCCTACGGCTGCGCCACTTTCCACTCCACCGCCTCTTCCTTCACGGGAAGGGGCGGTTTTGTTTTGCGGGGATAGCGCGTTGCACCGGGGAAAAACCGCCCGTCGGCCACGGTGCCAATCAAGGCTTGGAACTGTCAGGCGCGGGTGAAAAGCCGCCGCCGGTCTCGGACGAGAGGGAGGCGCACATGGATAGGCTTGCGCCACGGGAAGGGCTTGGCGTCTAGTGGGGTTCCGCAACTGCCGTATGACGATTTCCACGCAAGCAGAAGGACGTGCGGGCGCGTCGGCGCGTTCCGATGTCGCCCGGAAACAAGTGCTCTTGGTGGACGACCATCCCATCACGCGCCATGGCTTGCGGGTCCTGATCGAGCAGCACGGCGGCTTCGCAGTCTGCGGCGAGGCGGACAACGCGGCCCAAGCCATGGAACTGGCGGCGAAGCTGCGTCCCGATGTGGCCATCGTCGACATCGCGCTCCGCACCGCCAACGGGATCGAACTCACCAAGAATCTCCGCGCACATTCCCCCGGGCTGCATGTGCTCGTCCTGTCCATGCACGATGAGGATCTCTACGCGGAGCGCGCGCTGCGCGCCGGTGCCAAAGGCTACCTGATGAAACACGAGGCCAGCGAGCGCGTCATCGCGGCGCTGCAAAGGATCGTGGAGGGGCAGATTTTCGTGAGCGAGCGGGCGCAGGCGCGCATGCTCGCGCGCCTGGTCAGCCCCCGCGGCGGGGAGGCCGGCTCGCCGGTCGATGCGCTCAGCGATCGCGAGATGGAGGTGTTCCAACTCCTCGGCGAGGGCTACGCCACCCGGCAGATCGCGGAGCGGCTGAACCTCAGCATCAAGACCATCGATTCCTACCGCGAGCATCTGAAGCTCAAGCTCAACCTGCCCACGGGAGCCGACTTGGTCCGCTACGCCATCCAGTGGGTGAAATCGCAGCCGGGCACCTGATCGCCGGCGCGATGCGGCCCGCCGCACCGCTGGTCTCCGACGCGCATGAACGCCCCTCTGCCCCACACCCCCGGCGCTGCGCCCGACGCGGTCGTGCGGGTGCTGTTGATCGGCGAAGGCCAACAGGATGACTGCGGACTCCTGCCTTGGTTTGGACGCGGCGAGTTGTCCCATCACCGCGCCGACTGTGTTCCCGCCGCCGCTGCATTGGCGGTCATCGAACGAGGGGAGTGTGACGTCGTCCTCGTCGACCATCGCGCATGGGGGGCTCCCGGCCTCGAGCTCGGACACGAAATCCAGCGGAGGAACGCCGATTTGCCGTTGATCCTGCTGGTCGAGCGGGAAGACGGCGCGCTCGCCGGACAAGCCATGGCCGCCGGTGTGGCGGACTGCCTTGGGCGCGACGAACTCACGCCCGGCCTGCTCCGGCGGACGATCCGGCACGTGTTGCGACACGCCGCGATGCAGCGCGCGTGGCGCCGGGGCCGGCAGCAGTTGGAACTTTTTCTGCATCAGGTGCCGTGCGCCATCGCGATCTGCGATGCGCAGCACCGGATCGTTTTTCGCAACGCCCGGTTCGCCGAACATCTCCCGGACTTCGACCGCGAATCGCTCGTGGAGTCCGGCGGCACGCCATGGATCCTGCGGCAAGGGGAGCGCTGCTGGCTCGTCACGTCGTTCCCGTTGCCGGAGGACAGCGGCGGCAGGCAGACCGGCATTGCCGCCACCGAGATCACGGCGCGCGTGCAAGCGGAGGAAGGCCGCCAGCGCCAGGGCCAGTTGCTCGACAACCTCATGCGGAACCTGCCCGTGCTCGTCGGGCGGTTGGATGGTGCAGGCGTGGTCGTGGAGGCGAAGGGAGGACTCGGTCCCGGCGGCATCCGGGGCGAGGCTCTCGTCGGCCAGCGCTTGAGCGATCTGTTTCCGCAAAGCCGCGAACCGCTCGCCCACGCGCTGCGCGGCGGCGAGATCGGCTTCGCCTTGCACGGCACCGGCGATGGCCGCGAGTGGCATGCGGACTTCCATGCGGTCGGACAACCGGACGGCGGCGCCGTTTTCATCGGTCGCGATGTCACCGAGCGGCGGTGGCTCGAGCGCCGGCTTTTGACCGTGACGGAAGCGGAGCAGCAGCGCATCGGCGTGGATCTGCACGATGGGCTGGGCCAGAAGCTCACCGGGCTGGCCTGCCTCGCGACGGCGTTGCGCGACCGCCTGACCGGGGCCGAGGCCGCGCAAGCCAGCCTGATCGCGGCTTTGGCCAACGACGCCACGATCGAGTCGCGCGCGATCGCCCGCGGGCTCTCTCCGGTGCAACTCGAGCAGGCCGGCGGCCTGATTGCCGCCCTCACCGACTTGGTGGAGAGCACAGGCCTCGTGCATGCCGTGCGGTGCCGCCTGCGCGTGGACACGCCGGAGGATGAAGCCCTGCCTCACCTCACGGCGGTGCAGCTTTACCGCATCGCGCAGGAGGCGATCAACAATGCGGTGCGGCACGGGCGGGCCCGGCAGATCGCCGTCACGCTGACCGCGCAGGGGAGGGAAAGGAGCCTGCACATCGAGGACGACGGACTGGGCTTTGACGATTCCTCGCCGCAGATCAGGCCGGGCGGGCTGCGCATCATGGAATACCGCGCCAACCTGATCGGGGGAACCCTGCTCGTCGACACGCAGCCCGGTGCCGGCACACGCATCCGTTGCCATTTCGCTCTGGCGGACGCACCTGCCGCAGGGCGCGGTCCCGCGGTTGTGGCGCCGCCCACATCGGCGCCGTGAACGCTCTCCGCCGTGCCGGCGGGCGAGTTTTTGTTTTCCCTCGGGGCTGAAAGCGCGTTGAATGCCCACGATGTTGACCCCGCCCCCCCGGCTCACGTCGCTGCTGTTCACTCCCGGCTCCCGGCCCGAGCGTTTCGAGAAGGCCGCCGCGAGCGGCGCGGACGGCATCATCATCGACTGGGAGGACGCCGTCCCCGCGTCCGACAAGGACCATGTGCGCGCGGAGGTGATCGCCTGGCTTTCCGAGCGCGGGCGCGTGGGGACACCGCCTTTCGTGACCGCCGTGCGGATCAACTCGCTGCGCAACGCGCACGGGCTGGCCGATCTCGATGCCTTGAACGCCGTGGCGTTGCTGCTGGATGTGGTGGTGTTGCCGAAGGTCGAGTCGGCCGCTGAAGTCCATCAGGCGCTGCGCAAGCTGCGCGGCGAGGTGCGGCTGGTCTGTCTGGTGGAGACGGTGCTCGGGGTGCGGCACGCGGCGGAGATCGCGGCCGCCGCACCGCAGGTGGCCGCGCTGGCGTTCGGCGGCTTCGATCTTTCCGCGGAGACAGGCGGCGAACCGACGTGGGACGCGCTGCTCTGGCCGCGCACGCACGTCGTGCACGCCTGCGCCGCCGCCGGCGTGCTGGCGTTGGATCAGCCGTGCATCGCGCTCGACGACAGCGCCGCGCTCACAGCGGAGTGCGAGCGCGTGAGGGCCCTGGGCTTCGCCGGCAAGTTGGCGGTCCACCCGCGGCAATGCGCCGTGATTCAGACTGCCTTCCAACCGGACGCGGAGCAGGTCGCACGGGCGAAGCGGATCGTCGCCGCGGTCGAGCAAGCGCAGGGCAACGTGGCCGTCGTCGACGGTCAGATGATCGACGTCCCGATGTTCCGCTCGGCGCAACGCGTGCTGCAGCGCGCCGGCGGCGGAGGCGCGTCATGAGCGGATTCTCCGCCTACATCCGGATCGGCGAGCAGCGTTTTCGCGAGCGCTTCGGCTTGGATTTCGAGCAGTTTGCCGTCGGGCAGCGGTTCAAACACCGCCCGGGACTCACGCTTTCGCAGCAGGACAGTCGCGACGAGTGCCTCGACACGCTCAATCAGCAGATGCTGCATTTCGATGCGCAGTTCGCTGCGCACGGCGAATGGAAGCAGTGCCTGATGGATTCCACGCTCACGACCAAGGTGGTGTTCGGCATGACTTGGAAAACCTTCGCGAAACGCGTCCAGCTGCTGGGTTTCGACGAGATCACGCTGACGAAGCCCGTGTTCGGAGGCGATACGCTCTATGCCGAGTCCGAGATTCTCGCGCAGGCCGCTCATCCCGCCACGCCGCTCGCCGGGCGGTTGAAGGTCTGCACGCTCGGTCTCAACCAACGGGGCGAACAGGTCGCCCGGCTCGTTTACGACGTGCTCATCGCGCGCGCGGGGCACGACGATTTCACCCGCATCGATTACTGAGCCATGGACCGCCACGCCTCGCATGTCGAAGTCGCGCCGGGAGTCTTTCTCGAGCGCATGGGCCTGTTTTTCGAGGACGTTGTCGTGGGCGAAACCTACGAGCACCGGCCCGGCAAGACCTTCACCGCCGAGGAGAGCATGACGCACACGCTGCGCGCACTCGAGCAGACGCCGGCGTTGACCGACCTGCATTTCCATCACCGGGCCGGACACGATCCGCTGCCGGTCAATCCGCTGCATGTGCTCGCCGTGCTCACGGGCATGATGACGAAGACCTTTTCCCGGATCGTCGCCAACCTGGCGTGGAAGAACGTGAAATTCCACGGCCCGGTGCTGGCGGGCGACACGATCTACGCCGAATCGACCGTGGTTGAGAAACGCGAATCCAAGTCGCGCCCCGGACAGGGCATCATCCAAGTGGCCACGACGGCGCGCACGCACGACGGCCGGTTGGTGTGCACGTTCGAGCGGACCATCCTCATCTACGGCCGCGGGCAGGGGCCGTATGAGGCGGCGGGTTATTGAGGCGCGCCGGGAGTGACGGGAGCGCGCGTCAGCGGATGACGGCGCCGCCGCAGATCACGGTGTCCACGGGATTGCCGCCGAGTTCATAGGCGAGCTGCCGTTCGTCCTTGTGGCGCAGCAGCAGCAGGTCAGCCCGTTTTCCAACCTCGATCGAGCCGCGATCGGTGTAGCCGAGCAGTTGCGCGGGGTTGCAGGTCGCGGCGACGATCGCCTCGGCCGGCAGCAGTCCGCAGAAACGCACCGCGAGCGCGATGGCGAGCGGCATGGAATGCGTGGGCGCCGTGCCGGGATTGCAATTCGTCGCGAGCGCGAGCGCGCCACCCTGGTCGACGAAGAAGCCGGCCTTGGCGAAACGCTGGTCGGTGTGGAAGCCGGTGCAGGGCAGGATCACGCCGAAGGTCGGCGATTGGGCCAGCGCGATGAGGTCGGCCTTGGTCGAGGCCTCGAGGTGGTCGACGCTGCGGGCGTGCAGCCGGATCGCCTCGGGAATCATGCCGAGGGAGTTGAACTGGTCGGCATGCACGCGGATCGGGTGATGCTTGCGCGCCTTCTCGAACAGGCGCACGCAGGCCTCCACGGACCACGCCTCCTTCTCGCAGTAGGCGTCCACGGCGATGTCGGGGAACTCGCGCGAAACCTCGGCCAGCATCTCCTTGGTGACCATGCGCGGATAATCCTCGGGATCGCCGTCGAGGGCGTGGCCGAGGAGCGCGGTCGGCGAGACGGTGCCGGGCCAGTCGCTGGCGGCGCGGCGGATCGCGCGGAGCATCTTGAGCTCGGCCTCGGTGTTGAGGCCGTAGCCGCTCTTCACTTCCACCGTAGTGGTGCCGTCGCGCAGGAGGTTGCCCAGGCGCTCGCGCAGGGCGGCGGCGAGCTGCTTTTGCGTCGCTTCGCGCACGGCGCGCACGGTGGCGTGGATGCCGCCGCCGGCCTTGAGGAGATCGAGATAGGCGGCGCCGTTGAGCTTCTGTTCCCACTCGTCGAGCCGGTCGCCGGCCCAGCAGGCGTGCGTGTGGCAATCGACGAAGCCCGGCAGCAGCACGCGGCCGGCGGCGTCGATGATCTCGGCGTCGGCGGGGGCCTCGACCTTCGGCCCGACGGCGGCGATGCGGCCGTCGGCCACGAGCACTTCACCGTGCGGGATGATGCCGAGTTCGCGCAGGGCCTTGCCGCGCCGGGGCCCGGAAACGTCCGGGAGCGCGAGCGTGAGGATGCGGGCGTTGCGGATGAGAAGCGGCATGATCACACGGGATTCTCAGCCACCGGGTGGACTCAGGCGAGCCGAATGCAATTCAACGCTCGGCGAAGCCGCGGAGAAAACTGAGGAAGAGGTGGGCCGCGACGCGCGCGGTGCGGCCGTCGGCGTCGTGTGCGGGGTTGAGTTCCATGAGGTCGAAGCAGCGGACGGTGCGATTCGCACCGCAGGCGCGGACCCACGCCTCGGCCTCGCGCACGGTCCAGCCGGCGGGATTCAGCGCGCTGACGCCCGGGGCGTGGGCGGCGTCGAGCACGTCGAGGTCGAAACTGACGAACAGATGCTTCGCCTTCGGCAGGACGACGCGCGCCCGGTCGGGATGGATGCGGCCGCCGTGCGCTTGGAACCACGCGAGGTGGGCGGCGGAGTTCACCAGCGGACGGAAGCCGTGCAGGTGCAGCGCCCGGACGCCGCAATCCTCGATGAGCCGCCGGAAGGGCATGCCCGAGCCCGGCGTCTCGCGGACGTCGAGGTGCGCGTCGAAATAGAGGCCGGTCGGCTGGGGGTAACGCGTCGCGATCGCCCGCACGAAGGGGTAGGTGAGGTCGTGTCCGCCACCGATCGCGATGGGGAACAGGCCGGCGTCGAGCAACGCGCCCGTGGCGGCCGTGACGCGGCGGTGCGTTTCTTGGAGCGTATCGGACACCGCGATGTCGCCGGCATCGAACACGCGCGGCAGCTCGCCTGCGGCGGACGCCGCGGCGCCGTAGCGGCATAGCGCCTCGCGAAACGCCGCCGGACCGCGCGCTGCGCCCGGCCGGCCGTGGTTCATCCCGACGCCCCGGTCGTCCGGAATGCCGAGCAGCGCGATGCGGCAGCCGTCGGGCGAGTCGGTGCGGAAGGTCGACGCGAAGCGGGCCGGTGAAAGATGCGCGGGCCAGCGGGCGGGGACGAGGTGCGGGATGGGTTTCATCGGACGCTCACCAGGTTTTCATCGGCACGGGGACACTCAGGCGGTCGGCGCAGGCCTGGGCCTCGGCGTAGCCGGCGTCGGCGTGGCGGAAGACGCCCATCATGGGATCGTTCGTGAGCACGCGCTCGAGGCGGCGCGCGGCTTCGGGCGTGCCGTCGGCGACGATGACTTGCCCGGCGTGCTGGCTGTAGCCGATGCCGACGCCGCCGCCGTGGTGGAAGCTCACCCACGAGGCGCCGCTGGCGATGTTCACCATCGCGTTGAGGATCGCCCAGTCGCTGATGGCGTCCGAGCCGTCCTTCATCGCCTCGGTCTCGCGGTTCGGGCTGGCGACGGAGCCGCAGTCGAGGTGATCGCGGCCGATGACGATGGGAGCCTTCACGCGACCGTCGGCGACCATTTGATTGAACAACAGGCCGGCACGGTGGCGTTCGCCGAGGCCCAGCCAGCAGATGCGCGCGGGCAGGCCTTGGAACGCGACGCGCTCGCCGGCCATTTTCAGCCAGCGGTGCAGGGCTTGGTCGGCGGGAAAAAGTTCCATCAACGCGCGGTCGGTCGCCGCGATGTCGGCCGCATCGCCGGAAAGCGCGACCCAGCGGAACGGTCCGCGACCGAGGCAGAATTGCGGGCGGATGTAGGCGGGCACGAAGCCGGGGAAGTCGAAGGCGCGCTTCACGCCTTGGTTGAGTGCGTGCTGGCGGAGGTTGTTGCCGTAATCGAAGGTCTTCGCGCCGCGTGCCTGGAGCTTGAGCATCGCCTGCACGTGACGCGCCATTGAGGCGAGGGAGAGCTGCTGGTATTTCTTCGGGTCGGCTTTCCGCAGCTTGGCGGCGGCCTTGAGGTCGTGGCCGACCGGCACGTAGCCGACGAGCGGATCGTGCGCGCTGGTCTGGTCGGTGAGGACATCGACGCGGATTTTGCGTGCGAGCAGGCGTTCGAGCAGGTCGGTGATGTTGGCCACGACGCTGACGCTTACGGCCTGACGCTGGGCGGCGTAGCGCACGGCGCGATCAATGGCCTCGTCGAGCGAAGGTGCGATCTCGTCGAGGTAGCGGTCGTGCACGCGCTTTTGGAGGCGCGATTTGTCGACGTCGGCGATGAGGCAGACGCCGCCGGCCATGGTGATGGCGAGCGGCTGCGCGCCGCCCATGCCGCCGCAGCCGCCGGTGACGCAGAGGCGACCGGCGAGCGAGCCGCCGAAGTGCTGGCGGCCGCACTCGGCGAAGGTCTCGTAGGTGCCTTGGAGAATGCCCTGCGTGCCAATGTAGATCCACGAGCCGGCCGTCATTTGGCCATACATCATGAGGCCGCGTTTCTCGAAATCGTCGAACCGCTCCTGCGTAGCCCACGCGGGGACGATGTTGCTGTTGGCGATGAGCACACGCGGGGCGTCGACATGGGTGCGGACGACGCCGACGGGCTTGCCGGACTGGACGAGCAGGGTCTCGTCGGGGGCGAGCTTGGGCAGGGCGGCGAGGATGGCGTCGAAACAGGCCCAGTTGCGCGCGGCCTTGCCGCGTCCGCCGTAGACGACGAGGTCGGCGGGACGTTCGGCGACCTCGGGGTCGAGGTTGTTCATCAACATGCGCAGCGCGGCCTCGGCGGCCCAAGACTGGCAGGTGAGCCGGGCGCCGCGCGGAGCGCGGACCACGCGGGTTTTCGATGAGGATTTCCTGATTTTCGGGCGAGGCATGGCGAGGGATGGGCAGCGGGAGTGGTAGGGCGAGTTCTCCGAACGAGCCGGAACGAATATCGCATCGTGAGACGGCTCGTTCGGA
>JAMPXH010000089.1 GCA_023701285.1 Candidatus Didemnitutus sp.
GCGAGGTCGGTGGCCGTGACGCCTTCGCGGAGCGCGCCGGTCAGGTGCACGCCCACGACGTCGGGCGTGAGGAAGTAGACGGGCTGGCCGAGCATGCCGGCCTCAGCCTCGATGCCGCCGACGCCCCAGCCCACGATGCCGATGCCGTTGATCATCGTCGTGTGCGAGTCGGTGCCGACGAGCGTGTCGGGGTAGTAGACGTTGCCCTGGTTGAGCACGCCCTTGGCGAGATACTCGAGGTTGACTTGGTGGACGATGCCGATGCCGGGAGGCACGACCTTGAAGGTGTCGAAGGCCTGCATGCCCCACTTGAGGAACTGGTAGCGCTCCCGGTTGCGCGAGAACTCGAGGTCGAGGTTCTTCTGCAACGCGTCGGCCGACCCCGCAAAATCCACCTGCACCGAGTGGTCGACGACGAGGTCGACGGGCACGAGCGGCTCGATGATCTTCGGATTCTTGCCCATCTTCGCGACCGCGGAACGCATGGCGGCGAGGTCGACGAGGAGCGGCACGCCCGTGAAATCCTGCAGCACGATGCGCGCGACGACGAAGGGGATCTCGGCGGTGCGGGCGTCGTTCGGCTTCCACGCGGCGAGTTCCTTGATGTTGGACTCGAGCACGCGCTTGCCGTCGCAGTTGCGCAGCACGGCCTCGAGGACGAGGCGGATGCTCACCGGGAGGCGCGAGACGTTGAAGCCGGCCTTCTCGAGCGCGGGCAGCGAGTAGAACTGCTTGCCGTCGGCGAAGGTCTGGAGGGTGTTGAACGGGTTCGGGAGGGACACGGGATTTTCGATTTTAAGTGCTCAAGTTCAGACTGCGTCGGGCGCCGCAGGGTGGAGCGGGCTTTGATCGAGCGCCGCTCCACGGACGGGAAAACTTACTTGGCGAGTGCGGCCTTGATCTTCTCGAAGCTCGGCAGGTCCTTCGGCGTCGGGGTCTGCTCGGCGTATTTGATCACGCCGTCCTTGCCGATGACGAATGCCGCGCGGGCGGACGTGTCGCCGACGCCGGCGAGGTTCGGGAACACGACGTCGTAGGCCTTCGTGACCGACTTGTTGAGGTCGGAGAGGAGCGGGACGGTGATGCGGTTGGCCTTGGCCCAGGCTTCCTGCGCGAACGGGCTGTCGACGCTGATGCCGTAGACGGTGGCGCCGAGGTCGGCGTAGGCGGAGATGCCGCCCGACACATCGCACATCTCCTGCGTGCACACGCCGGTGAAGGCCAGCGGGAAGAACAGCAGCACGACCGGCTGCTTGCCGAAGTGGTCGCTCAGCTTGATGTCCTTGAGACCGTCCGCGGTCTTGGTCTTGAGGGTGAAGTCCGGGGCATTGGTGCCGACTGCGAGAGCCATGGAAGGAGTGGATTGAGTGTTGGATCTTGGCCGGCGGATTTTACCGGCGAAAGAAGGCCCAAAGTAGAACTCCGCCGGAGCGCGCCGCAACCCCCTTTTCGCAGTATGAGCGCGCTTACTTTTTCAGGGGCGCGAGGCATTAGCCGGACGCGCTGAATTCAGGGTTTCGTCACGCGAAGCCGGAAAAAGAGCCGCTCGGCTCCAAAAGGATAAATCGCCCGCCAACCCTCCATCGCACCGACCGTCACCCGCTCGTGGATGACTCCCTCGCTCGACCAATCGCGCAAGTCGGTCGAGACCTCGACCTCGTAGGTGACGTCCGCGCGGTCCGAGGGGCGGGTGTAAGTGAAGATCCAATCGCTGCCATCCGTGCCGCCCGCCGGGGCGGAAGCGGATTCGGCAGTCAACGGATCGCGGCCGAGGGCGTATTCCACGAGATTCCGCATGCCGTCGCCGTCGGGATCGACGTTCGACGCCGTGTAATTTTTCTCCTCCAGCGCCGCCGCATTCAGGTGCTGCACCAGCCAATTCTGATAGCCCGAGTGCGGGTTCGTGAGGATCACCCCGCCGCGACCGCCGACGATCACCGTCTGACCGCCATCCCGCGCAAATGCCCGCAATTCCACCGTCGTCACCGCCGGCTCCGCCGTCCACGTGGTCGCATCTGCGCTGGTCCACATCCCCCCGGTGCCGACGACCAGGTATTTGTCGAGATGCCAGCCGGCCTGCCACAAAGCCGTCGACAAGGTCGCGCCGGGCACCGTTTGCTTGGTCCAAGCGACGCCGTCGGTGCTGCGCAGCACCGTCCCGGCCATGCCGACCGCAATGAAATAGGGCGAGCACCACTTGACCGACAACAATTGCTGGGTCGTGCCCGATGTCCGCGCGGTCCATGTGACTGCGTCCGGGCTGGTCAGGATCGCCCCGGAGTTTCCCACCGCCACATAGAGTCCGCCGTGATGGGCGACATCCCACAGCGCGTTGGTCGTGCCGGAGGGACGCACCACCCACGTCAATCCATCCGAGCTCGTGAGCACCTGTCCCGAGTTTTCCACCGCGACGAACTGTCCACCGCCGTGGGTGACGCCGAGGATGGTGTTGCTGACATCCGAGCTCGTGTTGGTCCAAGTGACGCCATCGAGGCTCGTGCGAATCGCACCCGCTTGCCCGATCGCCACGATGCGAGTCCCATTGAACGCCAATCCGCCCACGCTCGCCGTCGCGTTGCGGACGGTCCAATGCGCGCCATCCGGGCTGGTCGCCAGACCGATGCCGCCGAGCACGAACTGCGTGCCCGTCCAAAGAATCGCTGAACAAGAGGCCAGCGCCGGAGCATTGGTTTCGCTCCAGGTGAGACCATCGACGCTGCGGAGGATGGCTCCGGCGTCGCCGACCGCCACAGCCCCCGAACCCGTCCATGCCACATCATGCAGCAGGCGATAATTGAATGCCGTCGTGCCCGGTGTCCGCGCCGTCCACGTCGACCCGTCCGCGCTGGTGAGGATCGCGCCCACCAATGAGCTCGCGCCCCGCCCTACCGCGATGAATTGGCTTCCGGTCCAGATCACCCGATCCATCGGATAAGTGGTGCCGGTCGTGGCACTTGACCACATCGCCCCATCGGCGCTCACGAGCACCACGCCCGCGTCGCCCACGGCGACCCATTGGCCGGCGCCCCACGCGACTCCGCGCAGCGTCGTGGCCGTGTTCGAGGTCGGAATCGTCCAAGTCTGCCCGTCGAGGCTGGTGATCAACGCCCCCGATGCCCCCACGACCGCGATCCGCCCGGCATGGCTGCCCACGCCGAGCAACTGGAAGGCCGCCGAGACCACGCGGCTGGTCCACGTTGCGCCGGTGGCGCTGGTGGTCACGGTTCCCGTGTCGCCGACCGCGACCAGCATCGTGCCCGTCCAGCAGACGGCACGGAGGTTGGCGGTCGTGCCCGAAGCGACGCTCGTCCAAGCGAGGCCGTCGGCGCTCGTCACGATCGTGCCTGCATTCCCCACCGCCACGAAATGGGTGCCCGTCCACACCACGGCATTCAGTTGCGCCGTGACGCCCGAGGTCTCCAACGTCCAAGTCCTCCCGTCGGCACTGTGCTGCACGCCGCCCAAGTCGCCCACGGCGACGTATCGCGAGCCATTCCATGCACAGCCGCGCAGCGCATTACCCTGCGGCAAAGGGCTCTGCCATGTCCAGGGATCGGCTTGGGCCATCAGCAAACAAAGGCCATTGACGAGCCAGATGAACAAAATGCGGCGCCAGCCGATACAGGCGCGCGGAACCGCCGCTTCATGCAGGTGCGAACCAGAGGACATTGCCGTAATTTTTGATAACCCGAGCATCCAAGAGACGGCTCGCGCCGGCCGAAGACAATTTCGGACGCTCATCACATATTGCCTTTATCGCCGCCTCCATCACCGGGCGCACTGCGCACTTGCGCCCCGCACCGTCAGCGCAGTTTACTGACTGCCCATCTATGAGCGACATTCTCTCCGATCTGCAGTGGCGCGGCCTGCTGGCCGACTGCACCGATCTCGACGGCCTGCGTGCGCGGCTGGCGACCGGCCAGCCCATCACGGTCTATTGCGGCTTCGATCCCACCGGCGACTCGCTCCACGTCGGCCACCTCATGGGCCAGCTCACCCTCGCCCGCTTCCAACGCGCCGGCCACCACGCCATCGCGCTCGCCGGCGGCGCCACCGGCATGGTCGGCGATCCCTCCGGCCGCTCCTCCGAGCGAAATCTGCTCACGCGCGAGCAGCTCGCCCACAACATCGCCTGCATCAAGACCCAGCTCTCGCACCTGCTCGACTTCACCGCGACGACCAATCCTGCCCGCCTCGTCGACAACGCCGACTGGATCGCGCCGTTCAGCTTCCTCGAATTCCTCCGCGACGTCGGAAAACATTTTTCGCTGAACGTCATGCTCGCGAAGGACTCCGTGAAGTCCCGCATGGAAGGCGACAGCGGCATCAGCTACACCGAGTTCAGCTACCAGCTCCTGCAGGCCTACGATTTCTTCCACCTCAAGAAGACCTGCAACTGCGAGCTGCAGATCGGCGGCTCCGACCAGTGGGGCAACTTCACCGCCGGCACCGATCTCATCCGCAAGAAACTCGGCCCCGACGCCACCGCGTGGGGCTGGACCTTCCCGCTCATCACCAAGAGCGACGGCACGAAGTTCGGCAAAACCGCCAGCGGCGCCGTCTGGCTCGATCCCAAGCAGACCAGCCCCTACCGCTTCTACCAGTTCTTCGTGAACACCGAGGACGCGAAGGTCTGCGAATACCTCCGCAAATTCACCTTCCTCACCCGCGAGCAGATCGAGCCGCTCGAAGCCGCGCACGCCGCCAACCCCGGCGCGCGTGAGGCCCACCGCGCCCTCGCCCGCGAGGTCACGACGCTCGTGCACGGTGCCGACGCCCTCACCGGCGCGCTCAAGGCCAGCGAGATCCTCTTCGGCGGCTCGCTCGACGGCGTCACCGAGGCGATCTTCAACGACGTCGTGGGCGAAGTGCCGACCAAGGATTTCGAGCGTGCGAAGCTCGACGGCGCCGGCGCGGCTATCATCGACCTCGTCGTCCAAGCCGGGCTCGAGCCCTCGAAAGGCGCCGCGCGCAAATCCCTCGAAGCCGGCGGCGTCTACCTGAACAACGTTCGCGTCGACCTCGCGCGCACCGTCACGGCCGCCGATCTGCTGTTCGGCAAGTATCTCCTCCTGCGCAAGGGCAAGAAATCCTACGCCGTGCTCACGGCGCAGTGAATCACTCATACGGCCGGCCGACACATCGTCGGCGGGCCGCCCCGCACGCAGGCGCCACTTCACAACGGTGCGGCAACACGACCGTCAGACCCGAGGTGGCGAACCCGCATCCTCGAACTCGAATTCGAACCCGCCGAGCCAGCGCGCCAGCAGGTTGTAGGCGAGCGCACCCAGCGCCCCCGTGACGAATCCCATCGCCGCGTAGAGCAACGGGAGGAACAGCAGGAAGCCGAGTCCCATGCCGAACACGAACGGCAGCGGCGCGGCTTCCCCACCGCTCTGTGCCGAGGCCACGGCCCCCAGCCCGATGAACATCACCATCACCGGCACGAAGAGCAGCGACATCAGCCCGTAGAGCGCCGCCAGCATCTTGCCGATCGAGATCGGATCCATGCGCTTCAACTTCAATTTCATGCGCCCACGCTAACGCGGTGCCCGCGGATTTGTCGCGCCGATTCCCTCGCGCCGGCCCGGACGCGTGCGTCATTTCCGCGCATCTACGGCATGCGCCGGTAGGCGAACTCGATCCGCCGCGTCTTCCCCCCGCGCTCGCCCTCAATCCACGCCCGCAACGAGCCGTCGGGTTGGAGCGCATAGCCGATCCGCTGCGGGAAATCGTGCGTCGGATTCTCCACCACGAACGAGTCGCGCGTCCACGTCGCCAGCTTGAACGTCGTGCGGGCCTGACCCGACGGTGCCGCCGTCAACGTCACGCCGCCCTCCGCATCGACGGCCAGCACGAGGAACTCCCACTCGCGCGTGCGTCCGTCCTGCACTGTGCGGCTCATCGCCAGCATCGTGCCGCCCGCCGGTTCCATCCACTGCTCGCTCACACGCCGGCCGTTGCGCTCGGACTCCCACCGACCCGCCAGCCAGCCGAAATCCTCGATTCGCGGCGTCGCCGGCCCTTCCGCCGCCCGCACCCGCCACACCGCGGTCACTGCGAGGCCCAGCAACAGCCAAGCCGACAGCGCGCGCATGACCGGACGTAGCCTCATTGCGCCGTCGCCGTGAATTTGAGCCCGACGATGCCCGCCACGATGAGCATCATGCACGCGAGCCGCGCGGCCGTCGCGGGCTCCTTGAACAGCACGATGCCCGCGATCGCCGTGCCCACCGCGCCGATGCCCGTCCAGATCGCGTAGCTCGTGCCGAGCGGCAACGCCTTCACCGCCTGCGCCAGGCACCAGAAACTCGCCAGCATCAGCAGCACCGTGGCGACACTCGGCCACAGCTTCGTGAAACCATGCGTGAACTTCAGGCCGACCGCCCAAGCGATCTCGAGCAGCCCGGCGACGATGAGCCAAATCCAAGGCATGCGCGGAGGAAGGAGCAACCCGCCGCAAGTCACAAGTGCCAAGACAACGCTCGCGAATCCGCGCGCGCCCGCCCGACGCCGTCCGCACCGCGCCCTTGCGCTTGCGCCGCGCCACTTTGCCTGCGCCGCACCGCGCCGCGGGCTCTACTTCTTTCGGCGTAACCACCCAACCCAAGCACTGCGCATGCTCCGGCAAAGCATGCACAGTGATCCGCACCGCCCGGGACTATGATGACAAAAAATCCCCTCCGGTGCGCGCGACTCGCGTCGTCCGCGCCGGCCACGAAACATGTCCGCCATTGCTCGACCCAAGCCGTTCCTGCAACCCGAGTATTGCAAGGGTTGCCTACGGTGCATCGATGCGTGCCCCAAGCACTGCATCTCCCCCGGCCGCGAGATCAATCCCGCGACCGGGCTGATTCCTGTCGAACTCCACCTCGACGCCTGCAACGGCTGCTCGCTGTGCATGCAGGCCTGCCCCGAGCCGTTCGGCTTGCGGCCCGAGACCGACCGCTGCCGTCCCTCCTGCAACGGACACGACGACTTCGACCTGCAGGACCCGGCCAAGCTCTTCGGCCCGAAGCCGCTCACCAGCGCGCCGGCCGCCGATGAGGAGGACACCGTCATCGCCCTGCCCGCCTGCGAGCCGATGGTCCTCAAGGGCAACTACGCCGCCGCCATCGGCGCGCTGCTCGCCGGTTGCCGCCACGTGTTCGGCTACCCGATCACGCCGTCCACCGAGGGCGCCGAGCTCATGGCCAAGATCCTGCCCAAGCTCGACGGCGCCTTCATCCAAGCCGTCAGCGAGACCGCCGCCGTGAACATGATGTATGGCGCCGCCGGCTCCGGCGTGCCCTGCATGACCTTCACCAGCGGCCCCGGCTTCTCGCTCATGCTCGAGGGCGTCAGCTACCTGATCGGCGCCGAGCTGCCCGCCGTCTTCGTCAACGTCATGCGCGGCGGCCCCGGCCTCGGCAACCTCGGCCCCGAACAGGCCGACATCAAGCTCGCCTGCCGCGGCCTCGGCCACGGCAACACCCACGCCATCGTCCTCGCCCCCGGCACGCCGCAGGAGATGCTCGACCTCTCCATCGAGGCCTTCGACCTCGCGTTCAAGTATCGCATCCCCGTCGTCATCCTCGGCGACGGTTACCTCGGTCAGATGACCGGCGTCGTGCGCCTGCCGCACGAGATGACCAAGCGCGGCCGCCCGGCCTGGGCCGTCACCGGCGACCACGGCCACCGCCACAACCTCATCTCCTCGATCCAGCTCCTCGAGACCGATCTCGAGAAGCACAACGAGCACCTGAACCGCAAATACGACGCCATCACCGCGGCCGAACAGCGCGCCGACCTCTACAAGTGCGACGACGCCGACACGCTCGTCATCGCCTGCAACACGCCCGCCCGCATGGCCAAGGGCGCCGTCGAGGCCGCCCGCCGCGAAGGCCTCAAGGTCGGTCTCTTCCGTCCCGTCACGCTCTGGCCCTTCCCTGCCCGCGCGCTCGCCGATCTGCTCCCACAGACCCGGCGCATCGTCGTCGTCGAGGCCGGCCCGGGCCAACTCGAGGACGAGGTCCGTCTCGCCCTCAGCCACGCCGGTTTCCATCCGCCGCCCATCGAGCATGTGCGGCGGCACGGCGGCATCCTGCCGTCGCAAAACGAGATTCTCCAACAGCTCCTGAAAGGACACGAGGTGCGGTCATGAGCGGCGCATTCTACGACACCTTCGAACGCCACTCCGGTGGCCAGGGCCTCAAGGGCCACAGCACGCACTATTGCCCCGGCTGCGGCCACGGCGTCGTCCACCGCGACATCGCCGAGGTCATCCAGGAACTCGGTGCGCAGGACCGCACGATCTTCATCTCGCCGGTCGGCTGCTCGGTCTTCGCGTATTATTATTTCGACGTCGGCAACTCCCAGGCCGCGCACGGCCGCGCGCCCGCCGTCGCCCTCGGCCACAAGCTCGCCTCGCCCGACTCACTCGTCATCTCCTACCAAGGCGACGGCGACCTCGCCTCGATCGGTCTCGCCGAGACGATCTCCATGGCGCAGATGGGGCTGCCGCTCACCGTCATCTTCATCAACAACGCCATCTACGGCATGACCGGCGGCCAGCTCGCGCCGACTTCCCTTTCCGGCCAGAAGACCGCCACCAGCCCCGACGGCCGCACGCGCGCCATGGGCCAGCCGCTCAAGATGGCCGAACTCATCGCCCAGCTGGACGGCCCCGTCTACGTCGAACGCGTCGCACTCTACGACGCCAAGAACCGCGTCAAAGCCCGCAAGGCGATCAAGAAGGCGCTCACGCTCCAGCTCGAAGGCCGCGGCTACTCGTTCATCGAGGTCCTCTCCGAATGCCCCACCCACCTCAAGCTCTCGCCCGTCGAGGCCGAGCAATGGGTGAAGGAGCAGATGGAACCCGTCTATCCGCTCGGCGTGAAGAAGGACACGACCGCCGCCACCGAGCCGTGGTTCAAGGGCCCGCGCCCCGTCTACACGCCGGAATCCGTCCTCGGCCTCAGCGGCGCCGAGCCGGCCGTCGCCGCGCACGCGCGCGCCGCCTGGCCCGCGCAACTCGCCAAGCGCGACCTCAGCTTCAAGTTCGCCGGCTCCGGCGGCGACGGCGCGCAGACCGCCGCGCTGCTCCTCGTCCGCGCCGCGATCGAGCTCGGCTACGACGCCACGCACATCCCCGCCTACGGCCCCGAGAGCCGCGGCGGCACCAGCTACGCCGACGTCCACGTCGCCGCCGACGAGGTGCTCAACCCCGCCGCGCCCGAGCCCGATGTGCTCGTCGCCTTCAATTCCCCGAGCCTCGCCAAGTTCGCCTCCACCGTCGTCGCCGGCGGCATCATCCTCTACGACAGCACCGTCGTCCCCACGCCGCCAACCGGTCTCGCCCCCGGCGTGCAGGTCCTCGGCGTGCCCTTCACCAAGATCGCCACCGATCTCGGCAAGCCGATGGTGAAGAACGTCGTCGCCCTCGGCGCCCTCCAAGCCTCGGTGAAACTCCTCCCCGACCACGCGCTGATGGAAACGCTCGCGCACGTGCTGAAGGACAAGGCTTCCGTCCTCCCGCTCAATCACGCCGCCTTCGCCGCCGGTCGCGCCGCGATCGAATCCGTGCCGGCGTAACCTGCCGCGGCGGTGCGGACGCTGGCCCGCCGGCGCCCACGTCGCCCCATGCCCGCCATGCCCTCCTCGTTCCTCCCCGAGCACGTCGCCTACGTCCTGCTGGCCGAGGCCGGCCTCCTCCCGCCCCGTCATGGCACACTCGGAGCCAATCTCCCGTTCACCCCGGGCGAACCCATCGTGCTCAAGGGCCTCGGCGACGAACTCTGGCACAAATCCGAGCTCGGTTGTGTGCGCTTCCTCAACTTTGACCCCGCGCGGCTCGCAGACGAAGCCGCCGGCATGCGTAGCCGCGCCGAGCAGCACGGCCACGCGTGGCTCGAAGCGCTTGTTTGTGAACGCGTCGCCATCCAGCGCAGCCGCGACCTGCCTTCCGAGGCCTTCGTCTCGCTCTCCCGCACCGACGCCGGCTGGGTGATCCTCTGCGGCTTCGGCGGCCTCCAGGCCAACGCGCTCGCCGAGCTCGCCCCGCCCTGCCGCTGGCCGGTCGATGTCGTCACGCCGGAACAGGCGCACGCCGAATTCGCGCAACACCTGCTCGGCCGCACCTGGCTCGGCCGCTTGCGCGACGCCCATCCGCTCACCACCGCCGCGGATCTGCAGGATTTCTTCGCCGCGCTCTGGCGGCTCGCCGCCTCCTGCGAGGCGCGCGGGCTCTCGCTGCTCGAGCTCAACCCCGTCGCGCTCGATCCGTCCGGCACACCGCGTCCGCTCGACGCCGTGGGCCGCTTCGCCGCTGCGCCCGAGCCCCGCCTCGCACCGCCGGCGGATTTCCTCGCCGCCCTGCGCGAGCCGCGCCGCATCGCTCTCGCCGGCGTGTCGAGCCAGCCCGGCGGCGTCGGCCGCACCATCCTCGAAAACCTCCACCGCTACGACCTGCCTCCGGGCGACCTGCTGCTCATCAAGCCGCGCAAACCCGACGGCACCCGCTCTGCGCCGACACCCGCCGATCCCGAAGCACACGAGGTCTTCCTCGGCCTGCCGTGCCTGCCGGATGTGTCCGAGTTGCGCGAGGCGCCCGTCGATCTGCTCATCCTCGCCCTGCCCGCGCCAGCCGCGGCCGACGTGCTCACTGCGCTCATCGCCCAGGGCGGCGGCGCCACCTGCGTCGCGCTCGTCGCGGGCGGCCTCGGCGACGGCGCCGACACCGCCGGCCTCGGCGCCCGGCTCCAACGCCTGTTGCGCGAAACGCGCGCCGCGGGCCGCTGGACACCCGCCGTGCTCGGTCCGAACTTCCTCGGCCACTGGTCGCCCGCCCGCGCCCTCGACACGTCCTTCATCCCGGTGGAGAAACTCGCCGCGCCCGCCCCCGCGGGCGGCGAGCTGACGCTGCTCAGCCAGAGCGGCGCCTTCCTGCTCTGCCGCCGTTCGCGCCAGCCGGAACTTCGCTTCGGGCTCGGCATCGCGCTCGGCAACCAGATGGACGTTGCGCTGGCCGATGTGCTCGCCTCGCTCGCCACCGCGGAATCGCCCGGACCCGTCGCGTGCTACGTCGAGGGCTTCGGACCCGGACAACTCGCTCCCTTCGCCGCCGCCGCGCGCGGACTCACCCGGCGCGGCGGCTGCGTGCTGCTCCATCGCGCCGGTCGCACCGCCGCCGGCCAGGCCGCCGCGGCCAGCCACACCGGCGCCATGGCCGGCGACCTCGAGCTCGAACGGGCGCTGCTGGAGCGCAGCGGTGTGAAATTCTCCGGCACCATCGCCGAGTTCGACGCCGCGCTCGCCTGGCTCGGCGCGTATCCGCACCTCGCAAAAGGGCCGGTGGCTCTCCTGAGCAACGCCGGCTTCGAGAGCGTCAACGGCAGCGATCTCTTCGGTCCGGCCCTCCCCGAAGCCACGCTGTCGGCGCCATCCCTCGCCGCGTTGAACGCCGCGCTCGCCACCCACGCGCTGGCCGGGCTCGTCAGCCCGCGCCTGCCGCTCGACCTCACGCCCATGGCCGAGGAAGCCGCCTATCTCGCCGCCGCCGAGATCGTGTTGCGCGACTGCGCCGTGCTCGTGGTCGGACTCGTGCCCTTCACCCGCAAGCTGAATACTTCAGGCGCAGGCGCACGCGAGTTCGCGGCCAGACTCGCAGCGCTCGCCCGCGCGGCCGGCAAACCCGTCGCGGTCGCGATCGACGCCGGTCCCGCTTACGAGGATTACCGCGCTGCCTTCGTCGCGGAGGGCCTGCCGGTCTTCGACCGCGTCGAGCACGCGCTGCTGGGGCTGCGCGTGCTTTGATTTCCCCGGCTGCCGCGGCGAAAAAATCGCCTGGCGCAGCGGCTATCCTTCGAGGAATTTCGCCGCCGCGGGCTCGTCCACGAGCCACACGACGTTCTGCGCGCAGGTCTTCAGGATCTGTGACGGCACGTTCGCCGGATCGAAGGGACCGGTCAGCACGCGGTGGAGCGCCTCGGCCTTGCCCGCGCCCAAAGCCAGCACCACGACCAGCCCGGCCGCCTTCAGGCCGCTGGGCGTGATCGTCAGGCGCCAGCCCTTGCCGGGCACGTCGATGGCCGCGAAATACTGTCCGCCGTCGTCGCGCAGCAGCGGGCTGCCGGGGAAGAGCGAGGCCGTGTGGCAATCGTCGCCCATGCCGAGGAAGCACACGTCGAAGGTGCGGTTGCGTCCGAACCACGGCGCGCCCATGCGGCCGAACTCCAGCGCCGCCATCGCCGGCGGCACGTTGGTCGACCACGGGTGCCGCTTGTCCGCGGGGATGCCGAGCGGTTTGAACAACAGGCGGTCGGCGTTGCCGAAGTTCGACTCGTGGCTGTCGATGCGCACGTAGCGTTCGTCGCTCACGAACCAATGCGTCGCCGCGAGCAGGCCGGGCGAGAGTGCGTCCTTCGCCACGCACCACTGATACCATTCCTTCGGCGTCGAGCCGCCGGTGAGCGCCCAGGTGAAGTGCTTCGCGAGCGGATTGCGCCCGCGCTGGCCCTCCGCGAGGAAAACCGCCGTGCGGAAGCAATCCTCCTTCGAACCGATGAACACCCGACCGTAGCTGGAACTGAGTTCTTTCATTGCGCGCCGCTATCACAGCGCTTCACCGCAACGTGCCAAGTTTCAAGTGGCCGGCGACTCCTCTCTCCACTTGGGCAGCACTCAACCGAACATCGCCTCGGCCAGCGCTTCCGCCGGCTCGAGCACGCGCGCCGCCGCCGTGAGTGTCGTGCGACCGTGACCGAGGTCGCCCTCGAACTCGGCTTGATGCGACTTCAGGTCGGCACTCCAGCGGAAATTCTTCCGCGCCTCGCGGTAGGTGAAGCCGATCTCGAAGCAGTGGTCGCAGGGGCGCGGCGAGACGCTAAAGTCGATGTCGTTCTCCGCGCTCGCGCCGCAGCGCACGAGGCCCTTCTTCAGCCAGCCGAGCATGGCGAAGGCCTCCGCGCTGTAATCCGCGCGGTGGCTGAGCGTGACGGCGCGCAAACCATCCACGATGTCAGCCGGCGCGTAGCGGCTGAGGAATTGCCCGATGGTCTGCCGCAGCGGACGCGTCCGCGTGTAGGCGAGATCGCGCACCGCCGCCGGATTCGGCCAGGGGAACGTGAAGGCATCCTCCGGCACGACGGCACTGTCGAAGAGCACGCGCCGCGAGCGCGTGAGCAGGTAATCGTAGGCGGCGAGGCGCGCGTTGGACGAGAAGCGGTGCGCCCAGTAGTAGAGCGGCAGGTCGGTGGAGAGGCAGATCGACACCTGGTTCTGCAGGAAGTCGTGCGTGCCCATCGGATAACTCAGCAGCACGAACTCGCAGCAGCGCGTGTCCTTGCCCGCCTTGCCGAGGAAACACTCGCCGTAGATCTTGGCCTTGAATTCGCGCGGCGCGGACTCGTCGCGCTCGGGACACAGCGCGACCACGCGGCACGGGTAGCGGCGCGCGAACTCCACCGTGGTGCGGAACTGCGCCTCCGCATCCTCGCACGTCGTGCTGAAGCCGAAATGCAGCACGAGGTTGAGCTGCATCGCGCGCTGGTCCTGCACGTCGGTGTTGGCCCAGAGCCGGTTGAAGCCGGCGTTGATGCCGCCGACGGGCACCTCCATTCCGGGCAGGGCTTGGAAGATGGCGGACATGGCGCTCAGGGTTCGCGCCAGACGTGGCCGTGGGCGGCGAGCAGGTCGGCGGCGCTCTTCGGGCCCCAGGAACCGGCGCTGTAGGCGTCGAGGCCCGCGCGTTTCTCCTGCTTCCAGTGCTCGAGGATCGGCGTGACGAGCTGCCACGAACGCTCCGTCTCGTCGCCGCGGATGAAGAGCGTGCCGTCGCCGATCATCGCATCGAGCACGAGTCGTTCGTAGGCCTCGGGCGTGTTCGAGCCGAAGGTGGTGGCGTAGCGGAAGTTCATCTTCACCGGCTGCGTGCGCGTCTCGAGGCCGGGGATCTTCGCGTTGAGGATCATGCTCATGCCCTCGTCGGGCTGGATCTGGAACGCGAGGGTGTTGGCCGCGAGCTGGAAGCGGTCGGAGTCGGCGAACAGGTTGCCGGGGGCGCGCTTGAAACGGACGGCGATCTCGGTGACGCGGCGCGCCATGCGCTTGCCCGAACGCAGGTAGAACGGCACGCCGTGCCAGCGCCAGTTGTTGATCTGCAGACGCAGCGCCGCGAAGGTCTCGGTCGAGGAATCCGCCGCGACATCCGGCTCCTGCATGTAGCCCGGCACGGGTTTGCCGCCGAGCAGGCCGGCCGTGTATTGCGCGCGCGCGACGTCGCTGGCGGCGCCGTCGAGGCGGAGCGGCTGGATGGCCTGGAGGAGCTTCACCTTCTCGTCGCGGATCGATTCGGCGTCGAGCGACACGGGCGGCTCCATCGCCGTGAGCGCGAGGAGCTGCATCGTGTGATTCTGGATCATGTCGCGCAGCGCGCCGCTCTGCTCGTAATAACCCGCGCGCGTGCCGACGCCGACCTCCTCGGCCACCGTGATCTGCACGTGGTCGACGAAGTTGCGGTTCCACAACGGCTCGAAGATGGCGTTGGCGAAACGCTGCACGAGGAGGTCCTGCACCGTTTCCTTGCCGAGGTAATGGTCGATGCGGAAGACCTGCGACTCGGCGAAGACGGAGGTGATGACGCGGTTCAGCTCGCGCGCGCTGGCGAGGTCCTTGCCGAACGGTTTTTCGATGATGACCTTCGATTGGTGCGGCTGGCCGACGTAGCGCGAGGCGAGGCCGCTGGCGCCGAGGTTGCGGATGATCGGCGCGAAGACCGACGGCGGCGTCGAGACGTAGAACAGCGTCTGCAACTCCTGGCCGACCCGCTTCTCCAACCCCGCGATGCGCGCCGCGAGGCGCTCGAAGGCGGCGAGTTCGTCGTAGCCGCCGCTGACATAGAGCGTGCGCGGCGCGAGGCCGGCCCAGATCTCGTCCTTCAGCTCGCGGCGCGAGAACTCGCGGATCGCCGCCGCAGCGTCGCGTTGGAATTCCTCGTCGGGGATCGCCTTGCGGCCGTAGCCGATGAGGTGGAAGTCCGCCGGCAGCAGGCCGTCGAGCGCGAGGTTGTAGATGGCGGGGATCAGCTTGCGCGCGGTGAGATCGCCGGACGCGCCGAAGATGACGACGACTGTCGGCGGGGCGCCGCGGTGCTTGCTGAGGCCGTGGAGAAACGGATGCCGTTCGTGGTCGGGCATGACGGGACAACTTCGTGCACCTCGTGCGCCAC
>JAMPXH010000090.1 GCA_023701285.1 Candidatus Didemnitutus sp.
CTATTTGAAATACAAGATGGGGCGCGATCTCGAGTCGGCCACCCCGCGCGACTGGTGGATCGCCACCGCCACCGCCGTGCGCGACCGCATGATCGAGCGCGGGCTCGACACCTACAAGGAGCACCGCGTCGGCAACGTCCGCCGGCTCTATTACTTCTCCCTCGAGTATCTGATGGGCCGCCTGATGCTGAACAACGTCATCAACCTCGGCCTGCACGACCCGCTGCACGAAGCGCTCGACGACCTCGGCCAGAGCTTCGAGAACGTGCGCGCGCAGGAGGAGGACATGGGCCTCGGCAACGGCGGCCTCGGTCGCCTCGCGGCTTGTTACCTCGACTCGCTCTCGACGATGGACATGCCGGCGGTCGGCTACGGCATCCATTATGAGTTCGGCCTGTTCCGGCAGGAATTCGTCAACGGGCACCAGGTCGAACATCCCGACAACTGGCTGATCTACGGCGCGCCATGGGAATTGGTGCGACCGGAGTTCACCCAGCCGGTGAAACTCTTCGGGCGCTGCGAGCAGGTGTTCGACGACCGCGGCAACTTCAAGTGGCGCTGGGTCGACATGAAGACCGTGCTCGGCTTCCCCTTCGACATTCCCGTCGTCGGCTACGGCACCAAGACCGTCAACATCCTGCGCCTCTGGGCCTCCAAGGCCACGGAAGACTTCGACCTCAAGACCTTCAACGACGGCGGATACATCGAGGCCGTGCGCGAGAAGGCCTACGGCGAGACCATCTCGAAGGTCCTTTACCCGAACGACAAGACGGAGAACGGCAAGGAGCTGCGCCTCGTGCAGCAGTATTTCTTCGTGACGTGCTCCCTGCGCGACATCATCCGCCGCCACTTCTCCAATCCCGCCAACAGCTGGGGGAACTTCGCGGACAAGGTCTGCATCCAGCTCAACGACACGCACCCGGCCATCGCCGTCGTCGAGCTGCTCCGCATCCTCGTCGACGAGGAAGGCAAGGCCTTCGACGACGCCTGGGGCATCGTGACCAAGGTCTTCGCCTACACCAACCACACGCTGCTGCCCGAGGCGCTCGAAAAATGGAGCGTGCCGCTCTTCCAGCGCGTGCTGCCCCGCCACCTGCTGCTCATCTACGAGATCAACCAGCGCGTGATGGAGCTCTGCGAGGCCCGCTGGCCCGGCGACAACGAGAAGAAACGCGTCATCTCCCTCATCGAGGAGAACGGCGCCAAGATGGTGCGCATGGCCAACCTCAGCGTCGCGGCCTCGTTCGCCGTCAACGGCGTCGCCGCCCTCCACACGCGCCTGCTCCGCGCGCAGCTCTTCCCCGAGTTCGACGCGCTCTATCCGGGCAAGTTCATCAACGTGACCAACGGCATCACGCCCCGCCGCTGGCTCCGCGCCTGCAACCCGCGGCTCTCCGAACTCATCACCGCCAAGATCGGCGACGGCTGGGTGCGCGACCTCGACCAGCTGAAGCAGCTGGAGCAGTGGGCCGACGACGCGAAGTTCCAGGACGAGTTCATGGCGATCAAGCGCCGCAACAAGGAGGCGCTCGCCGCCCTCATCCGCCGCGATTGCGGCGTCGAGGTCTCGCCCGACGCGCTCTTCGACGTGCAGATCAAGCGCCTGCACGAATACAAGCGCCAGCACCTGAACCTGCTCCACATCCTCGCGCTCTACCGCCGCCTGGTGCAGAACCCCGACCTCGACATCGTGCCGCGCGTCTTCGTCTTCGCCGCCAAGGCCGCGCCCGGCTACGACCTCGCCAAGGCCATCATCAAGTCGATCAACGCCGTCGCCGCGCACGTGAACCACGATCCGCGCGTCAACGGCAAGCTGAAGGTCGTCTTCCTGCCGAACTACCGCGTCTCGCTCGCCACGCGCATCATCCCGGCCGCGGACCTTTCCGAGCAGATCTCCACCGCCGGCAAGGAAGCCTCCGGCACCGGCAACATGAAGCTCGCCCTCAACGGCGCCCTCACCATCGGCACCCTCGACGGCGCCAACGTCGAGATCCAGGAGGAGGTCGGCGCGGACAACATCTTCATCTTCGGCCACACCGTCGAGGAGGTCCAGGCGCTCAAGGCCCAGGGCTACAACCCGTGGAAATACTATGAGCAGGACGAGGAGCTCCGCGCTGTGCTCGACTGGCTCGGCTCGGATTACTTCGTCAAGGGCGAGCCGAACAACCTGCCTGCCGTCGTGCGCGCGAGCATGCTCGAGGGCGGCGACCCGTTCATGGTGCTCGCCGATTTCCGCGCCTACTGCGACGCGCATCAGCAGGTGGACGCCGCCTACCGCGACCGCCGCCGCTGGGCGCGCATGGCCATCCTCAACACCGCGCGCGTCGGCAAATTCTCCAGCGACCGCTCGATCCGCGACTACGCCGACAACATCTGGAAGCTCAAGCCGGTGACCGTGAAGTGATCCACCGCTGCTCTCCGGCGCAGAGCGCAGGCGCCGCGGAGCGCGGAGGCGTGTCCGGGCGGATGCGGCAGCGGGGCCTTGCCCCGTTGGCTCACTTCTTCTGCCGCTGGCGCCAGGTCCACGGCGCGGTTGGATTTTTATCCTGCCAGACGCCGAAGCGTTGCTCGCGCGCGCGGCGTTCGAGCCCTTCCATGACCTGATCTTTTGGGTAAAGCCGCTTATACCACCAGCCCCAGCCGGCGGCGACGATGTCCTCGTTCAGCGAGCGTCCGCCGCGGTAGGTGACGTCGCCGACGAGCCGCCCGTAGGTATCGAGCGTCTTGGCGCGGATGCGCACCTCCACACCCAGCACCTTCGTCTCGAGAAAGCGTTTCGCCTCCTCACCGCGCGGCTGCTTGAACTCCGGCGCATCGAGCCGCGCCAGCCGCACCTCGTAGAAATCCTCGCCTTTCTGCACCTCGAGCGAATCTCCATCGCGCACCTTCACCACGCGGGCGGAAAAATCCCGCAGGTTGGACGGGGCGCGCCGGGTGCGGGCCTCCGCCCACGGCAGGGCGCACCACCACGTCAAGAGCAAGGCGAGGAGCAGGCGGGAAGGGGCTTTCACGCAGGCCCGCAGCCTAGCGTGCCAGCGACCGTTGCCCAGCCCGAAGCGGGCGCCGGGGTCCGGCGGGTTATGCCAGCTTTTCCCCTTGTCCGGGCCCGGGGCGTGGGCGAATTTCGCCCGTCATGGCCCAGCGTTCCCAGCGCCTCATCGTGAAGTTCGGTTCCGGCATCCTGTCGAACCCGAAGGGCAACACGCTGGACCGGCGCCAGTTCGCCCGGCTCAGCGCCGAGGTCGCGGCGCTTGTCCGCGCCGGCCACGAGTGCCTCATCGTCTCGAGCGGCGCCGTCGCCGCCGGCATGGCCGCGCTCGGCCTCGCCGAACGCCCGAAGCAACTCGCCGCCCGCCAGGCCTGCGCCGCCGTCGGCCAGTCGCGCCTGATGGGCCTCTATTCGGCCATGTTCGCGCGCCACGGCCTGCACGTCGCCCAGCTGCTGCTCACGCACAGCGACCTCGACAGCCGCACACGCCACGAGAACGCCCGCAACACCCTCGGCCAGCTCTTCTCGCGCCGCAACGTCGTGCCTATCATCAACGAGAACGATTCCGTCGCCGTCGAGGAACTCAACTTCGGCGACAACGACCGCCTGAGTGCCGAGGTTGCGCTGCTCGTCGACGCCGACCGCCTTTTCCTCCTCACCAGCGTCGACGGCGTGCTCGATGCCGACGGCAAACTCGTGCCCGAGGTGCGCGACATCACCGCCGTCACCGGTTTCGTGCGCCAGGAGAAGGGCCGCCTCTCCGTCGGCGGCATGACGACGAAGCTGCAGGCCGTGAAGATCGCCACCGATGGCGGCGTGCGGGCGCAGATCCTCAACGGCCGCGCGCCCGGCCTCTTGCGCGCCGCCCTCGCGGGCAAGCGCGTGGGCACCCTGTTCCCGGCCCGCCGGCGGTGAAGCGCGGTTGCGGCCCCGCGCCGGTCCGTCCACCTTCATCCCGCTCTCCCGATGTCCGACCTTGCCCAGCAAATCCGTGAACTCGCGCAACGCGCCCGCGTGGCCGCCGCGACTGTGGCGCTGGCGCCGAGCGAGGTGAAGGACCGCGCCCTGAGCGCGATGGCCGATGCGTTGCTGGCCGCCCGCGCCGCCATCCTCGCGGCCAACGCCGTCGATGTCGCCGCCGGCGAGCGCGCCGGTCTCTCCGCCGCGATGCTCGACCGCTTGCGGCTGGACGAGCGCCGCGTGCAGGCCATGGCCGACGCCGTGCGCGGCGTGGCGTCCTTGCCCGATCCGGTCGGGCGCGTGCAGCGCGAGTGGGCGCACGCCAACGGCGTCCGCTTCGCCAAGGTCAGCGTGCCGATCGGCGTCATCGGCATCATCTACGAATCGCGCCCGAACGTCACCAGCGACGCCGCGGCGCTCTGCCTCAAGGCCGGCAACGCCGTCATCCTGCGCGGCGGCTCCGAGTCCTTCGCCAGCAACCAGGCCATCGCGCACGCACTGGCAGCCGGCCTAGCCGCCGCCGGATTGCCGGCGGAGGCGGTGCAACTGATCCCGAGCACCGAGCGCGAAGCGGTGAAGCAGCTCTGCGGCCTGACCGGACTGGTCGACCTCGTCATCCCCCGCGGCGGGCGCAGTCTGATCGAGGCCGTCGTGGCGCACGCGCGCGTGCCGGTCATCAAGCATTACGACGGCATCTGCGCGCTCTACGTCGATGCGGCGGCCGACCTTGCGATGGCGGAGCAGATCGCGCTGAACGCGAAGTGTCAGCGGCCGGGTGTGTGCAACGCCATCGAGACGCTCCTGCTGCACCGCGCCATTGCGCCGCGCTTCCTCGCCGGGGCGGGCCGGGCATTGCTGGAACGCGGCGTGCAGCTGCGCGGCGATGCCGAGACGCTCGCGTTGCTCGGCGGCGCCCAACCGCCGCGCGTGGTGGCGGCGAACGCGGAGGATTTTCGCACGGAATTCCTCGAGCTGATCCTCGCGGTGAAGGTCGCCGGCTCGGCCGGTGAAGCCATCGCGCACATCGCCGCGCACGGTTCGCACCACAGCGATGCGATCGTCACGGACGATGCGGCGGTGGCGGAGAAATTCCTCAACGCGGTCGACAGCGCCGTGGTCTATTGGAACGCCAGCACGCGGTTCACCGACGGGGGCGAGATGGGTTTTGGCGCCGAGATCGGCATCAGCACGGACCGCCTGCACGCCCGCGGCCCGATGGGCTTGGAGGAGCTGACGACTTACAAATACGTCGCGCGCGGCATCGGGCAGGTGCGCTGAGACGGCGCGAAGCAGGCGACGCGAAAGCAAAGTTCCGGTTGGCAATCCCGCCGTCATGTCCCAGCTTGCCCCCATGTCCCGCCCACGCTCCACGTTGCGTCGCTTGCTCTGGATCGGCGGCGCGCTGGTGCTGGTGGGCGGCGCGGCCCTGATCGTGTGGCGGCGGGCCGCCACGCACACGGCGCTGAGCGCGGCTTTGCGCGCGGCGGGAGCCAGCGACGTGCGGCTGGCGGTGAAGGAAGCCTCGCCGTGGCGCGTGGAGGTGGAAGGCGTGGGCTTCGGCTTGCAGGAGCACCGTGTTTCCGCGCGCAAGGTGACGGCCGAGCGTGCCCGCTGGTGGCAGCCGCGCTTGAGTTCCCTGCGGGTGGAGGGCGCGGCAATGACGCTCGACCTGACCCGCCCGGAGACGGCGCCACCGGCGGCGGAGGCCGGCGCGACTCGCGTCCTGCCGGCGATCGATGTGCCGGTGGACCGGGTGAGCGTGGACGGCGTGCTGAGCGTGAAATTCGAAGCGGCAGACACGGAGGAATTCGCGGTGAAGTTCGAGGCCGTGCAGGCCACGCGGTTGCGCTGGAACGCCGAGATCGAGGCGACGGCGCCCGGTTCCCGGTTGCACGGTCTGCTGGAACTGGATTTTGCCACCTCCGCGGTCTCGTGGCGCGATGTGCACGCGGAACTCGATCTCTCGCGCGCGCAGGATTGGGCGCGCCGGCTGGAGGTGGACCTCGGCCCGTTGCCCGCGCTGGGCGGGCGGGCGGTGGTGAGCGGGGTGGGCGCGGCTCTCGGCGACGATTTCAACCACCGCGGCCGCATCGAGTGGCGCGATGGCACGGCGGGAGGACGCCCGGCAGCGTGGAGCTCCGACGTGGCGCTGACGCCGGGCGTCGTGCAGCTCACCGCGGCGCACGGCGAGGCCGAGCTGGCACCGTGGATGGAATTCATCCGCCGCCTCGACTTGTTGCCCGCCGAGGTGAGCGAGTTGCAGGGACGCGTGCGATTCGACGGTGAACTCGCCCTGCGCGAGGGCGCGCTGGGCGGGCGCGGGGCGGTGGAGTGGAGCGACGGCGGCGTGACGCTGACCGATCCGGATTTCACGGCCACGGGCATCGCGGCGAGCTTCCGCTTCGACGATCTCGCCGGGCTGCGCTCGCAGCCCGGCACGGTGCGCATCGCGCAGCTGCGGCTGGGCGCGCTCACGGCGGCGCAGGCCGATCTGGAATTGAGCGTGCAGGGGTTGGACGAGCTTTCCGTGCACCGCGCGGCCTTCGAATCGCTGGGCGGCAAGATGTCCACCGGTCCCTTCATCGTCCGGCCGCTGCGGCAGGAGTTCGAGGCGACGTTCGTGCTCGACGGCGTGGCGATGGAGCAGGTGCTGGCATTGACCGACAAGGTGCCGGCGACCGCGGTGGGTCGCGTGGACGGGCGCGTGCCGGTGCGTTGGACGAAGGGCGAATTCTATTTCGGCACCGGCTGGCTGGCCCTCAAGGCCGGCACCACGGCCGAGCTCGAATTGCACGCGCGGGGCCTGCTGACCGGCGGCGTGCCGCCCACGGACGTGCGCGGCGAGTTGATGCAGAAGGTCGAGTCGGGATTGCTGCGGCTGTTGGTGTCTGAGCTGCGCCTCGACCTGCGTCCGCCCAATGCCCCGGATGATCGCACGGCGGTGCTGCGGCTCACCGGACAGCCGAAGTCGAGCGAACTCAAGACGACGGTGAACCTGGAGGTGAACGTGAACGGCCCGGTCGAACAGCTCCTGAACCTCGGGATGGACGAACGCCTGAGTTTTGGCGGCGTGAAATGAATAAATTCCCCGTTTGCGCCGTCCCACGCCCGGAACCATGCTGCTTCGACCCTGACTCAATTTCATCCATGATTGCCCGATCCAGACTCGCTCTCCTGCCGCTCGGCGCCGCCGGACTCGCCTCGCTCCTCGGTGGGTGCGTGAACGTGCGGACCGCGCCGATCGAAGTGAAACCGATCCACATCACCGTGGACGTGAACGTGCGCGTCGAACGCGCCCTCGACGATTTCTTCGGCGATCTCGACGCCAAATCCAAGAGCCTGAACACCCCGAAAGAGGAGACCCAACGATGATCACCCGTATTCTGTTCGTGTGCGCGGCCCTGTTCGCGCTGACCGCCGCCGCCCCTGTCGCGCAGGCCCAATCCGCCGCCGAGCTGCGCAACAAGATGGCGCAAAGACTGCCGCAGCTCGACGACCTCAAGGCCAAGGGCGCTATCGGCGAGAACAACCGCGGTTTCGTGGAAGTGCGCGCCGCGGCTCCCAGCGCCGATCGGGTGGTGTCCGACGAGAATCGCGACCGCGAGGCTGTCTACGCGCTCATCGCCAAGGAAACCGGTGCGACGCCCGAGGCGGTCGGCCGCGCCCGCGCCAAGCAGATCGCCACGCAGAGCCGCTCCGGCGTCTGGGTGCAGGACGAAAGCGGCGCGTGGAAGAAAAAGTGACGCGGCGCGGCCAGCGCGCCGTTCAACGTCTCTTCTCCGCCCGCTTCACTTGCGGAACGACGCGTTTGCGGGCGTTCGCTTGCTCCGCCATCAGCAGCGCGAGCAGGGCGTCGTGGCGTTCCTGGCCGATGACGAAATCGCCCTCGATCCGGCCGGAGCTGCGCAGCTTCGAGGCGTGATGGAGGGTGAATCTCAGGAGCAGCCCGTCCTCGCCGTAGAGCTCCAAGCTCGGTGTCGAGACGCAGAAGCAATGCGGTTGCGGCTCCAAGGGGCCGGCGGCGACGAGCGCGGCGCATTGCCCGATCCACGCGCGATCGGTGACGACCGCGTCCCTGGCCTCGCCCGGATCGCCGGATGACTCAAAGGCAATCACGGCGGTCTTCGCCTGGCGGATCAGTGCGGCGAACACCTCGGGCTCGGCGGAACCCTCGGCGAACGTGCGCGTCAGTCCGATTCCGGCAAAAAGAACCAGGCCGAGGAGCAGCTGGCGCATGGGGAGCGTGCGGGAGTGACCCTTGCGACGGGCACGTGTGCGCTTAGATTTGGACGAGCATGCCGGCGACGCAGGCCGACAGGTAGCAGGCGATGGTGCCGCCGAGGACGGCCTTGACGCCGAGCGCGGCGAGGTTGCCGCGCTGGTTGGGCGCGAGCGAGCCTATGCCGCCGATCTGGATGCCGATGGAGACGATGTTGGCGAAGCCGCACATGGCGTAGGTCAGCAAGATGATGGTGCGCTTGTCGGTGAGGGCGCCGGAGGCCTTGAGTTCGCCGAGCTGGAAGAAGGAGACGAACTCGTTGAGCACGGTGCGCGTGCCGAGCAGCTGGCCGGCCTGGAGCAGGTGGCCGTAATCGATGCCGATGAGCCAGGCCAGCGGCGCGTAGATGATGCCCAGCACGAACTCGAGGGAGAAGGTCTTGAAGGTGCCGTCGGTGACGTGCGCGATCCAGTCGTTGAAGCCGGGATAGGTGAAGAGTTCGTTGCCGGCGATGGAGAAAGTGTGCGGGGCGCCGACCCAGCCGAAGACGGCGTTGAAGAGCGCGATGAGCGCCGTGAAGGTGATGAGCATGGCGCCGACGTTCACGGCGAGCTTGAGGCCGTCGGTCGTGCCGAGGCAGATGGCGTCGACGAAGTTCGTGCCGATCTTCTCCTTCGAGATGGCGAGGTCGGTGTTCACCTTTTCAGTCTGCGGCAGGATGATCTTGGAGATCATGAGGCCGGCGGGCGCGTTGATGACCGAGGCGGTGATGAGGTGGGTGGCGAAGAGGACCTGCTCCTGCGTGCTGTCGCCGCCGAGGATGCTGATGTAGGCGATCATCACGGCGCCGGCGATGGTGGCCATGCCGCCGACCATCACCGTGAAAATCTCCGAGCGGGTGAGGTTGGGCAGGTAGGGCTTGATGAGGAACGGCGCCTCGGTCTGCCCGAGGAAGATGTTGGCGGAGGCGCTGAGCGTCTCCGCGCCGGAGAGCGGCATCACCTTGGAGATGAGCCAGGCGTAGGCGTAGACGACCTTCTGGAGGATGCCCAGGTAGTAGAGCATCGAGGTGAAGGCGGAGAAGAAGATGATCGAGGGCAGGATGCCGATGGCGAAGACGATCCCGTGCTTCTCCGTGCTGGCCAGCGAGCCGAAGACGAACTTCACGCCTTCGTTGGTGAAGCCCATGAGGTTGACAAAGAGGTTGCCGACCCACTCGACCAGATCGCGGATCGGGCCGACGTAGAGCACGCAGGAGGCGAAGAGGAATTGGAGCAGGATGCCCGCCGCCACGATGCGCCACGGGATGCGGCGGCGATCATAACTCAGGGCGATGGCGAGGCCGATGAGCGCCGCATAGCCAAACGCGCCGCGCAGGAGATGGGTCAGGGTTTCCATGGGGGAGAAAGTCGGGGCAGCATGCCGGAGTCCGGAGCGACCGCGAGCAACTTTTGGCCGGCAGGCCCCGGCCGGTGCGCCGGCGCCCGTGTCCTTGACGGAAAAGTTCATTGTTCCCGCCGTGGCCGCGCGCAATGTGGCGGGCATGGACATCAAGGAACGTCTGGCCACTTACTTGGGGCGCACTCCGGAGACCGGCGCGGCGGCATTCGTCGCGGCCAACGCGACGGTCGTCGGCGCGGTGAAGCTGGGGGCGGATAGCAGCGTCTTCTACGGCTGCGTGCTGCGCGGCGACATCAACACGATCGAGGTCGGCGAGGGGAGCAACATCCAGGACCTCGCGATGGTGCACCTGGCGGACGAGCACGGGGTGAAGATCGGCAAGCATTGCACGATCGGCCACAGCGCGATCGTGCACGCCTGCGAGATCGGCGACGAGTGCCTCGTGGGCATGGGCGCGACGATCCTCGACGGGGCGGTCATCGGTGAGCAGTGCATCGTCGGCGCCAACGCGCTCGTCACGCAGCGCTTCGTGGCGCCCCCGGGATCGATGATCCTCGGTTCGCCGGCCAAGGTCGTGCGGGCGTTGAAGTCCGAGGAGCGCGCCGGATTGAAGAAATGGGCGCTGAAGTATGTCGAGGTCGCCAAGGCGCACGCGGCTCGGACGCGGGCCTGAGCGGCGGCGGGAAGGCGCGCGTCCGGGGTGAATCTTGCGGCGTCGCCAATAAATCTGTAAGGACAGGGGCTCCCGCGGCGACTAATCCCGGTGCATGAGCCCCGTTCCCTCCACTGAAGCCCTTTTCGCCGCTTGGATGGCGGAGCATGGGCCGATCGTGCAAAAAGTGGCGCGCGCCTACGCGCGGGGCGAGCGGGAGCGCACGGATCTCGCGCGGGAGCTGATGTTCCAGGTCTGGTCGTCGGTGCCGCGCTTCGACGGCCGGGCCCGACCGGGCACATGGATCTACCGCGTGTGTCTCAACACCGCGCTGACGTGGCGGCGCAGCACCGGGCGGCGCGAGCGGCGCACCGACGACGGTGCGGATGTCGCCGCGCTGGACCACCCCGCGCCGGGGCCCGACCGCGTGGCCGAGCGCAACGACCTGCTCGAGCGCGTCTACGCCGCCCTGCACCGCCTGGCCGATCTCGACCGCTCCCTGTTGTTGCTCCAGCTCGATGGCTTGTCCTATCGCGAGGTGGCGGAGGTGACCGGTCTTTCTGAAAACCATGTCGGAGTCGCGCTCACGCGCGCCCGGCAACGCCTCACGGCGCAACTCAAAGGAGTCATCGATGAACTGGACTAAACTGGAAAAAACCTGGCAGGCGCAACTGCCGCGCTTCGCTCCGGCGGAGTGGCAGCCTTCCGAATTCGAACAACGCCGCCGCCAGTTGGCGCGCACGCTGGCGCGGCGCGACTGGCTGGAGGCGGGCGCGAGCCTGCTGGCCGCCGGCGGCTTCGCGGCGGTGCTCGTCCTGCTGCGCGTGACCGATTGGCGCGGCTGGCTCGCGGTCGGTCTGCTGCTGGCCTTGGGCGCCAATTTCGTGCGCGAGCGCCGGCGGGTCCGCCGCCTGCGCGTGCCGACCGGCGCGCCGTTGCTGGTGCAGCTCGATGCCGAGATCGCGGAGTTGCGGCATCAGGCCCGCCTGTTGCGCACGGTGGCGTTCTGGTATCTGGCGCCGATTCTCGCGGCGATCGCGCTGCTCGGCTGGGCGCTGGTGCGCAAAATCGTCGCGGCCGGTGTGGCCGTGGATTATGTTCCCTTGTGCTGGATCGGGGGCGGGTCCGTCGCGCTGGCGGTGGCCGTGGGGTGGTTGAATCACTGGACCGCGCGCACCTGGATCGAGCCGCAGTTGGTCGCCCGGGAAAAGGCGCGCGCGGAGTGGTTGGCCGAGTGAGGCGCATCGCGGCCGGCTTTCGGCAAGGAATGCGCAGTCAGGGCGCGTTCTCCGGCGTAGGATGGGGTCCAATCCACGGAGGTCCCATGAAACACAATGTCGGTTCCTACGATATCGGAGTCAGGTTCATCGGCGGTTGCGCCGTGATGTTCTGGGGCGTGAACGCCGAAAGCTGGTGGGGTTTGCTGGGCGCGGTCCCGGTCATCACCGCCGCCTGCGCGTTCTGCCCGCTCTATTGTTTGCTCCGCATCGACACGACCTTCACGGACCGCGCGCCGTCGAAGTAAGCCGATCCGGCTCCGGCGGCCGTCCGTCGCCGGGATTCAGTCGGTGCGCGGTGCGCCCGTTGCGCGTTCGAGCACGCTGAAGGTGTAGCGGTAGTTCGCGTCGGCGCTCTCCTTGCGCCAGGACTCGCGCCAAGCGAGGTGACGCCACTCCGGGAACCACGTGTCGCCGGGCACCTCGGTGTGCACGAGGGTGAGCAGCAGGCGGTCGGCGATCGGCAGGGTTTCCTCGTAGATGCGCTGGCCGCCGCAGATCATGATTTCGCCCGGGAGCGATTGGGCGAGGGCGAGGGCTTGCGGCACGTTGCGCGCGAGATGCACGCCGGGGGCGGCGAGGGAGGCGTCGGAGGTGAGCACCACCGGGATGCGGCCGTCGTCGCGCACCTGTTTCCACACCTGATAGCAAAGCCGGCCGAGCACCACGACGGTGCCGGCGGTTTTCTCGTGGAACCACGCCTTGTCCTCCGGGATGTCGAAGGGCAGGCGGCCGTTGCGACCGATGATGCGGTTCTCCGCGCAGGCGACGATGAGGTTGAGAGGTTTGGGCATGGTCAGGTTTCCGAGGAGAAATGCACGGGCACGGCGGCGCGCTCGAAGTCGGCCGCGGCGAGCAGCGGGGCCGGACGCATCGCGCCGAGCCGCGCGACGAACCGGTCCGGCACGCGCTCCAGGCGGGTCGCGAAGTGCGTGGCGATGTCGTTGTAGTAGGCTCGCGCGAGCGCGATGCGGTGTTCGGTGTCGACCAACTCGCGGTGCAGGCGCGCGAAGCCTTCATGGGCCTTCAGGTCGGGATAGCGCTCCGCGACGACACGCAACGTGCCAGCAAGCGCGTGAAAATCGGGCCCCGCGGTCCCGGCGGGAGTCGCCGCCGCTTGCGTGCGCAGGGCGGCGAGGGCGGTCTGCAAGGTCTGCTCGTGCGTGCTGTAGCCAGTGAGCGTGGCGGCGAGCGGTGGGATGAGGTCGTGCCGGCGCTTGAGTTGCACGTCGACGAGCGATCCGCCTTGGCGGACGCGCTCGCGCAGTGCGACGAGGCTGTTGTAAACCATCCACACCCAGAGAATCGCCCAGAGAAAAACAAAGGCGCCAAGCGCGAGCGCGATCGGCCCGCGCGGGTCTGGCACGCCGCGCGCATCGCCGGCGAAGTATCCTGCTGCGCCCGCGGCGATCAGGCCGAGCAACCAGGTGCACCACGAGCCGATGCCATAGCCGCGCGTGACGCGGTCTTCGTCGCGGGTGCTGATGAGGAAGCACTCCGCGTCCTTGCTGGCGGCGATCTCCGGCGCCACGACATCGCTGCGCTCGCGCGCCTGGCCGACGACGTAGAGCGGCGCGTGGAGCGCGATGCCTTGTTCGACGAAGCGGCGCACGTGATCGGAATGGGCGACGGCGTGCGGCGGACCTTTGGCGTAGTAAAGCGAGTCGCCGCGCCGTGCGGTTTCGCTGTAGAGGGTCTGCAGTTCGAGCTTGGCTCCGTCGGGGCGCACGAGGACGGCGCCGGTGTCGTCGCGCAGGTAGAAGGGGATCGTCTCTCCGCCCGAGGCGACGGTGGTCCAGCCGCTCTCGGTGCGCGTGCGGGTCTGCGTGCGGCCTTTGGAGTCGGTGTAAGTTTCGGTGACGACGCGCGACCAGCGCTCCTCGACGTCGTAGGTGTAATGCACGCAGGCGGCGTGCGCGAGGAAGCTGCGCAGGGGAGTCTCCGCTTCGGCCGTGCCCTTCATTTCCACGAATCCGATGAAGACGCCGTGCGCCTTCGAGGTGGGCAGGTCGCGGAGGAGCCGGTGCCGTTTGCGCAGATGGAGGCTCCAGAGCAGGAAGCCGAAGCTCACCACGCTCGCGGCGGCGACAGGGAGAAGCGGGTTGTCCATCAGCGGTTTGGCCGGGCCAGGCGCGGCGTTTTCATCGCGCGCGCGGCGCGGATTGTCGAGAATTAGGATGCCCGTTTTTTGCAAAAAGGCGGAGCACTACCCCCCATGCCGGCTGCGGCGCTCTTGTCATAAGTCGCCGCGGCGATATCCGTCGTCGGCATGATTATCGGAGTCCCCAAAGAAATTAAGATCGGTGAGAAGCGAGTCTCGATGACCCCCTCGCTTTGCCGCCGCGTCACCGCGCTCGGTGCGAAGGTGATCATGGAAAAAAGCGCCGGCCTGACCGCTGGCTTCACCGACGCCGAATACAAGGCCGCCGGCGCCACGTTCGCCTCGTCCGCCGCCAAGGTGTGGAAGAGCGCCGACATGATCCTGAAGGTGAAGGAGCCGCTCGAGGCTGAATTCGACCTGATGCAGCAGGGGCAGACAATTTTCACCTACCTGCACCTAGCCGCAGGTCCCGCGCTGGCGAAGCAGCTCTGCAAGAAGGGCGTGCTGGGCATCGCCTACGAGACGGTCGAAGGCAGCGACGGACAGTTCCCGCTCCTCAAGCCGATGTCGCACATCGCCGGTCGCCTCTCGATCCAGGTCGGCGCGTATTTCCTCCAGTCGCAGGTGGGCGGTTCCGGCGTGCTGCTCGGCGGCATCCCCGGCACGATGCCCGGCCACGTTGTCGTGGTCGGCGCGGGCAACTCCGGCGCGCACGCCGTCCGCATGGCGGCCGGCATGGGCGCGCGCGTGACGGTGCTCGATCTCGACACGCGCAAGCTCGAGGTCATCGACCAGGAATATCGCGGCAAGGTCGTCACGCTCGTCTCGAACCCGGCCAACGTTGAGACCGAGGTCGCCTCGGCCGACCTCGTCATCGGCGCGGTGCTCATTCCCGCGGCCAAGGCGCCCACGGTCGTCACCAAGAAGATGGTGAAGAACATGCGCCCGGGCTCCGTCATCGTCGACATCGCGATCGACCAGGGCGGCTGCATCGAGGGCATCAAATACACCTCGCACGAGAAGCCGACCTACCAGGAGTTCGGCGTGAACCATTACGCCGTGCCGAACATGCCCGCGCTGGTCGGCCGCACCTCGACGATGGGCCTCACGCAGGCCACCGAGCCCTACGTCGCGATGATCGTGCAGAAGGGCGTGGAGCGAGCTCTCTCCGAGCACAAGGGCCTTGCCAAGGGCGTGAACACCCGCGGCGGCCGCATCGTCTACGACGAAGTGGCGAAGGCCGTGGGCTTCGACCGGGCCTGATCCCGGCGCGAGCCTGCGCGCACTCCCGCATCGATTGGCATTCTTCGCCCGGCGCCCTGCGCGCCGGGCTTTTTGTTTTGCGGTGCCGAGGGTCTGCTTTGCATGCTGGCGGGCACGGGCCGCTTTTCTATGAATAGTCCTTTCCCGATCTTGCGTTCGGCCCGACGCTTCGCGGCCGCGTTCCTCCTGTGCACTGCCACCTTCGCGCAGCAGCCGTTTCCCGGCGAGGACGACACCTGGCAGTATTACCAATCGCCGCATTTCGACCTGTTCACCCGGGGCAATAACGACAGCGAGGCGCGCCGGGTGTTGTTCA
>JAMPXH010000091.1 GCA_023701285.1 Candidatus Didemnitutus sp.
GGTCTTCCTCGGCTGGTTCGCGGCCAAGACCCACGTCGATGCCAGCTTCAACAAGCAGCTGCCGAGCGATCACGAATACATCCAGAACTTCAAGAAATACCAGGAGCAGTTCGGCGGAGCCAACCGCGTCGTCATCGCGCTCATGGCGAAAGAGGGCGACATGTTCACGCCCGAGTTCTTCCAGGCGCTCAAGGGCGCCACGGACGAGGCGTATTACCTGCCCGGCGTGGATCGCGCCCAGGTCACCTCGATCTTCACCCCGAACGTCCGCTACATCGAGGTCGTGGAGGACGGCCTGATCGGCAGCAACGTCATCCCGGCCGACTTCGTGCCCACGCCCGCGGGCCTCGAGCGCGTCCGCCAGAACATCATCAAGTCCGGTCGCGTCGGCATGCTCGTGTCGAATGACTTCACCGGCGCCGCAATCATCGTGCAGTTGCTCGAGGTCGATCCGAACACCGGCCAGCGGCTGGTTTACGCCAACGTCGCCGACGCGCTCGAACAGAAGATCCGCGAGCAGTTCTCCAGCGAACACATCGACGTCCACATCATCGGCTTCGCGAAGGTCATCGGCGACATCACCGACGGCGCGCGCGGCGTGCTGGTTTTCTTCGGCATCGCCATCGTGCTGACGGCGTTCCTGCTCTACTATTTCTCGCAGTCCCTGATCCTCACGGTCCTGCCGCTCGTGACCTCGTTCTGTGCGGTCGTCTGGCAGCTCGGCATCCTGAATCTGCTCGGGTTCGGCATCGATCCGCTGTCGATCCTGGTTCCGTTCCTCATCTTCGCCATCGCGCTCAGCCACGCGACGCAGATGCTGCGCTCGTTCCGGTTCGAATACAACGTGGGCGGCACCGAGATGCACGCGGCCCGCGCCTCGTTCTCCAACCTCTTCATCCCGGGCACGATCGCGATCGTCACCGACACCGTCGGCTTCCTCACCATCTGGCTGGTGAAGGTGCCGATCATCCAGGAGCTCGCCATCACGGCCAGCATCGGCGTGTCGCTCATCATCCTCACGGACCGCTTCCTCCTGCCCGTGCTGCTCAGCTACACGAAGATGTCGCCGGGCTTCCGTCGGCGCGTGAACTTCCGCCGCTTCGCCCTGCAACCGGTCTGGCGCCGCCTGGTCAACTTCACGTGCGGCCGGGCCGCGGTCTGGATCGTGCTGGTCTCGGGCGCGCTCTGGATCTTTGGCCTCTACATGGCCAAGCAGGTGCATGTCGGCGACACGCATGCCGGCGTGCCGGAGCTGCGGCCGCACTCGCGCTACAACCTCGACACCGCGGCGATCACCTCGAAGTTCTCCATCGGCGTCGACGTCGTCACCGTCATCGTCGAGACCGTGCCCAACGGCGTGATCGAGCACGACGTGATGACGCTGATCGACCGATTCGCCTGGCACATGCGCAACATCGAAGGCGTGCAGTCCACGCTGGCGATCACCGACCTCGCGCGCACCATCAACGCCGGATGGAACGAAGGCAGTCTGAAGTGGCGCGTGCTCGCCCGCAACCGTGACTCGCTCGCCCAATCCGTCACGCCCGTCGAGACCTCCAGCGGCCTGCTAAACGAGCACGGCAGCGTCATCCCCGTGATGATCTACTTGAAGGACCACAAGGCCGAGACGATCACGCGCGTGATTTCCGCCGTGAAGGATTTCCGCGCGCTCCACCAGAGCGAGCGGGTGCAGTTCCTGCTTGCCACCGGCAACGTCGGGGTGATGGCCGCCACCAACGAGGTGGTCGTCGCCGCGCAGTTCCCGATGGTCATGTGGCTGAACCTGGCGATCGTGGTGCTCTGCCTGATTTCCTTCCGCTCCTGGCGCGCCACCGCCTGCGTCATGCTCCCGCTGCTGGTCGTGGCGGAGCTGGCCTATGCCATCATGGTGTTTCTCGATATCGGCCTGAAGACCTCGACGCTGCCGGTCGTCGCCCTCGGCGTGGGCATCGGTGTCGACTACGGCATCTACCTCTGCTCGGCGCTCATGGAGCGGATGAAACAGGGCGATTCGCTGGAGGATGCCGTCTGCTTCGCCTACGCGACGATGGGCACCTCCGTCGTGTTCACCGGCCTGGCGCTGTCCGTCGGCGTCGGCACGTGGGCGATCTCGGCGCTCAAGTTCCAGGCCGACATGGGCGTGCTGCTCGCCTTCATGTTCCTCGTGAACATGCTCGGGGCGATGCTGGTCATGCCGGCGCTCGCCAGCCTGCTCTTCCGGCAGAAGCGCGCCAGCCTCACACGGCCGCCGTTCCCGGTATCCTCGGCCGGTCAATGAGCCGTTTCCGCTGGCGTCGCCCGACGCGCGCGCTTTCCTGACGCCATGCCCGCAGAAGACTCCCCGATCCTGACTCCGGCGCAGAAGCGCCTGGTCGGCACCGCGCTCGGCTTCGGCGCTGTCGTCGCGATCTTCGCGTTGCTCATCTACTGCGTGCGCATGATCGGCGTCGTGGTCGCGGAGTTCTCCAGCGTCATCTGGCCGATCGCCACGGCCGGCATCCTCGCGCTCATCCTCCGTCCGGTGGTGCGCCTCTTCGCGCGCTGGCTGAAGGGCCGGCGCCTCGCCGCCGTCATCCTGCTCTACGGTGTCGTGGTGCTCGTCGCCGCCGGCGCGATTCTCGCGGTGGCCCCGGCGGTCATCTCGCAGATCGTCGATTTCTTCGCCTACCTGCCGACGCTGTGGCAGAAGACGCTCGCCTGGGGCGAGCGGCAGTTCCCCGACTGGCTCGCCGTCGCGCGCCGCTATTTGGAGAACCCGAGCATCAAGGCGCTCGCCGATTCACTGACCCAGCAATTCCAGGACATCATCGGGCACCTCGCCCCGTCGCTGAAGCACGCGGGCGCGGGCCTCTTCGGCTTCTTCGGGTTGGTCGCCTCGCTCGCGATCATCCCGGTCTATCTGTTCTTCTTCCTGCTGTCGGACGACAGCGACCCGACCGCACGGCTCGAGTCCAACCTGCCCTTCCTTCGCGCCGACCATCGCGCGGACGTGCTGTTCCTGATCCGGGAATTTCTCAGCATCCTCGTCGCGTTCTTCCGCGGCCAGTTGCTGATTGGCGTCATCATGGGACTGCTGCTGGCGCTCGGTTTCTCGGTCGCCGGATTGCGATTCGGTCTGGCGCTGGGGCTGCTCATCGGGCTGCTGAACATCGTCCCCTACCTCGGCTCCATCATCGGTCTGGCCATCGCGATCCCGCTGGCCTTCCTCCAACCGGACAGCGGCGGCCTGGGGCTCGCCGCCGCCGTGCTCGGCGTCTTCGTCGCCGTGCAGGTCATCGAAGGCTGGGTGCTGACCCCGCGCATCATGGGCTCGCAGACCGGCCTGCATCCGGTGGCGATCATCTTTGCGGTCTTCTTCTGGGGCCAGGCGCTCGGCGGCTTGCTGGGCATGCTGCTGGCCGTGCCGCTGACCGCCTTCGTCGTCACGGCGTGGCGCCTGCTGCGCCGCAAATATTTCTCCGACTCCGCGGCGACCGTTTGACGGTCACACGCGCCCGCCTACCGTCCGCCCATGGCTTGGGAGGTGCGTTCTGACAATGGAGTGTGGCTGCCGCAGATCGGCTGGTGGCTGGATGCGCGTGCATCCACGCCGCGCTGCATCGTGAGCCACGCCCACGGCGACCACATCGCCCGTCACCGCGAGATCGTCTGCACGGCCGCCACGGCGCGCTTCGTGCAGGAGCGATTGCCGGGGAAGCGGGAGTTTCACGTGTTGCCCTTCGGCGTGGCGGAGCAACTCACGCTCGATTGCACCGTCACCCTTTTTCCCGCCGGACACATCCTCGGCTCCGCTCTCACGCTGCTGGACCACCGCGAACACGGCACGCTGCTCTACACCGGGGACTTCAAGCTCCGCGGCGGCGCGGCCGCCGAGCCCTGCGCCACGCCGCGGGCTGATGTCCTCATCATGGAGTCCACGTTCGGTCTGCCGCGTTACGTCATGCCCCCGGCGACGGAGATTGCCGCTGCCCTCGTGGAGTTCTGCCGCGCCACGCTCGCCGACGGAGCAACTCCCGTCCTTCTCGCCTACAACCTCGGCAAAGCGCAGGAACTCGTGCGCCTCCTCGGCGCGGCCGATTTGCCGATCATGCTGCACCCGCACGCGGCGCGTTACACGGCGCTCTACGCCGCGCTGGGGGCCGCGATGCCCGCATACCGGACCTTCGATCCGCAGACGCACCGCGGCCATGTCGTGATCGCGCCGGCCGGCGATGCCTCGCTCCACTGGATCAACCCCAAGCGCACCGCCGCCGTCACCGGCTGGGCGCTGGATGCCCGCACCCGTTTCCAACTCGGTTGCGATGCGGCGTTCCCGCTGTCCGATCATTCGGATTTCAACGAACTGCTCGCCTTCGTCGAGGCGGTGCGTCCCCGCACCATCTACACCGTGCACGGCTTCGCGCGGGAATTCGCCGCCACCCTGCGCCAGCGCGGACACGACGCGTGGGCCCTCGGGCGCGGCAACCAGCTGGAACTTTCCTTGTAGCCGGAGGACCGAGCTTCCACCTTCGCGCCGTGCTTGCCCGTCTCCTGCTTTTTCTCGCCCTCGTGTCCGCCGCCGTGGCGGCGCCGTTCACCGGCATGCGCCCCGGCGAGAAATTCACCTACAAGGTCGGCTTCGCGATCTTCCCGCGCGCCGGCGAGATCACCATCTCCGCCGCGGCCGCGCAGGATGACAGCGGACGGGATCTGCTGCGCGTCACCACGGCGATCGCCTCGCGCGGCCTCGTGCGCGGCCTGTATCCGTTCGACAACCAGGCCGAATGCACGATCGACCTCGCGACCGGGCGGCTGTTGCACGTGAAGGAGAGCGGCGAAGACCCCAAGCGTGCCACCGACTCAGAGACGGTCTTCGATTATGCGCAGCATGTGGCGCGACACGTCGACCGCAGCCGGCCCGGACGCAGCGCGGACATTCCCATCCCCGCGGGCGATCCCATCGACCTGATCACCGCGCTCGTGAGCACCCGCGTGTGGGACCTCAAACCCGGGGAAAAACGCGACGTGCTTGTCCATTTCGGCCGCGACCTCTACCCGCTCTCGATCCATGCGGAGCACTACGAGGACATCCGCACGCCCATCGGCAAATTCCGGGCCCTCGTGCTGGTGCCGCGGATGGACTCCGATCCGAAAGGACTCTTCAAGCGCGGCGGCGAGATCAAGGTCTGGATCGCGCAGGACGGCTCACGCCTGCCCGTGAAGATGCAACTCGTCCTGAAATACGGCACCGCCTCGCTGTTGATGACGAGCCATGCGGGCACCACCGCACCGGCGGCGGACTGAGTCCGTCACTCCATCCGCGCTCGCCGCAGGTGTTCGAGCGCGATCTGGAAACGCCACGGCTTCCGTGCCCACACCGGGCCGGCATAGTCCACGCCCACGCGCGGCCCGCTCACGATGCGACCGCGCGGTGCCACCCAGCTGTGATCCTCGAGATGGAGACCGCTCGCTGGCAGGGCCGGCGCGCCGTTCAGGCGGCGATCGATTTGCAGGCGCTTGGTCAACCGCCCCGGACCGACTGCGCCTTCTACCCCGCGGATCAAAATCGCCGCCGGATGACCCGCCGGACCGGTCACCAGATTCAGCATCTCGTGGATGCCGTAGCAAAGATACACATACCACACGCCTCCGTCGCCAAACATGACCTGCGTGCGCGGCGTGCAGCCCTTGCTGGCGTGGCACGCGCGGTCCTCCACTCCGACATAGGCCTCTGTCTCAACGATTACCCGCTCCATTCGCGCGCCCTCCACGGTCCTGACCAGCACCTTCCCGAGGAGCCAGCGCGCCAGCGTCACCGTGCCCCGGCTCTGCCATTTTTCCGAAGGAATCACCCGCTGCATGAGCCCTGAGTTGACCATCCGGGTCCTCACGCGCAAGCTGCGCTTGGCCAGTGCGAAGGGATTTTCACTCGGAGAATCACGAACTGAAAATAAATCCTTGCGCCCCCTCCGGCCGCTCCCCTTATTTCGGCCCTTTGAATTTATGAAAGCCACTATCAAGACACAGGGCAAACAGTTCTCCGTGAGCGAGGGCGACATCCTCGTGGTGAACCGCTACCCCAAGACCGAGGCCGGCTCCACGGTCGAAATCAACGAGGTTCTCGCCGCCGGCGAAGGCGAAAACTTCAAGGTCGGCACGCCCTTCCTCTCCGGCGCGTCCGTCAAGGCCAAGGTCCTTGAGAACAAGCGCGGCAAGAAGGTCATCGTCTTCAAGAAGAAGAAGCGCAAGGGCCACGAAAAGAAGCGCGGCCATCGCCAGGAACTTTCCGTCATCAAAATCGAATCCATCAGCGCCTAAGGAACTACTGCCATGGCTCACAAGAAAGGTCAGGGAACATCCAGCAACGGCCGCGACAGCCACTCCAAGCGTCTTGGTGTGAAGGCTTTCGGCGGTCAGAAGATCCTCTCGGGCGGCATCATCATCCGCCAGCGCGGCTCGAAGTATCACCCCGGCAAGGGCGTGGGCGTCGGCCGCGATTGGACGCTCTTCGCGCTCCGCGACGGCACCGTCGAATTCGACAAGGCTCACCGCAAGGTGAACGTCGTCTAAGCGACCTCCCACCGCATCCATTTCCCAGGCGTCCCGCACTCGCGGGGCGCCTTTTTGTTTTCCTCCCCCGCCGCACGCACCGGTTCGCGGGCGGACGCCCAGCTTGCCTCCTGCCGCACCGCCGCCCAGCCTCGCTCGCGTGTCCGATCGTCTTGACGAACTCCACCGGCAGCGCGCCAGTCTGCAAGCGCACCTCGACTGGCTGGACCGGGAAATCGCCCGGGAACAATCCGGCATCCCCAGCAAGCCTCCGCCCAGCCTTGCCATCGGTCAGGCGTTATCGGCCGACACTCCGCTGCGGCCAACAACGCCCCTGTCCGCACCCGCCGTGCCCGATTCAGACGCGGAGTCGATTCTCGCGCAATTCGCCGACAGTCCGCAGAAAATCCAGACGCAGGTAAAACGCGGCTGTTGGTCAGTGTTCGCCCTCGCCTTGCTCATCCCCGCTTTGGCCATCGCGGCGTGGTATTTGCTCCGCGCCCGCTGAGCGCAGGCCGCTGCGGCCCGCACGCGCTCTGTCGTGTCCCTGGGGCCCGGGCTTACTCGGCCGGCTTGGCCTCAGGCTCGGGCGCCGAGTCGCTCACCGGGGCCGCTTCCGAGGCCACCGCCGCCTGCTCCAAGCTCAACTGACTCGGCTCGCTCTCGTCCAAGCCCATGTCCGCGTCGCTGGCGGCGCGCGGCTCATTGGCCGTCTGCAACCAGGCATCGATCTGGCGCGGCGAAAGCACGTCCGAGGCCGGCAACTCGTCGAGCGACTTGATGCCGACAAATTCGAGGAACGCATCCGTCGTCCCATATTGGATCGGACGCCCCGGCAAGTCCGCGCGACCGACGACATAGACGAGATCCCGCTCCAGCAGCTTCTGCAGACCGGCATCGGCCGAGACACCGCGGATCTGCTCGATCTCCGCCCGTGTGACCGGCTGCCGGTAGGCGACCACCGCCAGCGTTTCGATGGCCGAGGCCGTCAGGCGCACCGGCGGCGGCTCGTTGCGCAGCAGGCGCACCCAGCGCGCGAAACGCGGATGCGTCACCAAGCGCCAGCCGCCATGCCCTTCCACGAGCAGGACCTCGCTGCCCGCCGCCTGCAATTCGAGCGAGATGGCGTCCATCGCCTCCCGGATCTGTGCGGTGGTGATGAGCGAAGGCACGTCGCGATAAATTTCGTCTTCTTCGGTCGCCGGCACGATGGCCTCCGCGGCTTCGGCTTCCCCGACGTCGCCCACGGGTGCCTCGACTGCGACCGCTTCCGCCGCCGGCTCGGTCCCTTCGACCGCAGCTTCGTCTCCCGGGGCCGGCTCGTCCGCCAGCGGCAGGCTCTCCACCTGCTCATGAAAACGGGTGAAGGCAGTTTGGATGTCTTTCACCGCGAGCGGTCCGTTCGAGGCGAACAGCATCACTTTCAAAACACGCTTGAGATCGAAGGCCATGGAAGCCCTTCAGTGAGGGTTTGGCGCCGCGGGCTGACAATCCCGAATTGACGCTTTTCCGACTAGCCGCCGTTCCCCGCCCCGGCTACGCCTTAACGCGATGAATTGGGACCGCTTCAAATCGCTCTACTACCACCACCCACGCCTTGGCTTCGGCCTCGACGTCAGCCGGATGCCGTTTCCCGCCGACTTCCTCAAGTCGATGGAGCCCAAGCTCGACCAGGCCTTCGCCGCCATGAACGCGCTGGAGGCCGGAGCGATCGCCAATCCCGATGAGAACCGCATGGTCGGCCACTACTGGCTCCGCGCCCCCGAGCTCGCGCCCACCGCCGAGATGCGCGACGCCATCACGAACGCCCTCGACGCGATCAAGGAATTCGTGTCCGGCGTGCACGCCGGCCACATCGCCCCGCCCGCGGGCGGCAAGTTCAAGGAACTGCTCGTCGTCGGCATCGGCGGCTCCGCCCTCGGCCCGCAATTGGTCAGCCACGCCCTCGGCCGCCCGAACGGCCGGCGCGACAAGATGCGCGTGAGCTTCTTCGACAACACCGACCCCGACGGCATGGACTACGTGCTCGCCGAGCTCGGTTCCAAGTTGAAGCAGACCCTCGTGGTCGTGATCTCCAAGTCGGGCGGCACGGTCGAGACGCGCAACGGCATGCTCGAGGCCGCCGCCGCGTTCAAGGCCGCCGGTCTCGATTACCCGAAACACTTCGTCGCCGTCACCGGCGAAGGCTCGAAGCTCGACCAGATCGCCCAACAGGAAGGCTGGCTTGCCCGCTTCCCGATGTGGGACTGGGTCGGCGGCCGCACCTCCGAACTCAGCGCCGTCGGTCTGCTGCCCGCCGCGCTCCAAGGCATCAAGATCGACCAGATGCTCGCCGGCGCCGCCGCGATGGACGAGGTCACCCGCAAGCCCCGGCTCAAGGACAACCCCGCCGCCCTGCTCGCGCTCATGTGGTATTGGGCCACCGACGGCCGCGGTGCCAAGGACATGGTCGTCCTCCCCTACAAGGATCGCCTGCTGCTCTTCTCACGCTACCTCCAGCAACTCGTGATGGAGTCGCTCGGCAAGGAGTTCGATCTCGCCGGCAACGTCGTCAACCAGGGCATCGCCGTCTACGGCAACAAGGGCTCCACCGACCAGCATGCCTACGTGCAGCAGCTGCGCGAGGGCGTGAACAATTTCTTCGTCACCTTCATCGAGGTGCTGAAGGACCGCACCGGCGATTCGCTCTCGGTCGAGGCGGACGGCGTCACCAGCGGCGATTACCTGCAGGGCTTCCTGCTCGGCACGCGCGACGCCCTCTCCGAGAAGGACCGGCACTCGATCACCATCACGGTGAACGACGTCTCGCCCCGCACGCTCGGCATGCTCATCGCGCTCTACGAGCGCGTCGTGGGCCTCTACGCGTCTCTGGTCGGCATCAACGCCTATCACCAACCCGGCGTCGAGGCGGGCAAGAAGGCCGCCACCGCGGTCATCGGCCTGCGGGCCCAGATCCTCGCCGCACTCCGCGCCGAGCCCGGCACGGCGTTCACGGCCGAGGCCCTCGCCGCCCGGCTCCCGGCCGGCGCCAACGCCGAACTCGTGTTCAAGGTGCTGGAGCATCTGGCCGCCAACCCCGGCAGCGGCGTCGCCAAGACGCCGCGCAAGCCGTGGTTCGACAGCACCTACGCGTTCAATCCGTAAGGGATGCGGCGTCCCTTCGCCATCGCGCTGATCCTCGCGATGCTGGCCCTGGCCGGCATCGCGTTGCATTTCCGCTCGACCGCGGTCGAGGCGGAAACTCGCGCGCGCTCCCTCGCCCGCGAGCTGGCCGAGTCCCGCTTCGAAGCCAAGCGCGCCCGCGACCGGGCCGCGCAACTCGAGGCCGAGGCCGCGCGGCTCGATTCCGAGCTCGGCTCCGCCAAGACGCGCACCACGGCGACCGAGACGCGGACCGGCGAACTCTCACGCGAACTCGATGCCGTGCGCACCACGCTCACGGCGCGCCAGCAACGCGAGATCGCCCTCCTCAGCGAGATCGAAGCCCTGCGCCAGCAAGCCCGCGCCGCCGCCCCGACCCTCAGCCCACCACAACCCGCCACGCCCGCGGCCACTCCGGCGACCAGCCCGGCGCGCGAGGAACAGGCCGCCTACGCCCGACGCATCGCCGCGCTGGAGGCCCAGCTCACGGACTTGCTCACGCGGGCGCTGGAGACGCCGACGAACGGAGAAACTTCCTCGTCCACACCAGCCCCGGCCGAAGCCCCGGCGACTGCCGCCGCCCCGATGCATCAGGTCGTGCGTGTCGGAGCGCAGGATGCCTTCGTCGTGATCGACTTTGGCAGCGAGCACGGCGCCCTGGCCGGCACCTCCTTGACGCTTGCGCGCGGAACCTCCGAGGTCGCCCGGGTTCAAATCAGTGACGTGCGTCCCCGCTTCTCCATCGCCCAAGTCCTGCCCGGGACGCAGAAACGGCAGTTGCAGACCGGCGATATTGTCCTATTAGCCCACTAGTCATGACTCTCCGCAAAGCCCTTCTGGCCCTCGCCCTCGGGGTGCTGGCCCTCGCCGGTCTCTCCGGTTGCACCTCGCCCAAGCAGGACACCTCCATTCCGTGGAGCCGTCCGGCCAATTGGGAAGGTCAGATCCCCGGCATGGGCCGCTGAGCGCGCCCACCTGCTGCCTGCGGCATCATGGCCGACCCCGGCGTCAACGCCTCCCTCACGCCGCAGCCCGGGCACCTCTACGTCGTCGCCACCCCGATCGGCAACCTCGCCGATCTCACCGAGCGCGCCCGCGCGATCCTCGCCCAAGTCGATCTGGTCGCCTGCGAGGACACCCGCACCACCGGGGTCATGCTGCACCGCTTCGGGCTGCACAAGGAGCTCGTCCCCTACCACGAGCACAACGAGACCGAAGCCGCCGAGCGCCTCGCCGAGGCGGTCGCCCTTGGCAAATCCGTGGCCGTCGTCAGCGACGCCGGCACGCCCGGCCTGAGCGATCCGGGTTTCCGTCTCGTCCGCGCCTGCCGCCGCCGGCAACTGCCCGTCGTGCCGGTGCCCGGCCCCAGCGCCTTGGTCGCGGTGCTCTCCGCCGCGGGGTTGCCCACCAACGGTTTTCTCTTCGCCGGTTTCCTGCCCGCCAAGTCGGCTGCGCGCATCGCCTTTCTCCAAAAATACCGCGACTTCGACTACACGCTGGCGCTCTACGAAAGCTGCCACCGCATCGACAAGTTCGCCGCCGAAATCGTGGAGACGCTCGGCCCCGACCGCGTGGTGTGCATCGCCAAGGAGGTCACGAAGCTCCACGAAACCTTCTTCGTCGGCCTGTCTTCGGAGGTGCTCGCGCGCCTCGGCAAGGCGAGCTTGAAGGGCGAATTCGTCGTGCTCGTCGCACCGAAGGATTTCACGCTTTGAGGACAAGCCGCCCGCCGGATACACGGGCCCGGAACGGAAAACGACGCCCCCATCACCGTGAGCAACTCCAACGTCGCCGTCCTCGATATCGGCAGCAACTCCATCAAGATCCTCATCGCCACGCGCGGCCATGCGGGCGGAGTCCTGCCTTTGCTGAACCGCTCCATCGACGCCCGCATCAGCACCGGCATCAGCGCCGCCGAGCCACGGCTGAGCGACGAAGGCATGCGCCGCGGCTGCGCGGCCGTGGAGGAGTTGCTCGCGCTCGCGCGACCTTACGAGCCAGCCCGCATTTTGCTGGTCGCCACCAGTGCGGTGCGCGACGCCGTCAATGGTCCGGACTTCCGCGCCCAGGTGCTGGCCCGCACCGGACACGCCATCCGCATCCTCAGCGGCGAGGAGGAAGCCAACGGCATCGGCCGCGGCCTCGTGTCCGACCCGGCGCTCGCCGCGCTGCGCGATTTCCACGTCTTCGATCTCGGCGGCGGCAGTCTCGAGTGCCTGGCGTTCCGCGACCGGCGCATCAGCCACTCACTCAGCCTGCAGCTCGGCTGCGTGCGGCTGATGGAGAAATTCGTCGCCGACCCGGCCGCTCCCTTCCCCGAGGAAAGCCGGCGCGCGATCGCCGCACACACGCGCACCGCGCTCCTCGCTTCCGGCCTGCCGCTTGATCGCACGGATGCGGCAGCAGTCGCGACCGGCGGGACGGTCGCCACTGTCCGCGCCATCGTCGGCGCCCGCACCGGCCGCTCCGTCGCGGAGACGGAGCCGCGCATCACCGCCGCGCAATTGGCCGAATTGCTCGCGCAACTCGCCCCGCTCACGCTCGCGCAACGCCGGCAGGTGCCCGGGCTGCCCGCGGCGCGGGCCGACGTGTTCCCGGTCGCGCTCGTCACTTTCCTCGCCGTCGCCGAGACGGGCGGCTTTGCGGAGTTCCGCCACTCCTTCCACAACCTCCGCTACGGCCTCGCGGCGGAGTTGCTCGATACGCTTTGAGCGACGGGCCCGCCCCGCCGCAGTGCGAGGCTCAGGCCAGCTTGCGCAATTGGCCCATCAGGTCCTCGAAATCCCGGGGCAAGGCCGCCCGCAGATCCATCGGTTTGCCCGTGACCGGATGCGTCAGCACCAGATGCTCCGCGTGCAGCATCACGCGTGGTGGGGTCGGCAGCGACGGGCTCGGTTTCCAGCCATAGGTGGGATCGCCCAGCAACGGATGGCCGATGGATTTGAAGTGCACGCGGATCTGATGCGTGCGCCCCGTGTGGATACGGCACCGCACGAACGCCGCGCGCTCCCCGAATTTCTCCAGCAACACCCAATCCGTGCGCGCCGGCCGGCCGCCTTCGCCCGTCGTCATCCGGTGCCGGTGCACGGGATGCCGGGCGATCGCGCGATCGATCGTGCCGCTCAGGAGGTTCGGAACGCCGCTGATGAGCGCGACGTATTCCTTCAAGAGCGCACGCTCGGCGAACTGATCGGAAAGTGCCCGGTGCGCGGCGTCGTTCTTCGCCACGACCAGCAGGCCCGTCGTCTCCTTGTCGATGCGATGGACGATGCCCGGGCGTTCCACGCCGCCGATGCCGCTCAGATCCGAGCAATGGGCGAGCAAGGCGTGGACGAGCGTATCCTCGCCGGTGCCGACGCCGGGATGCACCACCATGCCGGCCGCCTTGTTGATCACGATGAGGTGCTTGTCCTCGTAGACGACGTCGAGCGGGATGGCCACCGGACGCAGCTCGGCGGGCCGCACCTCGGGCAGGGCGAAGACGATTGTCTGACCTGCGCGCACCTCGTCGCTCTGCGCGATCGCCTTGCCGTCGACTTTCACCAAGCCGGCCTCAAGCGCGCGCTGGAAGGCGACGCGGCTGTGCTCCGGGAACGCCGCGGCGAGCACCTTGTCGGCGCGTTCGCGGCGGGAGCCGGTGGGGACGGTGTAGGTTTGATCGGCCAAGCGGCTCAAGTTGCCCGCCGCCACCTCCGGGGGCAAGCGGCTCCTGTCTCGTTTCTGCGCCGCACGCGCGCGCCTCAGCGCGCAAGCACGGCGTCCAGTTCGGCGAGATAGGCGTGCTTCTGCTCCGGCGTGAGCAAGGCGACCTCGAAGCCGTTGCGGGCGTATTGCGCCAGCTCGCGACGCGAGAGGCCGAGCGCGCTCGCGACGGCGAGGTATTCCTCGTTGAGCGAATTGGCGAAGCAGAGGGGATCGTCCGTGCTGATCGTGCAGCGGATGCCCGCCTCGGTCAGCCGGCGCAGCGGATGGCGCTCGAGCGAGGGCACCACCTTGAGACCCACATTGCTGAGCGGGCAGACGTCGAAGGTGATGCCGCGTTCTGCGCACAGGCGCACCACGGCCGGGTCCTCGATCGCCCGGATGCCGTGCTGCACGCGTGTGACGCCGAGTTGCTCGACCGCTTCACGCACGCGGGCCGCGCCGTCGAACTCGCCGGCATGGCATTTGGTGACGAGCCCGGCGGCCCGGAACTTTTCCCAATAACCTGCCGTGGCCGGGTCCGTCGGGATGGGTTCGAAGCCGTGCAGGTCCACGCCGGCCAGGTCTTCCCAACCCAGGAGTTCGTCAACCAGGGGACGCATCGGACCGCTGAAGATGTCACGCGGCATCCCGGTGAAGACCCGCACGTGCAGGCCGCGGGGCGCGGCGCTGCGGATGGCGGCGATGATCTCGGGGCCGGGCACGCGGATGAATTCCACCACGGGCAGGTGAAAGCTCGTCTCGACGTATTTGACGTTCTGCGCGGCGTGATGCTGGAACATCACCCGCGCCGCCTCGTAGTAACGCTCGGCCGAGTCGAACCACGGCAGCGCGTTGTCGAGGAGCTGTTTCTCGAAGGAGGGAAAGGTCTCGTAGCGGTAACCCCGCTCGCGGAACGCGGGGTTCGCGGGCCAGCGCACCGGGTCCCAGCCGTGCAGCAATTCATACGGCAACGCGCCCTCCACGTGCAGGTGCGTCTCCGTTTTCGGCAAGGCCTGGATGAAGGCGGCAAGCGAGGAATCGGGCAGCATGGGAAGTCCGGGGTTGGAGGCTCAGCCTTTCTTCAGCAGCTCGGCGGGATTGAGCTTCTGCAGCGCCTTCGGCACGAAGAGACCGTCCTTGCGCACGAGCTTGCCGTCGAACCAGATCTCGCCGCCACCGTAGTCGGGGCGCTGGATGCAGACCATGTCCCAGTGCACGGCGGACTTGTTGCCGTTGCCGCCGATCTCGTAGGCCTGGCCGGGCGTGAAGTGGAAGGAGCCGGCGATCTTCTCGTCGAAGAGGATGTCGCGCATCGGCTGCAGGATGTGCGGGTTGAAGCCGATCGCGAACTCGCCGATGTAGCGCGAGCCGGCGTCGGTATCGAGGATCTCGTTCAGGCGTTTCGTGTTGTTGCTCGTGGCCTCGACGATCTTGCCGGCCTTGAAGGTGAGCTTGATGTGGTCGAACGCGGTGCCGAGGTAGACGGTCGGGGCGTTGTATTGGATCGTGCCCTCGACGCTTTCCTTCACCGGGCAGGAGAACACCTCGCCGTCGGGGATGTTGCGCAGGCCGCCGCAGGGCACGGCGCCGATGCCCTTGATGGAGAATTGCAGGTCGGTGCCGGGGCCCTTGATGTGCACGCGGTCGGTGCGGTTCATGAGGTCCGTGAGCGCCTTCATGCCGGGCTTGTAGCGCGAGTAATCGAAGGTGCAGACGCGGAAGTAGAAATCCTCGAACGCCTCGGTGCTCATGCCCGCCTGCTGTGCCATCGCGGACGAGGGCCAGCGGAGCACGACCCAC
>JAMPXH010000203.1 GCA_023701285.1 Candidatus Didemnitutus sp.
CCGTCCCCGCGGACGAGCCTCTCGCCAGCGTCTCCTATGCCTCGAAAGGCAACACCCTGGTCGTCGGTGGCGATGAGCGTGCGGTCGGCGCGGCGGTCCGCCTCGCGGCTTCCCTTCCCGTCACGCTGCTGCTCACCTCGCGACCTTCGGCCCAGGCCGCCGCGCTCGCCAGGGCCGACCTCGACGGTAGCGCGTTTCCGATCTGGGGCGGCAAGGTCGCCTCGCTGAAGGGCTACCTCGGCAATTTCTCCGCAACGCTTGCCGATCTCGCCACCGTCCGCGAGGCCCCGGGGCATGGGCTTCCCGCGGCCGCCGCCGCGGTATTCGATCTCGTGGTGGATTTCTCCGACCCGCCGCTCTTCGGGCACCACCAGCCGCCGCAGGGGTACTGGCGCGTGGCCGACGCCGCCTCCCTCGAACTGGCTCTCGCGGAAGCGCCCGACTCGGTGGGGGAGTTCGACAAGCCGCGGTTCTTCTCGTACCGCGAGAACCTCTGCGCGCACTCGCGCTCCGGCATCCTGGGCTGCAACAACTGCATCGAGGTCTGCTCCACCGAGGCCATTTCCGCCGATGGCGACAAGGTGACGGTCGACCCGCACCTGTGCATGGGGTGCGGCGCCTGCGCGTCGGTATGCCCGTCCGGTGCGATGAGCTTCCAGTTCCCGCGGGTTTCGCGGCGCGGCGCCCAGATGAAGGCGATGCTGGCCGCCTACCGGGATGCCGGCGGGCGCGATGCCTGCATCGTTTTCCACAACGGCACCGACGGGCGCGACCTCCTCGCGCGCGCGGCCGCCGCGGGCCGCGGGCTGCCGGGCCGGGTGATCCCGATGGAGTCCTGGCACGTGGCGGGCGTGGGCGTGGATCTCCTCCTCGGCGCAGTCGCGCTGGGGGCGAACCAGGTCGCGGTGCTGAGCGCGGGGTCGGAGGCGCCGGAGTATTCGCGCTCGCTGCGCGAGCAGATGGCGCTGGCGCAATCGATCGTGACCGCGCTGGGCTACGAGGGCCGCCACTTCGCGCTGGTGGAGACGGGGGATGCCGCCGCCCTGGCCGATGCCTTCGAGGCGCTTGCGCCGGCCGGCGTGCCGGCGGACGCGGCGGCCTTCGCCCTCTCCGACGACAAGCGCACCGCCGTCGAATTCGCGGTCGAGCACCTCGCGAAGCACGCTCCGGCGCCGGTGACCGAGATCGCCCTGGCTGCCGGCGCGCCTTGGGGCGAGGTCGTGGTCGACAAGGTCAAGTGCACGCTGTGCCTGTCGTGCGCGGGCGCCTGCCCGGAATCCGCCCTCATGGACGGCACCGAGACGCCGATGCTGCGGTTCCTCGAGCGCAACTGCGTGCAGTGCGGGCTGTGCGAGCGCACCTGCCCGGAGGACGCCATCACCCTCAGGCCGCGCCTGCTCCTGGCGCCGGCCGTGCGCGAGGCGCGCGTGCTGAACGAGGCGCAGCCCTTCCATTGCGTCTCTTGCGGCAAGCCCTTCGGCACGCGCCAGATGGTGGACGCGATGCTGGGGCGCCTGGCGGGCCATTCCATGTTTTCCGACCCGGCGTCGCTCAAGCGCCTGCAGATGTGCGCCGACTGCCGCGTGGTGGACATGATGTCGAACAAGAACGAAGTGTCGGTGCTGAAGCTCTGAAGATGGAAACCGCCGTCTCCCGCGCCGAAGTCGAGCTCCCGGTCGCCCCGGAGGACGCGGCGCGCGCCGACTTCTATGCGCTTCTCGCCTCGCTCTTCCACCACGCCCCGGACGCGAAGCTGCTGCACACGCTCGCCATCGCCGAGCCGATCGAGGGCGGCCACGGGGCGCTTTCGCGGGCCTGGGCCGAACTGATCGCCGCGTCGGCGGTCATGGACCCGGAGGCCGCCGCGTATGAATACGACGAGCTTTTCGTGGGCATGGGAAAGGCGAGGGTGTCCGCCTACGCGGGGTGGTACACCGCGACCGCTTCCGTGGAACCCCCGCGCGTCCGCATCATCGGGGACCTCGCCGCGCTCGGGCTCGCCCGGCCGGCCGGCATGGCGGAGCCGGAGGACCATTTCGCCGGCCTCTTCGACGCGATGCGCGTGCTCGTGGCCGGGGGCGCGGGCCGCGGCCCGGCGAGCCTCGCCGAGCAGAAACGCTTCTACGAGGCGCACTTGCTGCCGGGTGTGGGCGCCTTTCTCGCCGCGGTGCGCGAAGCACCCGAATCGAATTACTACCGCAAGGTCGCAGCCGTCGGCGAGGCGTTCGTCGGCATCGAAAACGAGTCGTTCAACCTGGATTGAAACCGCAGTCCATTGCGATAGACAGGAGGCGTGACATGAACAACGAGAGCAAAACCAGCAGCCGCAGGAAATTCCTGCTCAATGCGGGCCTGGGGGGCGCCGGTGTCGCCGCGGTCGCCATCGCGGGCAGGCAGGTCGCGACGGCGGGGCAGGGCAAGCCCGACGCCGCCAAGCCGCGGGGCTACCACGTCTCCGAGCACATCCTGAAGTACTACAAGACCACGCAAGTCTGAGGAGGCCGACCATGCTGCTCAATCGCAAATCCGAAGGCCGGGCCGAACGCGCCAATCCGCTTTCCCGCGCCATGGGCGCCCTCGCGGCGAAGACCGTCGACCGCCGCGCGTTCCTCAAGGGCACGGGCATCACCGCCGGCGCGGCCGCATTCGCGAGCCAGCTGCCGCTCAACATGATCGGCGAGGCCAATGCCGCCGCGCCCGCGGCGGGCGGCAAGATCGAGGTGAAGCGCACCGTCTGCACGCACTGCTCGGTGGGCTGCGCGGTCGACGCGCACGTCCAGAACGGCGTGTGGGTGCGCCAGGAGCCGGTGTTCGATTCCCCGCTCAACCTCGGCGCCCACTGCGCCAAGGGTGCGTCCGTGCGCGAGCACGGCATGACCGAGCACTCGCACCGCCTCAAGTCGCCGATGAAGCTGGTCGACGGCAAGTACCGCAAGATCACCTGGGAGCAGGCGATCAACGAGATCGGCGACAAGCTGCTCGCCCTGCGCAAGGAAAGCGGCCCGGACTCGGTGTTCTGGCTCGGCTCCTCCAAGCACAGCAACGAGCAGGCCTACATGTTCCGCAAGTTCGTGTCGATGTTCGGCACGAACAACATGGACCACCAGGCGCGCATCTGCCACTCGAC
>JAMPXH010000204.1 GCA_023701285.1 Candidatus Didemnitutus sp.
CAACGACATCAACGCCATCTGCGCCCTCTACCGTCCGGGCCCGATGCAGTTCATCCCCGACTACGCCCGCGGCAAGCGCGACCCCTCGACCGTTTCCTACCCGCACCCGTTGCTCGAGCAGTCGCTCCGGGAAACCTACGGCATCATCGTTTATCAGGAGCAGGTCATGGAGTGCGCCAAGATCATCGCCGGCTACACGCTCGGCGGCGCCGACATGCTCCGCCGCGCGATGGGCAAGAAGGACGCCGACGCGATGGCCAAGGAGCGCATCAAGTTCGTCGAAGGCGCCAAGCGCGTGAACGCCATCAGCCAGGCGAAGGCCGACGAAATCTTCGACCTGCTGAACAAGTTCGCGAACTACGGTTTCAACAAATCCCACTCCGCCTCCTACGCGCTCGTCAGCTACCAGACCGCTTATCTCAAGGCCAACTACCCCGTCGAGTTCATGGCCGCCGTGCTCACCGCCGAACTCGGCAACGCCGAAAAAGTCTCCCACTTCATCGCCGAAGCCGAAGCGATGGGCATCCAGGTCCTCGGCCCCGACGTGAACGAATCGCGCGGGGACTTCACCCCGGTTCCGCCGCAGCAATCGAAAATCGCCGCCGCAGGCGGCTCGATCCGCTTCGGCCTCGCCGGCATCAAAGGCGTCGGCGAACTCGCCGCGGCCAAGATCATCGAGGAACGCGAAGCCAACGGCCCGTTCGAAAACTTCGAGGACTTCGTCCGCCGCGTGGACGGCCGCGCGATCAACAAACGCGTGCTCGAGCACCTCGTGAAGACCGGCGCGTTCGACTACAGCCACGCGCCGCGCAAGCCGCTCTTCGACGGCATCGACGCCGCTCTCGCCGGCGCCGCCGCCCACGCCCGCGACAAAGCCGCCGGCCAGCACAGCTTCCTCGACATGCTCGCGGACGAGAAGCCCACGAAGAAGAAGAATGGAGCCGCGGCGCCCTCGCCGCGGTCAACGAGCGGCGCTGTGGGCGGGGTGCCCCCACCCCGCGAGGACTCCGCCACCGACTTCACTTCCCAAGAGCGCCTCCAATTCGAAAAAGAGCTCCTCGGCTTCTACGTCTCCGGCCACCCGCTCAACGCCTACGCCGGCCTCGCCGAAGCGCTCAGCACGCACACCGAGGAGACCGTCCTCCTCGAAGGCGACCGCGTCGAGTTCCGCCTCGCCGGCCTGATGAGCGGCATCACCAAGCGCCTCTCCAAACGCGACAACCGCCCGTGGGCCTTCTTCAACCTCGCGAGCCGCCGCGCCACGATCGCCGTCAACATGTATGCCGACGCCTACGAGACCCACGGCAAGACCCTCGCGGAAAATCTCCCCGTCGTGCTCCTCGGCTCCGTCATGCGCGGCAACGACGGCGCGCGCCTCAACGTGAAGGAGGTCTACCCGCTCGACGCCTACGTCCCCGGCAACATCCGCCGCGTGACGTGGCTCCTGACGCCCGACCACGATGCCGTGCCGGACTTCCTCCAGAAACTCCGCCAAGCCATCGACGCCGCGAACGGCGACACGAAGGTGGAGATCGCCTTCCTCTTCGACGGCCGCGTCGCCCCGATCGCCGAAACGTCGTTCGCGTTGAAGTGGCGCGTGACTGGCCCGGCCTTCCAAGCCTTGCGCAACCACCCCGCCTGCGCCGGCGCCCTCCTCGAAGCCCGCGCCCCCGAGCTGAAGGAAGTCCGCCGCTGGGGCAAACGTGGTTGATTCCGCCTTCCACTCGCGGCGCAATTCCCGCCCGGCTGCAGTGACTGCTCGGAAAGGTGGGAGGGGCTTTACGCCCCGACGGAAAGTTCAAGCGCAAGGCGCTGGTAGAGTCGGGGAATAAAAGTCCCTTTCAACCTCACGCATCGACGCTCCATGCCCGCGCCCCACCGCGCCGTTGACGCTCCGTCGCGCTTCCCCTCTGCTCGCGCGCACGGGTCTAGAGCATTTTAAATAATAGTGTAGCCATTTTCTGTGGGGCTGTGAGGCTCGTGGGCATGAAGACACTGTCGTTGGATCTGCGGGAGAGGATACTGGCGGCGTATGATGCCGGGGATGCGACGCGGGAGATGGTGGCGGGGCGTTTCCGTGTCTCGGTCGGCATGGTCAAGAAGCTCCTGCAGCAGCGACGACATCTGGGAGATATCCGGCCACAGCATCATCGAGCCGGGCGCAAGCGGCGGATCCTGGCCTCTCATCGGGAAGCGATGCGTCGGCAACTGGCGACCAAGCCCGACCTGACCCTGGAGCAGTTGCGCACGGCGTGTGGTTTGGACTGCACGCTGCCGGCGATCCACTACGTGTTGGCCGAGTTGGGCCTGACTTTTAAAAAAAGACGCTCCGTGCCGCCGAGCAAGACCGGCCGGACCTCGTCCGGGCGCGTCGACAGTGGCGGCGCCGCCAAGGCGGGCTCGACCCGGCGCGGCTGGTCTTCCTCGACGAGTCGGCGGCCAAGACGAACATGACCCGCTTGCGGGGCCGCGCTCCGCGGGGTCAGCGCCTGCTGGCCGCAGCACCCCACGGACACTGGCGCACCACGACGATGATCAGTTCGGTGCGCTTGGATGGGAGCACCGCTTGCATGACCATTGAGGGAGCGACCGACACGCTGGTCTTCCACGCCTACGTTCGGGAAATCCTGGGCCCGAGCCTGCGGCCCGGCGACATCGTGGTCATGGACAACCTCGGCGCGCACAAGCACGCTCAGACCCTCGCCTTGATCGAGGTCGCCGGAGCCACGGTCCGGTTCCTGCCGGCCTACTCGCCCGACCTCAACCCCATCGAGATGATGTGGAGCAAGGTGAAGGCCTGGCTGCGGTCGGCCGAAGCCCGCACCCACCCCGAACTGCTCAACGCCATCGCCGCCGCCCTGCGCGCCGTCACCGCCGACAACGCCCGCGGTTGGTTTGCCGCATGCGGCTACAGTATTATTTAAAACGCTCTAGAAAGTTCACCCATGCATTCCCCATTGCTCCGGCGCGTGACGATCCTCGTCGCACCCTTTGCCGCTGCCCTCGCTCTCTCCGGCGCCGACCTTCCGGCACCATCCGCTCGCCCCGCGTTTACCCGCGCGTCCGACATCCCGGTCGAGTATTTCTTCCGTCCC
>JAMPXH010000007.1 GCA_023701285.1 Candidatus Didemnitutus sp.
TCTCGCCTGACGCGGAGTCGGCTGCGAGCCCCGCGCCCGCGTCCTGACTTGCCTGCCCACGAGGCGACCGCGTCGCAGCAAGGCTGGCGCGCCCGGTCGATGCCCCGTCGCCGCTCGCCGCAGCGGATGCGCCGTTCGCCAACCCGCAGTTGCCGTCCGCCCGGAAGCCGGTTTCGTTCACCCCCCTATGAACTTGCCCCGCTTCCTGTCGCTCGCCGCGCTCGGCGCCGGCGCCGCCACGGCCTTGCTCGCCGCCGATCCCGCTCCCGAGGCCCCCGCCAAGCTCCCCAGCGGCTTCAGCACCCAGCACATGGACCTCAGCGTCGACCCCAAGGTCGACTTCGCCCAGTTCGCCGCCGGCGGCTGGTATAAGAACTTCCAGATGCCGGCCGACAAGTCGCGCTTCGGCGCCTTCGACACGCTGGAGCAGAACAACTGGACCAACCTCAAGGCCATCCTCGAGGACGTCTCCGCCCGGACTCACGCCCCCGGTTCCCTCGAGCAGAAGGTCGGCGATTTCTTCGCCAGCGCGATGGACACCGCCGCGATCGACGCCGCGGGCACGCGCCCGATCGAGCGGCAGCTCGTCGCCGTCGCCAACATCCGCAATCTCGACGATCTCTCGCGCGTCATCGCCACCTTCCGGCGCGACGGCTCGGGCGGCGGCCTGTTCTCCGCCTTCGTCTTCGCCGACCAGAAGCAGAGCGACATCAACGCCCTCTACCTTTTCCAGGGCGGCACCAGCCTGCCGAGCAAGGACTACTATTTCTCCGACGCCTTCGCCAAGGTCCGCGAGCAATTCCAGGAGCACGTCGCCAAGATGTTCGTCCTCCTCGGTGACGCCCCTGACACCGCGGCGAAGGAGGCCGCCACCGTCCTCGCCGTCGAGACCGCTCTCGCCGAGCACATGAAGACGCCCGTCGAGCTCCGCGACCGCCTCGCCAACTACAACCGCATGACGTTCGACGAACTCGCCGCGCTCGTGCCGGCGTTCCCGATCCGTCAGCACCTGCTCGACTCCGGCCTCGATCCGAAAGCGACCGACTACGTGGTCGTCGGCCAGCCCAAGTTCTTCGAGGGGCTCAACCAGATCATCGCCTCGCGTCCGGTCCGCGACTTCAAGATCTACCTGCGTTACCGCGTCGTGTCCGGCGCCGCGCCGCTGCTCGCCGCGCCCTTCGAACAGGAACACTTCCGCTTCTACAGCACCGTCCTCCGCGGCACACCGCAGATGGAGCCTCGCTGGCAGCGCGCCGCCCGCGCCACGGACAACGCGCTCGGCGAGGCCCTCGGCCAGCTCTACGTCGCCAAGCATTACCCGCCCGAGGCCAAGGCCCGCATGGACGAGATGATCAAGAACATCAAAGCCGTCATGCGCGACCGCCTCACCACCCTCGAGTGGATGAGCCCGGCCACCCGCGAGAAGGCCGTCGCCAAGTTCGACCGCTTCGTCGCCCGCATCGGCCACACCGACCAGTGGCGCGACTACTCCACCGTCGCCATCGCGCGCGGCTCCTACTTCGAGAACGCCCGCGCCGCCGCCGCCTTCGAGGCCAAGCGCAACCGCGACAAACTCGGCCAGCCCGTCGACAAGGGCGAGTGGGGCATGACGCCCCCGACGGTGAACGCCTACTTCCAGCCCACCGCCAACCAGATCGTGTTCCCCGCCGGCATCCTCCAGCCGCCCTTCTTCGACTTCACCATGGATGACGCCGTCAACTACGGCATGATCGGCGGCGTCATCGGCCACGAGATCACCCACGGCTTCGACGACCAAGGCCGCCGCTACGACGCCGACGGCAACCTCACCGACTGGTGGACGCCCGAGGACGACGCGCAATTCCGCGCGCGCGCGCAGAAGCTCATCGACCAATACTCCTCCTACGAGGCGCTCCCCGGCCTGAAGGTCAACGGCGCCCTCTCGCTCGGCGAGAACGTTGCCGACCTCGGCGGCACCTCGATCGCCTACGAGGCCTTCCAGCGCTCGCTCCAAGGCAAGCCCACGCCGCCGAAGATCGACGGCTTCACCGCCGAGCAGCGTTTCTTCATCTCCTGGGCGCAGGGTTGGCGCACGGCCTACCGCGAGGACGCGATGCGCCGCCAGGTGATGGTCGGCCCGCACGCCCCCGGCAACTTCCGCGCCATCGGTGCGCTGGTGAACTTCCAGCCCTTCTTCGACGCCTTCGGCATCAAGGAGGGCGACCCGATGTGGCGGAAGCCCGAGGATCGCACGAAGATCTGGTAAGCGTCCGCAACCCGTTCTCCGCCCGCGCCGATTCCCTGGCGCGGGCTTTTCTTTGCCCTCGCGCCACCACGCGAGCGTAAAGCTGGAGAAATGCCGGGCGGTGTCGCCGAACCCCGCCTCGCTCCTCAGGCCCCGACCGGGCGGAGGATGTCGTTAGCCTTGGCGGCGGCGGCGAGCCGGTTTTCCACGCCGAGGCGTTCGAGCAGCTGCTCGACGTGCTTGTCGATCGTGCGCGGGCTCGTGCCGAGGATGATCGAGGTCTCGGCGTTAGTCTTGCCCTGCGCGATCCAGTAAAGCACCTCCGCTTGCCGCGGTGTCAGGCCGAGCGCGACGAGTTCCGCCGGACCCGGCGGGGCGTGCTCCTCGCCGAGATAGACGACGTTGAGCGGGTCGCCGTCCTTCGCAGCGAAGCGGCGCACGAGCAGGATGCCGTGCGGGCTCTCGCGGCGCTCGACGCCGGCGAGCTCGGGCGGAAAACGGCCGGGCTCGTGCCCGGGCAGGTGCTTGTGCAGCAGGTGCGCGGCGCGGAGCGTGCGGAAGACGACCCGGCCGTCGCCGTCGATGACGAGGAGGGCGCGGTCGAGCGATTGGGCGAGCTGCGCCTCGGCGTCGGAGCGGAGCGCGATTTCGGCCTCGAGCTTGGCGTTCTGCTTTTCCAGCTCCTTGCGCGCGGCGCGAAGCTCCAGGTGCGTGCGCACGCGGGCGAGCACCTCGGGCGGGTGCACGGGCTTGCTGATGTAGTCGACGGCGCCGGCCTCGAGCGCGCGGACCTTTTGCGCGGGATCGTCGACCGCCGTCATGAAGAGCACGGGCAGATCCGCCCACGCGGGGTTGCTGCGCACGCGGGCGAAGGTGGTGAAGCCGTCGATGCCGGGCATGATCACGTCGAGCAGCACGAGATCGACGGGCTGCTTGGCGAGCAGGTCGAGGGCGCGCTGGCCGTTCTCGGCGACGAGCAGGCGGTAGCCCGCGCTGCCGAGCGATTCCAGGACGACGCCAAGGTTGGCAGGCGTATCGTCGACGATCAGGACGGTGGGTGCTTTCATCCGGCGGCGGGCGCTCCATGGAGGAGCTGGCGCACGCGCTCAAGTTGGTAGGAATTCGCCGCGGTTTCAACCTGCGTCAGCAAACTATCGCCGGGATAAGCTTTGAGAGCGGCGGTCAGCGCCGTGCGCAGGGCGGCGATGTCGCCGCTCTCAGCCTGGGCGAGGAGCTCCTCGACGAGGGCGCGGGGCAGTGGCTGGGCGGGGAAGGGATTGGCGGTGTTGGGCCGGGCGGCGTGCGTCCAGGTGAGGGTGAGCGCGGAGGCGAGGGCCTTGAACAGATCCTCCTCGCGGTAGGGCTTGGGGAGGAAACCGTCGCAGCCGGCGCGGAAGGCGTCGTCGCGGGTGAAGGAGAGCACGCTGGCCGACATGGCGAGGATCGCCGCGGATTGCGTGCGCGGCGAGGCTCGCAGGCGCTGCGCGACTTCGACGCCGTGGATGTCCGGCAGGCGCAGGTCGAGGAAGACAAGGTCGGGCGGGTTTTCCTCGGCGGCGCGCACGCCGTCGAGGCCGGTGGCGGCCTGATCGACGAGGAAGCCGAGCGGGGTAAGCAGGTCGGCGAGCAGCTGACGGTTCGTCGTCACGTCGTCGATCACCAGCAGCCGGCGGCGCCGGCCGGCGTAACCGATGATCTCGGCCGCGGATTCCGCGCGCGCCTCGGTCTCGAGGCGGGGCAGGGGCACGGTGAAGGAGAACACGCTGCCACGACCGGGCTCGCTGGCGAGGGTGAGCGCGCCGCCCATCAGCTCGACAAGGCGGCGGCTGATGGCGAGGCCGAGGCCGGTGCCGGGGACATTGGGCCGGTTCTCGCGCGCCTGCTGGAACGGCTCGAACAGCCGCGCCGCGTCCGCCGGGGCGATGCCGACGCCGGTGTCGCGGACGTGGAAAGCCACCTTCTCTCCCTGCACGACCACTTCGAGGCCGACGCGTCCGGCGGCGGTGAACTTGATCGCGTTGGAGAGGAGGTTGTCGATGACTTGGCGAAGCTTCTGCGCGTCACCGAGCACGAGGTGTTGGCTCACGCCCTGGAGATGGAGATCGAGTGCGAGACCCTTCTCGCGGGCGCGGAGCTCGAAGTTGGTGGCGAGTTCCTGCACGAGCTGGCCGAGCGCGAACGGTGCGGGGCGCACGTCGAGCTTGCCGGCCTCGATCTTGGCGAAATCGAGCACCTCGTTGATCATGTGCAGCAGGTGCTCGCCGCTGTTGGCCACCACCTCGAGGCGCTGGCGGTCCTCCGGCGCGATGCGCGGGCTGCGGCGCAGGATCTGCGAGTAGCCGATGATGCCGTTGAGCGGCGTGCGCAGTTCGTGGCTCATGTGCGCGAGGAAGGTGCTCTTGGCGCGGTTGGCGTCGTCGGCCTTCTGCTTGGCGTCGCGCAGCTCGGCGGTGCGCTCGGTGACGACCCGCTCCAGCCGGTCGCGCTCGCGGCGGACGGTGGCGATGCGCCAGCGCACGTAGCCGGCGAAGGCGCCGAGCAGGAGCAGGCCGTAGGCGGCGTAGGCGAGCGGCCGGCGGTGCCAGGGCGGCGTGACGCTGAAGGTCACGCGCGCGACCTCGCTCAGGTTGCCGTCGGCATCGCGCCCGCGCACCTCGAAGGTGAAAGGCCCGCCCTCGAGGTTGGTGAAGGTCGTCTCGGTCTCCGCACTGAAGGCCGACCACGCGTCGCGGAAGCCGACGAGACGCGTCTGGAACTGCGCGTCGGCGCCGGGGCGGAACAGGCCGGCGGCGTAACGGAAGACGTAGGGCTCGCGGTTGTAGCCGAAGCGGAGCGGCCCGCCGAGCAACGGCTGGGCGCGCCCCTCGGCCTGCAACCCGCGGAGCAGCGGCGTCCACGCGACGCGCCGCGGCTCGGGCTGGGCGGACTCGATGCGCAGCACCACGTCCATGCCCTTTACCCACGCGACGCCGCCGGCGGGCGTGCGCTCGTAGAGGATCGCCTGCGCGCCACTAATGCCGAGCAGCGAGCGCACGACGCCGGGCAATTCGGTGCCGACGATGCGGCCGCTAGGACCGCTCCGCGCGCGCACGAGGGGAAATTGCGCCGTCATGCGGTCGGGCGAGGCGGCGAACCACACCTCGCCCGCGTCGCCCTGGGTGAGCGCCTCGACGCACAGGCCGCCGCGGTCCGCGACGGTGAAGCGGTCATCCGCCACGAACTGCCCGCCGACCGCGTCGAAGCGGTAAAGACCTTTCTCCGTCGCGAAATGCACGCCGAAGTCCGTCGCGCGCACGAACACCCAGCCATGGCCCGGCGGCAGGCCGTGGCTTTCGAACGCGTGGAGCACCCGGCCTTCCTGCCAGCGTCCGCCGCCGGCGGGACGCTCAATGCGATAGACGCCGCGCGTCGAAGTCGCCACCCACAGCGCGCCGTCGCGCTCGACCAGCGAGAACGGTTCACCCTCCACGCCCGGGATCGGACCTTCGTCGTGCCAGGCGCCGTCGCGGAACACCGCGCTGGACACGTAGAGATCGTAGCCGATGAAAACGCGCGCGGGATCGCTCGTGGAGACGAGCAGCGAGGTGGGTTGCTTGGCCTGCACCGGGAGCAGCTCAGGCGCGCCGTCGCGCAGCAACATGACGCCGCGGCTCGTCGCAAGCAACAGGCCCTGCGCATGGCTCGCGAGTTGCGCGATGACGAGGTCCTTCGGCACGCGCGGATCGTTTTCCCAACGCGCCGCGCCGGGTTTTTCGCCGGGGACGAGCCGCACCAACTGCTGGTTGAAGACCGCGTAGAGCACGCCGTCGTGGTGGCGCTCCCAGCCGATCAGGATGCCGTCGCCGAGGCCGTTGCTGCCGTCGAACACCGTCGCGCGCACGGTGCGGTCGACGCGGGTGATGCCGTTCTGCGTCGCCAGCCACAGGCCGCCTTCGCGGTCCTCGACCACGCCGAGCACGGTGTCGTGCGTGAGGCCGTCGGCCGCGGTGTGATGTTCGTAGCGGCTGCCGTCCGCCGCCACGATGAAGAGCCCGCCGCCGACGGTGCCGAAGGCGTAGGCGCCGTCCGCGAGCCGGCGGCCGGAGAAAAGGCGCGTCGTCCGCATCGCCTCGGCGGCGGCGTGGGTCCACGGCGTCGCCGCGCCGGCGCGGTCGAGCAGGAACAGGCCGTCCGTGCCGAGCGCGAGCAGCGCCACGGCTTCGGTGCCGGCGGGCGGCGGCAGCAGGAAGGTGAATTGCGCTTTCTTCATCCCTTCGGGCTGCGCCCAGGCTTCGAACTCCGCGCCGCGCAGCCGCCGGATGCCCTCGGCGCCGCGCAGCAGGTAAACCTCGTCGCCGACCACATCGACGACGTTGCGCCGCTCGGGCGGGAAGGTCCACGCGGTGAGCCGGCCGCCCTGCCAGCGGAACACGGCGCGATCCGCGGCGTAGAACACCGCGTCGCCGTGCGCCACGACGCGCCGCGCGAGCCCGATGGGTTTGAGCGCGGCGTCGACGTGTTCCATGAGCGAGTGGTAAACCGCGCGCCCGTCCTCCTCGCGGCGGATGAAGCCGAACTCGTCCTCGCCCGCCACGTGGAGCGCGCCGTCCGCGCCGACGGCCATCTGGCGCACGAACGAGGTCGGCACGCGCACGTCGCCCCATTCGCGTCCGTCGAAATACACCGCGCCGCCCGCGCTGCCGAACCACAGCGAGCCGTCCGGCGCCTGTTGTCCGCACCAGACCTGGTAGTGCGAACGATAATCCTTGGCGCTGAATCGCTGGAGCAGCGGCCGGCCGGTGTCGTGCGCCGCGAGTGCGGTGCAACCGATCAGGAAGAGAGCGCCGGACAGGACGCGACGCCACCGCCGCAGGCGGTCGAGGGGGTTACGCATGGCGGCCATGTTGGCAGGCGGCTGGAAACGGTCAACGGGCGGGGCGCCGCGCCGCCTACGCGTTCATGCGTAAACTCGCTCCGGAAGGCCGGCCGCTCCGTGCGCGCGACTGCGCTTCAAGAAAGCGCGGCGCGGAGGAGCCGGCGCGCTTCTTCCAAGCGGTAAGCCGCCGCCGCCGCCTCGATGCCGGCCAGGGCGGACGCCATTTCCGGGTGCGTCGTGCGGGCGGCCGCGAGCGCGGCGCGCAGAGCTCCGATGTCGCCGCTGTCGGCATGAGTCAGCAATTCCGTTGCGAGCGCGGCGGGCAGCTTGGCTTCGGGGGTCGCGACTGCAGGTGCGTCGGGCGTGGCGGCGCCGCGGCGCCAGTGCAAATCGAGCAACTGAGCGAGCAGCGCGTGCAGCTCGGATTCGGCGAAGGGCTTGGGCAGGAAGTGCGGGCAGCCGAGCCGTTGCGCCGCCTCGCGGTCGAAGGTCAGCACCGAGGCGGAGGTGAACACGATGGGCAGGGTGCGCGTGTCCTCGCGCTCCCGCAGCCGGCGCACCAGTTCGATCCCGTCGATGCCGGGCAGGCGCACGTCGAGGAAGGCGAGCGGCGCGGCGAGCCCGCCGGGCGCGACGGCGAGCATCTCCTCCGCGCTGGCGAATTCCACGACGTCGAAGCCGAGCGGCGTGAGCAGATCGGCGAGGAGGGCGCGGTTGATGCGGTTGTCGTCCACCACGAGCACGCGCTGGCGCGGGCCATCGTAGCCCGTGAGCGGTTGCGCCGCGGCGTCGGGCCGGTCAGGCGCGCCCGTCTCCGGCAGCGGCAGCGCGAACGAGAAGCGGCTGCCCTGTCCGCGCTCGCTCTCCACCTGCAACTCGCCGCCGAGCAGGTGCACGAGGCGTTGGCTGATGGCGAGGCCGAGGCCCGTGCCCGGTTCGGCGGGACGCCCGTCGCGCGCTTGCTCGAAAGGTTGGAAGAGCCGCGCGCGATCCTCCGGGCCGAGGCCCACGCCGGTGTCGGCGACCGTGAAGCGCCAGCGGGCCGGCGCGTCCGCTTGGCCCGCGGCGGGGCCGGCGCGTTCGATGCGCAGCGTGATGGCGCCCTGCCGGGTGAATTTCACGGCGTTGGAGAGAAGATTGTCGAGGACCTGACGAAGTTTCTGCGCGTCGCCGACGACGAATTCCGGCAAGCGCTCCGGCGTCTCGACCGCGAAGGCGAGCCCGCGGTTCGTGGCGGCGGCTTCGTGGGTCAGCGTGAGTTCGCGCAGGAGTTGGGAGAAATGAATCGGGGCGTCGTGGCGCTCGAGCTTGCCGGCCTCGATCTTGGAGAAATCGAGCACCTCGTTGATCATGCGCAGCAGGTGCTGGCCGCTGGCGTGGATGATTGCCATGCGTTCGCGCTGCGGGCCGGCCATGGCGCGGTCCTTGAGCAGCACCTGCGAGTAGCCGATGATGCCGTTGAGCGGCGTGCGCAGCTCGTGGCTCATGTGCGCGAGGAAGTCGCTCTTGGCGTGGCTCGCGGCCTCGGCCTCGTCGCGCGCGGTGGCGAGTTCGGTGGTGCGCTGGGCGACGAGCCGCTCGAGGCGCGCCTGCTCGCGGCGGGCGGCGGCGAGCCGCCAGCGTGTGAAGCCGGCGACGGCGAGCAGGCCGAGCAGGGCGTAGCCACCCCAGGCCCACGGCGTCGCCCACCACGGCGGCAGCACGATGAAGGCAGCGTGCAGCACGGGACCGCTGCGCTGCTGCGCGTCGAGCTCGCGCACCTCGAAGACGTATTCGCCGGCGCTGAGGCCGTTGAACACGATCTCGGGGCGCGTCGTCGGCTCGCTCCAGTCGTCGTTCCACCCGAGCAGGCGCGTCTGGTAACGCGCCTCGCCCAACTCGGTGCGCGGCGCGGCGAACTGGAACGCGAGCGTGGCGCGGCCCCAGGGGAACTCCAGCGTCTCGCCCGCGCGGGGCAGCGGCTGCGGCGTGCCGCCGCGCGTGATGCGGCGCAGGAGCGGCGGCGCGGCGGGGGGCGCGGCTTCGCGCAGTTCCGCGAGGTCGAGGCGCGCGATGGCGCCGACGCCGCGCATCCAGTAAACGTGCGGCTGGTTGGCGTCGGGCACCACCTCGTGCGCGGCGAGCGGGCCGACGGCGGCGGGGATGTCCTCGGGCAGCGGTTTCCATTGCGCGGGCTCGCCGGGCGGGAACACATAGCGGCCCATCGCATGGCGGCGCCCCGCGACGCGGCCCTCGGGGAAGACGATGCACCACATGCCGTCGGGACCTTCGTCGGACACGGCGTAGAGCTGGCCGGAGGGCGTGATGCTGCGGTCGTAGCGCACCGCGGGCACGAAGCGCTCGGCGGCGAAATCATAAGTGAACACGCCGTGCGGCGTGAAGGCGGTCAGGCCGACCGATGTGTTGGTGATGACCCAGAACGGATCCTCGCGCACGGGCCAGCCGGCGACCTGCTCGAAGGGCACCACCTCCGCGCGGTTCCAGTCGGGCGCCCCGTCCGGCGTGCGTGGCGCGCGGATGCGCCAGCCGAGGCCCGAGGTGTTTCGCGCCCAGAGCGTCCCGTCGGGCGAGACCTCGAGGGCGGCGATCGGTTGCGCGAAGCCCGCCGCGTAACCTTCCAGCCGCCATGCGCCGTCGCGGTAGAGCGCGCTGCCGGCGCCGCGCTGCGCACCGAAGTAGATGCGATCGGGGTTCTGCGCGTCGGGCCGCAGCGAGAAGAACAGGTCCTCCGTCTGCAGCACCTGCACCGCGCGGCCGTCGCGCACGGTCTTAAAGCCGCCGGACGAGGCGTAGATGCGTCCGGAGGAGTGGAAGACGGGATCGCTGTGGAAATCCGCCGCGGCGGAGACGCGCGTGATGCGGGCGAATTGTGGCGTGGCAGGATCGGCGGCCTGCACGCTCATCACGCCGCCGGTTCCGCCGAGCAGGACCTTGTCCTCGGCGCGGCGCATCGAGCGCAGCGCGGACGGATCGATGCCGAGCCGCGTGTCGAAGAGCGTGAACGCCGCCGGCCAGTCGAAGGTCGCCAGGCCGTGCATGGTGCAGATCCAGATGCGGCCGTTGCGGTCGGCGCCGAGACCCTCGACGAAGTTGCTCGGCAGGCCGTGGTCCACCGTGAGCTGGCGCGCGCGTGTGCCGTCGCGCGAGATGAGGATGAGTCCGTCGCTGAGCGTGCCGATGGCGAGCGTGCCGTCGCTCAACGTGAGCGCGCAATAGAGCTGCGCCTGTGCGAGGATGGCATCGGCCGGCGTGCGCCAGGGCGCGAGCTTGCCGTCCGGGCCGGGCGTGAACAGCCCGAGCGCGCTGATGCCGACGACCGGGCGGCCGTCGCCGGCCGCGGCGATGAAATTGACGCGCTTGCCCTCGAGCCACGGGTCGTCGAGCACGGTTTCCCAAGTGTCGCCGCGCAGCTCGTGCACCGTCGTCTCGCCCATGCGGCGCGCCCAGACGCGGTCGCCGAGCTGGTTGAGGCGCAGCGTGGCCTTGCCGGGGAAGGGCCAGAATTTTTCCGCGCGTCCATCCGCCCAGCGCACGACGCCGTGGTTCGTCGAGAGGAGCAGCGCGCCGTCGTGCACGGCGAATTCCGTGAACAGGCTGAGCCCGCCGGCCTCCGCGGGGAGTTGCTCGACGATGGAGTTGAGCTCGAGGTTGCCCGCTGCGTCGTGGCCGATCCAGCCGACCCGTGTCGTGGACGAAAGGTAAACCTTGCCATCGGGCGCCTCGACGAGGCCGCGCACGGCGCCGGAGTTGAGCAGGAGGTTCTTCCACGCCGCGCCGTCGAACTCCGCCACGCCGCCGAAGTAGCCGAAGAAGCGCACGCCGTCGCGCCGCTGTGTCATGCTCCACACCTGGTAATGCCCGCCGTATTCCGACGGCGCGTAGGTGCGCAGGAGAGGCAGGCCCGCCTCGGGATGGAAGAATCCCGTCACCGGCTCCGCCCACGCCGCCGCACTGCCGAGGAGAAGGCAGAGCAGGAGCCGGCACGGTCGACGGAGACGCACGCGCCAAGGTTTGGCGCGGACGAAAGTGAGTCAACCGCCCGCTTGCCGACGCGCGCCGTGTGACGCACACGCGCCGCGCCGGCTCAGGCGGACTCCTGCCGTTGGACGCGATTCCCGACGGATGAACTCCTGACCATGGGGTGGTCGCCGCTGTCCCAGCGGCGACAGGCGTCGGCAGAGACACCGACGCCCACCACCTGCATGATCCCGGCTCAGGCGGCGGGCGGCTTCGGCAACAATTTCGCGACGACGACCAGCAGGACAACCACGACGACCGCGAGCGCGATCCAGAACGCCACGCCACCGCGCAGCGAGGCGAACAAGGGCGCCGGGCGTTCCGCGGCCGGGGCTGCATCGTCCGCAAGACGGGCCGGATGCCGGTCGGCGGCGAGCAGTTGCCGCGCGACCAGCGCGAGATCGTAACGTGGGGCGGTGGCGGTGGGCTTGCCGGCGTGGAGCGTGAGCGTCTCGCCGGTCTGGCCCTTGAAAACCAGCCGCACGACCGGATAGGTCGCTTGGAGCGCGCCGAGTTGGAGCGGGGGATTGTCGCCGTTGTCGATCTCGAGCGTGAGCGTGTCCGTCTCGGGCGCGGTATCGAGAGCGAGCGTGAAGGTGTCCGTTGCCGCGGTGTCCGGTGTGCGGGTCCATGTGGCCTGGCCGAGCGAGCGCTCGTAGGTGTCGCCGCGCCGGGTGGTGATCGTCTCGTGCACGCGCAGCGTGCGCTGGAACAGCGGATCGGGAGAGCGAAAAACCAGTGCGCGCAACGGCAGCCGCGCGTGTGGCAGTGCGATCGTCCAGCGACCGGCGGCCGGCCGGCGCGGATCGGGCACCGGCGTGAGGGTGAGCTCGAGCCGGCGCGCGAGGGCGGGGCGTTCCAGCAGGTAGGCGACTTGTTTGCCGTCGCGGGCGAGGCGCAGGTCGGCGAAATCCGCGCGCGCCGCCGCCAGCGCGGGCACATCGAGCTCGAGTTCCTGCACGCCCGAGGTGGCGAGCGTGACGGTGCGGGCGTGCATCCAACCCGTCGGGTCGAACGGGCCGCCGGTGGCGGAGGCTTCCGGCAGGGTGTCGGGCGGGCGGTGTCCGGGGTTGGCGCGGCGTTCGCCGAGCGTGAGCGCGACGGCCTCGGCGCGACGCAAATCCTGGCCCAGCGCCGCCAGATCGTAGCGCGGCATGCGGGCCTGCGCGTGGCCGGTGAGCACGGCGTAATCGCCGGCCGCGGGCGCGGCGAACACGAGCGCCGCGGGTTGTTGCCAGGCTTGCACCGCCGTGGGCTGGAGCGGCGGGGAATCGGCGTCGTGGATGTGCACGAGCAGCTCGCGCGTCGTGGGCGCGAAGTCGAGGGGCAGGCTCAATTGCTCGCGCGGCGGCACGCCCGGGAGTTGCACGCGGTAGATCGTGCCGTGGGCGACGATGCGTTCGCTCGCCTCGCCGTCGCGCAGCTCGCGTTCGGCCACCGTCACCCGGCGCGTGAAGAGCGGCTCGGGCGTGGTGAAATCCAGCCGCGCGAGCGGCAGATGCCGGCCGGGCAGGGTGATCGTGAGCACGGTCTCGCCGGCGAACGCCTCGCGGCGCGCGAGGTGTGTCTCCACGGGTTGCAACGCCGCCGGCTCGCCCGCGGCGGGCTCCAGCCAGACGCTGGTGATGGTCAGGGCGGACGAGCGGAAATCGTCGAGTTCCAGCCGCACGTAGGCGGCGCGGCGCCCCTGCAGGTCCACGCGCAGGTTTTCCGCCCCGGCCTGCCGGAAGAGCGGCAGGCCCCGGTCGATCGTCGTCCACGTCTCGCCGTCGTCGGAGATCTCCACGTTCGCGGCTTTGAGGAACAGCCGGGCAGGCGTCTCGATCCGCAGCGCGGCGAGCGGGCCGTCGATGCCGGTGGCGATCGTCGTCTGGGAAAAACTCCCAAGGAGGCGCGTGGCCACCTGCGCGGCGCGCCGCGGTTCCGGGCGTTGCTCGCGTTCGATCGTGAGCAGGTAGGCCTGTTCGCGACCGTCGGCGTCGATCACGCGCCAATCGCGCTGGTCCGCCTCGCCGCCGTCGAAGGTCGCGGGCGTCGGGGCGACACGCACGAGGCCCGGCGCGGCGACGGTGAAATCCTGCCGGTGGCGCCAGTCCGCAGGTTGGAGCGCGGCGGCCACCGCGAGTGGCGGGGCGAGCAGCAGGCAGGCGAGGCTAGGGCGACGGAGGAGTTTTCTCATGGCCGGGCAGGAAACGTTGGTAGGCGAACGACGCGAGGATGGCGATGACCGCCACCGCGAAGAGCGCGCCGATGCGGTAGAGCGCCTCGAGGCGCGCGAGGTCGTGCAGGAACAGCTTCAGCAGCGCCACGCCCAGCAGGCCCAGCGCGGCGTAGCGGGCCGCGCGCTGCTGTCGCCAGATGCCGGCGCCGAGCAGGCCGAGCGCGAAGAGCGCCCACGCGATCGTGTAGGACATGTCGCGCGCGAAATTCCCGCCGAACTGGAACGTCAGCACGCTCGCCCCCGCCGGCGTGAAGGCGTCCGCGATCTCGATGTTCACGAGCAGGAACGCCAGCACGGCACCCAGCGCGCGCAGCAGGCCCGGCAGCGAATGGCCCCGCACGCGGTCGTGCGGCGGACGGAGCAGCGCGGCGCCGGCGAAGAGCGCCAGCGTCACGAGCCCGTAGGCGTAGAGATACCAGTTGAGGACCGGCGTGTCGCTGCGCGGGTGGTAGGAGAGCACGGCGGGGTTCAGCGCGAGACGGGCGAACGCGACGACCAGCAGCACCACACCCGTGCCGAGCAGACCGCGGTGCGGCACGCGGTGGAACAGCCACAGCAGCGCCACGCCCTCGAGCGCCCACGCGATCGTCACCCACTGGCGCTCGAACTGCACGGGGAAGACCAGCGTGATGAAGAGCAGCGCGACCGCGCCGAACCACGCGAGCTGGTTCAGCCGGTGGGGATTGTCCGCCCCGCTGAGCCGCAGCACGCCCACGAGGCTGATCAGCGGCGCGAGCGCGAAGGCCGCGGGGATGAGGCCCGGCACCGCGAGCGGGCCGGCGGCGTCGAGCAGGCGGTAGACCAGCGGGAATTGCGCCACGCCGGCGAGCGCGGCCACGGCCCACGGCCCCGTCGTGCGCGCGAAGTTCCGTGCGAAGACGAACGGATAGACGGTGAACACGGCGTAGAAGCCCGCATACCAGAGCAACGGCCCGCGCGCCGCGTCCGCCGCGAAGTGCCGCGCGTGCCATGTGTATTCGAGCGCCGCCACGCCGGCCAGCGCGCACGCCGGCAGCCACGCGGCCGAGAGCAGGCGCGCCAGCCCGAGCGTCAGCGCCGTGAGCAGCAGCGCGAGGCCGAAGAGCAGCGACGGGTCCGGCACCGCGAGCCGTGCGCCCACCATCACGAGCAGCAGGAACGGCAGCAGCGAGGAAAACGCCGGCAACTGCGCGCGCGGTCCGCCCAGCGCGCGGAGCCACGGCGGGCTTTCGTTTTCGCCCAGTTGCGCGCCGAGCCGGCGGGTCAGCCACAACGTCGCGGCGAAGAAGAACACCGCGAAGCCGCCCAGCATGGCCAGCAGCACGGGTTCGATCGGGACGTCGGCCGGGCCGCCGAGCAGGCTCACACCGGTCACGATGAAGGTCAGCACGAGCACCGCGGCGATGCCGGTGAGCGAGGCGGTCGCGACGGCCAGGCCGATGGCGAGCACGTCGACCAGCAGCACGGCGGGCCAGAGCAACCACGGCGTCGGGCCGAGGTCCGCCAGCGGCACCAGCATGAGCACGAGCGTGAGCGGCGGGAAGAGCTGGCTCCACCACGCGGGCGACGAGGCCGGCCGCCGCCGCTCCAGCAGCAGCGGGAAGGCCGTGTGCAGCCCCGCGAAGACGAGGTAGGCCGCCAGCGCCCACGGCAGCGTCTCGGGCGTCACGCGCGCCAGGCTCCACCCGGCGAACAGCGCGAACGCGATCATGCCGCCGAGGAAATGCAGTCGCGGCAACGTCTCCTCCCGCCACGCGAGCGCGAGCAGGAAGGCGTCGAGCGCGAGCACGTAGCCGAGGTAGAGCGGCGCGTTGCCCGCCACGGCCGGCATGCCGAGGAAGAACAGCGCGAAGGCGAGCCCGGCCAGCGGCAGCGCCGCCGCGGTGGAGGTGTAGGAGCGGTCGTGGGCGCCGCGGCGTCGCGCCAATTCGAGCGCCACGAAGTAGAGCGCGCTGAACGCCAGCGCCACCGTCATCGCGACCGGGGCCTTGGCGACCGTGAGAAATTTCTCCGCCCAGGCGAGCAGCATGACGAGTGTGCCGGCCGCGCTCAACGGCACGAGGTAGCGCCAGCCGGTGCGCAGCGCGACGGCGACGAGGCCGGCGTCGAGCAGTGCGAGGTAGCCGAAGAGGCCCGGCGGGTTGTCCTGTCCGGTGGACAACAGCACCGGCGTGAGGAAACCGCCGAGCAGGCCGAGGATCGCCACGACCGGTGCGGCGAGCCGCACGGCGAGCAGGAAGGCCGCCGCGGTGATCAGCACCATGAGCAGGAAGGTCGGCACCGGCCCGAAGAACGCGAAGTGGTAGATCGAATTACACGCGAACGTCACGGCGTAGAGCGACACCACGCCGGCGCCGATCAGCGTCTGGCAGGTGATGCGGTAGCGCTCGCGGTCGAGCCGCAGCCCGCCGACGATGAGCCCGGCGCCGAGCAGGAACCCGAGCGCGACCCGCACCTCCGGCGGGATCAGGTCGTGCTCGAAGGAATACTTCACGAAGAACGCCACGCCGAGGAACAGCGCCAGGCCGCCGAGCCACGCGAAGAGTTTCGCGCCCATGAATTGCTCCCAGTCGATCGTCGGCAACGCCCGCGCGGGCGGCGTTGTGGGTGTGATGGGTGCGGCGGACGCAACGGGCGCGACGGGTCTGACCGGCGCGACGATGACAGGGGGCGCGTCCGGTTCGAGCGGCGCCGTGGCGCGCGCCGGCGGCGGCGCCGCGACGGGGATCGGAGCAGGAGAAACGGGTAGGGCGGGCGCCGGCGCAGGGACGGAGACGCTCACGCTCGGGATCGCCGGTGTGCTGCTGGTCGCACTTGCGGGCGCTTCGGGCGCGGCGTGCTTCAAGCTCTCGCGCAGGGTGCGCACCTCGCGTTGCAGTTGGTCCAGTTCGTAGGCGAGCTCCTCGTGTTCGCGGCGGACGCGGCCGAATTTGACGAACGTCCAGATCGGCAGCACCACGAGCGCTCCGACCAGATAGACGACGAGCAGGATGATGAGGGATTCCATGAGGTGCCGCAGCGGCGGAGGAAGTTCTCTGCGAAACGCACGAGCGAGGCAAGACGGCGCGGGCGGACGATGGCACGCGAACGTGCGGCGCGGCAGGCGACGGCGCGGTCGAGCGCGCGGAGAATCCAGCGATTTGCACTGCGCACGCGCAATCACCCGCGGTCGTGTTGGGTGGAATTACTTATTCGATTGATAGCGCTTGCCGCGCGTTCCGCGCAGCGGCGTGATGCGCGCATGAGTCTCACGGTTTGGGCCAACCACGAGCTTCGACCCGGTGCGCGCGAGCTGTTCTACGACAGCCTCGCCCGCCTCGGTTGCCGCGTGCTGCAATCCGCGAAGTCCTCGCGCTCCGTCCTGACTCCGGGCGAGCCCGACCCGTTGCTGGCCGAGGCCGACATCGCCTACGGGCAACCCGATCCGGTCGATGTCATGCGGCATCCGCGCCTGCGCTGGGTGGCGGTCTCCACCGCGGGTTACACGCGCTACGACCGCGACGATTTCCGGCAGGCGATGCGTTCGCGCGGCACGCTGGTGAGCAACGCCTCCAGCGTCTTCGCCAATCCCTGCGCCGAGCACGCGCTGGCCATGATGCTGTGTTTCAGCCGCGAGTTGCCCGGCTACATCCTGAACAAGGCCGGCGCCCGCGCATGGAACTACGCCGAGGGCCGCTACACGATCCAGACGCTCACCGGCAAGACGGTGGTGCTGCTCGGCTACGGCGCTATCGCGAAGCGCCTCACGGAGCTGCTCGCGCCGTTCCGCTGCCGCATCATCGGCGTGCGCCGCGCGCCGCGCGGCGACGAAGGCATCGAGATGGTGCGCGAGGCGGACGTGGCGACCGTGCTCCCGCTGGCCGACCATGTGGTCAACTGCCTGCCCGATGCGGCCGGCACGCGGCACTTCTGCAACGAGCGGTTCTTCGGCGCGCTGCGCCGCGGCGCGTATTTCTACAACATCGGGCGCGGCTCCACCGTCGATCAGCTGGCGCTCCTCCTCGCGCTGCAAAGCCGTCAGGTCGGCGCGGCCTTCCTCGACGCGCTCGATCCCGAGCCGCTGCCGCCGGAGCATGCGCTGTGGAACGAGCCGCATTGCCACCTCACGCCGCACCTCGCCGGCGGGCACCGCGAGCAGGACGAGAACCTCGTGCGGCATTTCACGGACAACCTCGGGCGTTTCCTGCGGCAGGAGCCGCTGGTCGACCGCATCGTTTGAGCGGCTGTTGCCCGGGGAGCTGAAACGCGGCGGCGCCGGGCGTCCCGGGCGCCTCCGATGCGCGGCTACGCAGCTCTGCGTATGGTTGGGTGCGGCGACGCGTGCTAAAACAGGCGCTCGCGCGGCCTGTCGCGCGAGCAACCTTCAATCCGTTACCCCATGTCCCGGTCCCTGCGTCCTCTCGTTCTCGCCGCGTTGTTCACGACGGCTTCCCTGCCGGCCTTCGCCCTCTCCGCGGGTGACGCGGCCGACATCGCCCGCGCCCAGAAGGTCATCACCCAGGTGCTGAAGGTCGTCGAAAAATACCAGCAGTCCACCGTCACGCTGCAGGCCCCCGCGCCGATCGCGGGCAGCAAGGGCAAATACCTCCTGCCCTACAAAGCCGACGGCCAGATGACCGAATGGGCCGGCAAGATCCTCAACGTCGCCGCGAGCAAGATCGTGGGCGAGAAGGTCGGCGAGAAGGCCACCGAGGCCGTCGCCTCCAAGGTCCCCTTCGGCGGTCTCGCCGGCGGCTTGCTCAAGAAGAAGTCCAAGGAAGTGACCGCGCAGGCCTTCCTCGGTGGACCGGAATACCTGAAGAAAACCTCCGATCTCTCCTTCGACAATCTCACGGACTACGCGCTCTACCTGCACGTGCAGCACAGCAACTCCGCCAATTACCAACAAGCGCTCGCCGCGGCGATGGCGCTCTACCCTGACCTCGAAGGCTCCTTCGAGGGTGCGATCAAGAACGCTTATCGCACGCAGGCCGCGAGCGCCGCGAAGGCCGCCGCTGCTGCGGCCAAGACTTCGAACTGAACCCGGACCGGCTTCCGCCCGTCCGGTCCGGCGGTTCGCCGCCGCCCGGACAGGGCGGCAGCGCGGGATGAGGCGGGGCGCGGCGCGGATTTTTCGCCGCCGCCGCGTCGATTCATCAGGCCTTCGGCGGGCCGACGAGTTGCTCGTAGGCCGCGACCAGCGTCGTGTAGAACAGCGGCGCCGTCAGCACGTAGCCGATGCCGACGAGGATGAGGCCGAGCGAAGACAGCAACGCGGCCACGATGATGAGAAGAAGCATCATGAACCAGTTGGCGGTGATGACGCGGCGGCTGACTTCCATCGCGGGCCAGAACTCCAGCTTGTGATCGAGAATGAGCAGATAGACGAATTGGTAGGCCACCGCGAGGTAGATGGCTGGCAGGATGAGCGCGAAGACGCCCAGAATCACGAACACCGTCACCAGCAGGCTCGCGATAATGAGCGCACCGGTCATGCTTGAGAAACCGACAAAGCAATCCTCGAACGCGGCGGGTTCGCCGCGCAGCTTGCGCAGGATGTAGAGTTGCAGGCCGCCGGCGAGGATGCCGAGCAGCAGCAGGCCCGCGATCGGGATGAAATTCGCGGCGGCGATGAGGATCGTCATCGCGAACGTGACGCCGACCAGCGGCCAGAAGTGAGCCTTCAGGAGTTCCCAGCCGCGGCCGAGAGCGGCACCGAGATCGAGCTGGGCGTTGCGCGCCAACAGGGCGTCGGCGTAGGCCTTCGGGTCGATCGGGCCGGTGGCGGGCGGGACGAATTCCGCGCGCGGCGCGCTGGCGCCGGTGGAGCCGCCGAAGAGTCCGGCGAATTCCGGCAATGAGCCGAGCGTGCTCCACGCGACTTCGCCATCGCGGCGGCATTGCGTCTGGGCGTTGGCCCGGCCGGTCGCGATCCATTCCCGCAGTTTCTCGGCCGAAACCGGCCCGTATTCCTTCCCGTCAGCGCCGATGATGGTGAACATAGTGCGGCGATTTTCCACGCCCGGGCGGCCGCGTCAATGGCGTGCCGGTGAGCGGTTCACCCGGGGGACTAACGGGTGCCCTTCGCTGCGTGCGGTCGCGGTCGCGCCGGAGCAGGCGGAGTCATCCGGTGCGTTGCGATTCCTCGGGGAGCCAGCGGAAGGTGCCGCCCTCCGTGGCGATGCGACCGAGGGCCGGAAAGGGCAGGTGAAAACCGAAGACGCGTTCGCCCGACGCAGCGAGTGCACGGAATGCCGCCGTGCGCGTGCGGCTGGCCTGCGCCGGATGCGAATCGGATGCCAAGCTCCATTCCGGATGCGGCAGCCACAGGCCGGCGTGGTGCGTGAGGTCGGAGATGTGGTGCAGCACCTCGCCGCGCGACTCGATGCGCAGCGTGAGGTGGCCGGGCGTGTGTCCGGGAGACAGGATCGGAGTAAGACCGGCGGGCAGTTCAGCTTGGGTGCCGATCCGCACGAATGGCACGCGCGCGAAAACTTGTCGCGCGTGCGGCCAGAGAAATTTCGGATCCATGCGGAGTTCGCTGAAATCCGGCTGCTCGCTGGTCCAGAAATCGATTTCCTCGGGCAGGCAGAGGTGGGTCGCGCGGGGGAAGACGGGATTGCGCCGGGCATCGAGCAGGCCACCGGAGTGATCGAAGTGCGCGTGGGTGAGGATGACGTGCGTGATATCGTCCGGGGCGAGGCCCAGCGCCGCGAGGCTGCTGAGGAGGTGATAGGGCTTGCCTTCGGTTTTGGCCGGACCGGCATCAATGAGGATGCGCTCGGTGCCGCGACAGAGCAGCAACACATTGAAAGGGTAGAGCAGGCTCGCAGGTTGTCCGAGGGCGGCCAAGGCGTCGGCGAAGGCGGCTTCGGCAGCTTCGGGCGGGCACTGCGGCTTCACCTCCATGAACCCCGAGAAAAGGACGGAGGCCTCGAAGTCACCCACGCGGAAACGGTGGATCGGCTGGGCCGGCACGCCGGCGGGCGTTGCGACGCCCGTGCCCGTTTCATCCGCGCGAGCCGCGGTGCGGCCGAGGAAGGCAAGCGCCAGCAGGGCACTGCCTTGTTGCAACCAAAGACGACGGCTCAGGGGCTTCATCGAGCTGGAGAAGATGCCGCCGCTGCGCACCGACGCAACGGGCGATTGGCCGCCAGCGGCTCAGTCCTCGCCGCGCTTTTCCTGCACGCGCTGGCGGAGTTGCTTGGTGATTTTTTTCCACTCCGTCTTGTGCTTCTGGGAGGCGCGGCGGTCGACGCGGCGGATTTCGAAGGCGGTCTCGCGTTGGAGGCGTTGGTAGCTTTGCCAGCGGGAGAGTTCGAGCGAGCCGTCGGCGAGGGCGGGGGCGATGGCGCAGCCGGGCTCGGTGGTGTGCGAGCAGTCGGTGAATTTGCAACGGAGCGTGAGATCGCGGATGTCGGCGAAGACATCGTCGACGGCCTCGTCGGCCTGCCAGGGCTGGAGCTCGCGCATGCCGGGCGTGTCGATGATGAGCACGCCTTCGGGCGAGAGGATGAGCTCGCGTTGCGTGGTGGTGTGCCGGCCCTTGCCGTCGATGTCGCGGACTTCCTGGGTGAACAGGACCTCTTCGCCGACGAGTTCGTTGATGAGGGTGGATTTGCCGACGCCGGAGGAGCCGAGGAAGGCGACGGTGGTGCGGGGCTGGAGCCAGGCGCGAAGAGGTTTGACGCCGCCGCGTTTGAGCGCGCTGGTGACGACGATGGGCACGTCGCGGGCGATGGCGGCAACCTCGGCACGCAGGGCGGCGGCTTCTCGGGTGAGGTCGGATTTGTTGAGGACGATGACGGGTTGGGCGCCGCTGGCGCGGGCGGCGGCGAGGTAGCGCTCGATGCGGCGGAGGTTGAAATTGGCGTCGAGGGAGCTGACGAGGAAGACGGTGTCGATGTTGGCGGCGACGACTTGCTCGACGTCGCGCTCGCCGGCGGCTTTGCGGGAGAACTTGGTGCGCCGTGGCAGCACGGCGTGGATGAGGGCGCGGGTGTCGTCGCCGGGGAGCGGCTCGATGGCCACCCAATCGCCGACGGCGGGCATGTCGGCGATGGCGGCAGTCTCGGAGAGGAATTTGCCCGTGCACTGGGCGAGGCGCGCAGTGTCGGGCGTGGTGGTTTCCCAGAAGCCTTTCAGTTGAAGGGTGACGCGCGCGGGCTGGCGCCCGGCCGCGGTGTGCGGCGCGAAGGCGGTGGCCCATTCGTCGGTCCAGCCGAGGTCGGCGAGCGTCATGAACCCAGTCTGGCAGCGTGGGTTAGGTGGGTGCAATGGCGCACTTGCCGGGGGCTGCAAACGATGCGCACCCTTGGGCAAGCGATGCAGGGGTTGCAAGGGCCGGGGGGAGTATTATGTTGGCATGCTCAAGCTGGATGCCACCCCTGCGAGTCACTCGCTGACCGCACCAAAGCCCATGCCGACTACGCCCACTCCCAAAAACCCGACTGCCCGCAATCCCGGCGCTTGGCGCTACCAGTCGAATGATCGCCCTTGGTTGATGTTGGCGATAGGTCTGATCGCTTCGGCGTCATTCCATGTCGTTCTTCTCTATGGGTTTAATGGACCTCGCAAGGTCATCAGAGCCGCTCCGGTCGAGGAGGTTGCCGTCGTGCAAATCGCCATGCCGGACCTGAAGGAAGAGGAGCCCGAGACCGTGCAGGAACTCGGCGAGGTCGCGGACGAAACTCCCGCGATGGCGGTGCCGATGCTGGCGGATGCCCCGTCGGTCACCGTGAGCGCCTTCGTGCAGCCGCTGCAATACGCTCCGGATGTCACCAGCAATTTGCAGGCCGCCAAGGTCACGCAGATCCCGGTGAACATCGCCCGCGGCGGGCGCACCATGCAGAACCTCGGCAAGGTGTTCGAGATCTCCCAGCTCGACCGCCAGCCCTCGCCGATCGCGCAGCCCGCGCCGAACTTCCCGTTCCAGATGAAGCAGCAATACACGCAGGCGACCGTGATCGTGGAGTTCATCGTCACCGAGAACGGCGACGTGGTGAACGCCACCGCGCAGCCGTCCGTGCATCGCGACTTCGAAGACGCGGCCATCATGGGCGTGAGCAAGTGGAAGTTCCGTCCCGGCATGAAGAGCGGCAAGCGCGTGAACACCCGCGTCCGCATCCCGATCAACTTCACCGTCCAAGACGAGGAATGAGCGTGGCTCCCGCGCCGGTCACCCGGCGCGCCGGCGCTTCCGTTGACCGCCGCCCGCCCGGCCGACCGGGCGGGGACGAAGTGTCTGCGTAGTTTCTGCAACTGCGCGCGGCCGGGGTGTGTTGTCAGGACAACCACCACCCAGGCCCCGCCATGCTTTCCGATCTCCGCCTCGCCGCGCGGACTCTCGCCCGGAGTCCGTTGTTCACCTTGGTCGCCGTCTTCACGCTCACGCTCGGCATCGGCGTGAACACCGCGATGTTCGGCATCGTCAACGCGGTCGTGCTGCGCGGTCTGCCCTTCCCCGAGCAGCACCGCGTCCTGCATGTCGAGAACAACAATCTCAAGGCGGGCATCGACAGCATGGGCATGTCGTCGGACGACTTCCGCGACCTCCGCGCCGGGCAGAGCTCGTTCGAGGATCTCGCCGCCTACCAGGAACGCACCTTCAACATCAGCAGCGAGGGCGCCGATCCCGAGCGCGTCACCGGTTGCGCCATCACCTTCAGCGGCCCGGCCATGCTGCGCGTGCCGGTGTTGCATGGACGCTGGTTCCTGCCGACCGAGGGAGAGCCCTCGGCCGCCCCCGTCGTCGTGCTCGGGCACTCGCTCTGGCGCGACCGTTTCAAATCCGATCCCTCCATCCTTGGCCGTAGCGTGAAGGTGAACGGCGAATGGGCCACCGTCGTCGGCGTCGCGCCGGCGGATTTCCGTTTTCCGGAGGAATCCGATGCCTGGATGCCGCTCCGCCAGATGCCGGACGAGAAACGCGACAACCGCTACTGGGAAGTCATGGGGCGCTTGAAGGACGGGGTCTCGCTCGAAGCCGCCCGCGCCGAGATCGCCGGCCTCGCCCGCCAGCTGGAGACCGCCCACGCCGACACGAACCGGGATGTGGGCGTGACGGTGAAGCCCTTGCGCGACGAGTTCATCGACGACGAGACGCGCCAGCTCATGGGCCTGATGTTCGGCGCGGTGTTCCTCGTCATGCTCATCGCCTGCGCCAACGTCGCCAATCTCCTCCTCGCGCGCGCCGCCGTGCGCGGCAAGGAGATCGCGGTGCGCTCCGCCCTCGGCTCGGGCCGCCGCCGCCTCGTGCAACTGCTGCTCTCCGAGGCCCTGCTGCTCTCGTCCGCCGGCGCCGCGCTCGGCCTCGGCGTCGCCTACGGGTTGATGGCCATCTTCAACCACTACGTCGAAGGCACGTCGCCGCCCTACTGGATGGTGTTCGACATCGACGCCACGGGCATCGCCTACGTCGTCGGCCTCGCGTTGTTCTCCTGTCTCGCGGCCGGGCTCTGGCCGGCGTGGCGCGCGTCGCGCAGCGATCTCGTCACTGTGTTGAAGGATGGCGGACGCGGCTCGACCGGTTTCTCGCTGAGCAAGTTCACGCGCGCGATGGTCGTGGGCGAGGTCGTGCTGTCGTGCGTGCTGCTGGTCCTGTCGGGACTCTACGTGCGCTCGGTGATGGCGATCCAGTCCACCGACATCGGCTACCGCACCGCGGGCATCTTCACGAACCGCATCGGCCTGCCCGAGGCGGAGTTCAAGACCGCCGACGCGCAGCGTGAGTTTTACCGCCAACTCGTGGAGCGCCTCGCCGCGCGCCCCGAGATCGAGTCCGCCGCCATCTCCTCGGCACAGCCGACGTGGAACAACCGCAACGTGATCGTCATCGACGGTCGGCCCGCCGGCCCGGATGCGCCGCGCCAGTTCGCCACGGAGGTCGGCGTCTCCGGCGGCTATTTCGACACCCTCGGCATCAAGCTGCTGCAAGGGCGCACGTTCGACGACCGCGACACCGCCTCCGCTCTGCCCGTGGCGATCGTGAGCTCGCGCTTCGTGGAAAAATATTGGCCCGGCGAGAATCCGCTCGGCCAGCGCTTCGCCTACGGCGACGGCAGCAAGCCCGCCGAGTTGAAGTGGCTGACCGTCATCGGCGTCGTCAGCCCGACGCTCCAGGGCAATTTCCAAGGCGAGTGGAGCAACATGCCGCAGGCCTACGTGCCGTTCAGCCAGCGCAACGAGGCGCGCTTCATGACGGTCTTCACCCGCGCGCGCACGGGCGACGCGGCGGCGCTCGCCCCGGTCGTGCGCACGACAGTGCGCGCGCTCAACGACGACCTCCCGATCTACTGGCCGCGCACGCTGGAGGCGATGGTCGCGCAGGCGAAATTCTTCAAGCAACTCTTCGCTTGGATCTTCGGCATCTTCGGCGGCGTGGCGCTCGTGCTCTCGGGCGTCGGCCTCTACGGCGTCATGGCCTACAGCGTGAACCAACGCACGCAGGAGATCGGCGTGCGCATGGCGCTCGGCGCCGCGCCCGGTGCCGTGCTGCGGCTCATCCTGCGCGAAGGCGGCCTGCGGCTCGCCCTCGGTCTGGCGATCGGGCTCGGCCTCGGTTTCCTCGCCGGAAAATTGCAGACGAACTTCCTCTACGGTGTCACCCCGACGGATCCGGCCACGTTCCTCGGCGTCGCGCTCACGCTCGGCACCGCCGGCCTGCTCGCGTGCCTCGTGCCCGCGTTGCGCGCCGTGCGGGTGAATCCCGTCGAGGCGCTGCGCAGCGAGTGAGCGCGCGGCGCGGCCTCAGCCGGACTCATGCCGTTGGACGCGATTCCCGACTGATGAGCTCCTGCCAATGGGGTGGTCGCCGCTGTCCCAGCGGCGACAGGCGTCGGCAGGGACACCGACGCACACCACCTGCATGATCCCGGCTCAGCCCAGCGCCTGCGCGAGATCGGCGCGCAGGTCGTCCGCGTGTTCGAGACCGACGGAGAAGCGCAGCAAACCCGGAGGCGTCACGGAGTCGGGGCCTTCGACCGGGCGGCGATGCTCGATCAGGCTCTCCACGCCGCCGAGGCTGGTGGCGGGCGTGATGAGCCGCACGCGGCCCGCGACGGCCTTGGCCGCGTCGTGTCCGCCGCGCACTTCGAATGAAATCATGCCGCCGCCCGCAGCCATCTGGCGCACCGCGACGGCATGGTGCGGATGCGAGGCGAGGCCGGGATAATAGACGCGTTCCACTTGGGGATGCTCGGCCAGCCAGGCGGCGAGCGTGGCGGCCGTGGCGGATTGGGCGCGCACGCGCAGCGGCAGCGTGCTGAGGCTGCGCAACAACAGCCAGCAATCGAACGGGGCGGGGACGGCGCCGCCGAGATTCTGCCATGAGCGCAGCCGCGCGAGCAGCTCCGCCGGCGCGTCCGCGCCGAGCACGAGCGCGCCGCCGAGCAGGTCGCTGTGTCCGCCGAGATACTTCGTCGTCGAGTGCAGCACGAGGTGCGCGCCGAGCGCGATCGGCTGTGTGAGCACGGGCGTCGCCCAGGTGTTGTCGACCACGACGAGCGCGCCGGCCGCACGGGCGAGCTGGGCGGCGGCGGCGATGTCGGAGATCTTCAGGCGCGGGTTGGAAGGCGTCTCGAGCCAGAGCAGGCGCGCGGGCCGTTGCAGCGCGGTGGCGATGGCGGCGAGGTCGCTCGTGTCGACGAATTCCGGGACGAGGCCCCAGCGCGCGAACTCGTTTTTCGCGAGGTAACGCGTGCCGTGGTAGAGGTCGTCGGGCAACAGCACGCGGTCGCCCGGGGCGAGCGCGGCGAACACCGCGGTGGCGGCGGCCTGGCCGGAGGCGAAGGCGAGGGCTTGGGCACCGCCTTCGAGCGCGGCGAGGGCGGATTCGACGGCGGCGCGGTTGGGATTGGAGGTGCGCGAGTAGATGTGGCCGCCGGGCAGCCGGCCCTGTTCGTCGCGGGCGAAGGTGGAGCTGAAGACGAGGCTCGGCGTGACGGCGCCGGTGGCCGGATCGGGTGCGCGGCCGGCGTGCACGGCGAGCGTCTCTGCGTGGCGGGAAGGGGAGGACATGGGAATCAGGATGATGGAGTGCAGTCGCGGAGGCAGCGGGCAAGGGCGTCGCGGAGGTGCGTGAGAGCGCGCTCGACGTTGGCACGCTCGGTGGCGGGCACGCAGCCGAGGAGCGTGACGGCGTTGGCATTGAGCGATTTTTCGAGCTCGGCGCGCTCTTTCCGACCTTTGGCGGTGAGTTCGATCAGCCAGCTGCGGCCGTCGACCGGATGATCGATGCGGCGGATATGACCGCCTTGCTCGAGGCGCGCGACGAGCCGGCTGGCCCAGGTTTTCTCCAAGCCCATGAGATCGGCGAAGGCCTGCACGGTGAGTGGCTCCGGCTGCGCGCCGAGCAACAGCAGTGCTTCGCACTCCTTCGCGGTCGCGTCGGTGCAGCAGGAGGTCATCGTGCGCTGGGCCTGCAGGAAGAGGCGCACGACGTCGCGCAGGAGCGCATCGGTCTGCTGGGCGGTGGAGGTGGCGGAGCGGGCCATGCGGGGGAAATTGGGGCGGCCTCTGCGTTTTGGCGAGCGCCGCGTGCCGGGACGCCTCAGGTGCAGCAGGCGGAGCTGGGACTTGCGACGACGGGGCGATTGTCGTGATCGCATCCGCAGCCGGCCGACTCGGTGGGTGAGGAGGTGTCCGCGGCGGCGGAGGCGGCGCTGCCGCAGCAGCCGCCGGTGAGCGAGGCGACGCGGCGTTCGGCGGACTTGCAGCGCGTGCGGTCGGGCGTGAGCTCGACCAGGAGCTGGCCTTCGTGCACGTGCAACGCGGCGATGTCGTAGAGCGCAGCGGGGTGGGCGCCGAGGCTGGCGTGCACACGGGCCTCCGTCTCATCGTCGAGCGGGAGTTCCTTGTCGACGCGGTCGATGATGGCGGTGAACTTGCCCGCGGACATAGGACCGCGACCCGGCAGGCCGCCGACGAGCGGCGGGACCCAGAGTTCGAACTGCGTCTCGGCCCAGCGGTGCGTCATGGCGCCGCAATCCATCGTCTCGTAGCTGACGCGCTTCACCTCCGTGAGGTGATAGCCGGAGGCAAGGGGCGCGCTGCCGGAGCGGAAGACCAGCGGGAGCGCAGGATGGGCGCGGAGGGCGGTGAGGAAGGCGGAGGTGTTCATGGAATTTTCGTTTTGGTTTTGGGGGCGGCTTGATGGTTGCGTATAGCAACCAAACTATGAAGGTTGTCAATAACAACTATCAGGAGCTGCGCCTGCGGGCCGGTTGCCGGGGGCGGACACGAAAAAGCGCGACCGGCGGGTCGCGCTGGGTGGGGCGGATCGGCTGCGCCGCAGGACTTGTCAGTAGCCGATGGCGGCGGAGTCGCCCTTGCGCGGGTCGGCGGCGCCGTGGCGGAGGCCGTCGGCGTCGATGAAGACCGTCTCGGCGTCGCCCTGATACGTGCCTTCGTAGGATTGGCGCATGCGCACGGTGTGGCCGCGGGCTTCGAGGGCGCGGATCGTGTCGGTGGACATGCTGAGCTTCTCGTAGGTGAGCACGTCGGGCATCCACTGGTGGTGGATGCGCGGGGCCTCGACGGCCTGCATGGGCGTCATCTGGAAATCGACCACGTTGCTGATCACCTGAAGGACGGTGTTGATGATGGTCGGGCCGCCGGGGCTGCCGGTGATGAGGATGAGCCGGCCGTCCTTGAAGACGAGCGTGGGCGTCATGGCGGAGAGCGGGCGCTTGCGCGGGGCGATGGAGTTCACCTCGCCCTGGATGAGACCGAATTTGTTCGGCGTGCCGGGCTTGGAGGTGAAATCGTCCATTTCGTTGTTCATGAGGATGCCGGTGCCGGGGATGGTGACGCCGGAGCCGTAGGCGCCGTTGAGCGTGTAGGTGTTGGCCACGGCGTTGCCTGCGGAGTCGACGATGGAGAAGTGCGTGGTCTCGAGCGATTCGGGGGCGGGCACGGCGGCGACGACGGCCTTGCCGAGGCCGGGGGCGATCTCCGCGGCGGGCTTGGTGCGGTCGGGGTCGAAGTCGGCGAAGCGCTGGCGCAGGTAGGAGGCATCGAGCAGCGGCGCGACGGGCACGGGCGAGAAGTCGGGGTCGGCGAGGTATTCGGCGCGGTCGCGGAAGGCGCGCTTCATCGCCTCGGTGAAGAGGTGGTATTTCGCCGAGGAGTCGTGGCCGAGCGCGGCGACGTCGTGGGGCTCGATCATCTTCAGCATCTGGAGCAACGCGATGCCGCCGGAGCTGGGCGGCGGCATGGTGACGATGTCGTGGCCGCGGTAGCTGCCGCGCAGCGGCTCGCGTTCGACGGCGCGGTAATTCTTGAGGTCCTCGAGCGTGATGGTGCCGCTGTTCGCGGCCATGGCTGCGGCGATGAGGCGGGCGGTCTCGCCTTCGTAGAACTCGCGCGGGCCGAACTTCTGCAGGCGGGCGAAGGTTTCGCCGAGGTCGCGTTGCACCCACCAATCGCCGGTCTGCCAGAAGGCGCCGTCCTTGAGGTAGACGCGGCGCGACTCGTCGAAGCGGCCGAGATGGCGGGCGCTGTTGCGCAGGCCGTTGGCGGTGGTCTGCGTCACGGCGTGGCCTTCCGCGGCGAGCCGGCGCGCGGGTTCGCACACGTCGGCCCAGGAGACCTTGCCCGAACCGTATTTTTCCAGGGCGAGCGCGAAGCCGGCGACGGAGCCGGGCACGCCGCTGGCGCGCCAGCCGACGGTGGAGGAGCCGGGGCCGTTGATCAGCTCGCCATCGGGCCCGAGATACATGTCGCGCGTCGCGGCAGCGGGGGCGATCTCGCGGTAATCGATGATGTGCTGGCCGCCTTGCGCGAGGTGGATGACCATGAAGCCGCCGCCGCCGATGTTGCCGGCGACCGGATAGACGACGGTGAGCGCGAGGCCGGTGGCCACGGCGGCGTCGACGGCGTTGCCGCCCTTCTGCAGGATTTCCACGCCGGCCTGCGAGGCGAGCGCGTGCGCCGAGGTGACGACGCCGTGGCGCGCCTCGACGGCGACGCGCTGGGCGAGAAGAGCGGGGCCGCTCGCGGCGAGAAAGGCGCAGGCGAGCGTGAGACGGAGGACACGCAGGGGAAGTGGCAGCATGGGAGGGATTTTCCGCGCTAAAACCGCCCGCACAAGACCCAAGACCGGTGACGCTTACGCCCGGCGCATGGCGTAGGAGTCTGACTTTCGGCGCCTTCCCGCGCGGGGACGGCGGCGCGGCGGCAGACGGGAGATGCGACTTTAGGGTGGCGCGGGCGGGAGGCCGGCTTTTCCATGCGGCCATGCCTCACGTGCCCGGTCTGCGCAGCCCCTACGACAAGACGGTCGGCGGTCTCCATCATCTCGGGCGCATGCTCGACAAGATCCGGTTGCACCTCGCCGGGCAGTTGCCGGAGGAATATCACCGCAACTACGGGCTGTCGCTCGGCCTCGACGGGCAGTTGTGCGGTTTTCTCAACGTGTCGTTCGCGGACGTGGAAGCGCGCGTGCGCGAGGGCGGCACGGACGCGGAACTCGCCGAGTGGATCTTCGCCCGCGGCTTGCGGCCGAACCGCACCCAGGCGCTCGTCTGGAATGAGCACTCGCGCAAGCTCGGGTGGAACGACCGCGTCGGCGCCTACCTGCAGAAACTCAAGGAGGAGGCCGGCCAGACCGATGGCATCGCGCACACGTCGTTCGAGATGATCGAGCTGAACGAGGGGCGCGAGCCGCCGGCGCGGGTGACGGCCTGACGCGGGCAAAAACCCTCCTTGCTGACGCCGGCGCGAGGGCGCCACAAGAGGCGCGCGCACCTAAACTAAGGCTCTTTTGCGCGATGAGCGCGCGGAGGCACGATCTAGAATGCGCGGCATGTATTTCATGGAGCGACACGAACGGATACCTCTCGAGGAAGTGGGCGCGTTCGTGCAGCGTTGGCTGGCGCAGGGAGCGAAAGTCGTGGTGGTGACGCGCAACGCCGACGGCGTGACGTGCAATGTGAGTCTGCAACGCGACTGAAGCTCCACCGACCTGAAACCAGGCGCAGCCAGAGCGACTGGCTCGCGGCAGGAAGGCCGGCGCTTTCCTGCCAATCGCGGCACCAAAGTCAGTCGCAACGCGACCCTACTTTGCCCACGGCGCTTCAGGCGGGCCGAAGCGTGTAGCCGCGGGGAAGTGCAGGCCGAAATGCTCCGCGAGCAACGCGAGCACGTGGGCGCCGTCGCGCACGGGTTCGCGGTGCAGGATCTCGCCGCCGCGACGATGCGTGAATCCGTCCGAGCGGAGGCCCTTGCGCGTGCCGTCGCGCAGCGCGAGTCCGATGGTGAGGTTGTGCCGGAAATGCGAGGCCGGGCTCGCGCTCGTCCACCAGTTGGCGAGCTCCCAATCGATCGGGTGCATCTCGTCGGTCGTGAACTCCAACACGTCGGCCCATTCGTCGCCGAGCTTCATCTGGTGGAACAGGCGTCCGCCTTCCTTGACGAAGCGGCGCGGTTCGTGCGGCGTGCCTTGTTCGGGGCCGAACACGAGGGCAAGCGGGCGGGTGAGCGAGGCGGCACCGAGTCCGGCATCGGCGACGAAGTCTCCCTCGGGCAGATGCACGCGAAGAAAGAGGTGCGTGCGCGCAGGGACGACATCGCGCGGGATCTGCCAGCGCACGCGTCCGCCCAGCGGGGTCACGCGGTAGCCGAGCGTGCGCAGGGCGAGGAGGAAGAGATTGTTCTGCTCGAAGCAGTAGCCGCCGCGTCCGTCGTGGACGAGTTTGGTCATGAGTGCGGCCGGCGTGAGCGCGATCGGGCGACCGAGGAGGACGTCGAGGTTCTCGAATGGGATCGTCGTTGTGTGGTGCCAGAGCAACGCGTGCAGCGTGTCGAGCGTGGGCGCGCGCGGACCGGAGTAGCCGATGCGGGCGAGATAGGCGTCGAGATCGAAACCGGCGGCAGGCAAAGGAGCGGACATGGGGGAAAGGTGTAGGAAATCGCGGGCGCTGAACAGTGGCCGTTCGGAGAAGGGGCGCGGCGGTCAGGAGTTGAAATGCAAGCCGGGGTCGCCAAACCCCGCTTTGCTCGAAGGCGGTATCACGTTCGAGGCGGGGTGCGGCGACCCCGCCCTACAGATGATCCGGGCGATGGGGTATCGGTTCGCCGGCCTCAACCTCTCCGTGCAACCTCAGCCGGGCCGTTCGGAGACCGGCCCTACGCGGAGGCTTCGGTCGTGGCGACCGTCGTCTCGCCGTCGCGGAGCATGCGGGCGAGTTCGCGGTGATCGACCTTGCCGGAGCCGAGCTTGGGGATGGCGTGCACGAAGCGCAGCTCGCGCGGCGCGCAGAGATTGATCAGGCCCTTGGCGCGCACGGCGGCGCGGACGTCGGCGAGTTGCAGGCGGGGCTCGTTGGCGAGGGCGACGAGTTTCTCGCCTTTCTCCGCGTCGGGCACGGCGACGACGGCGAGCGTGCAGCGCAGGCCGTAGGTGGCGGCGAAGGCGCCGGCGAGCGCGTCCTCGACGGCCGTGAGCGAGATCATCTCGCCGCTGACCTTGGCGAAGCGCTTGAGGCGGCCGAGCACGGTGACGTAGCCGTCGGCGTCCACCTGCGCGATGTCACCCGTATCATACCAGCCGCCGAGCGCCTGGAACTGCGCGTTGGCGTCGGGATTGAGGTAACCCTTCATCATCGCCGGTGTGCGCACGAAGAGCCTTCCGCCCTCGGGCACGCCCTCGACGGGTTCGAGACGCCACTCGATGCCGGGGAGGAGCCGGCCGGCGGTGAGCGTGTTGGGGTCCATCTTGGTGTTGAGGCAGAGCACGGGCCCGCACTCGGTGGCGCCGTAGCCTTCGTGGATGCGCACGCCGAACTTGCGCGCGTAGGTCTCGAAGGTAGCGGTCTGCACCTTCTCCGCGCCGGCGACGAGGTAGCGGACGGTGTGGAAATCGTAGGGGTGCGCCTTGCGCGCGTAGCCGTTGAGAAAGGTGTTCGTGCCGAGGAGAATCGTGCAGTTCTTCTCGTAGACGACGGTCGGCACGATGCGGTAGTGGAGCGGCGAAGGGTAGTTGAAGACGTAGCAGCCGCGCACGAGCGGCGCGATGATGCCGCCGACGAGGCCGAAGCTGTGGAAGAAGGGCAGGGCGTTGAAGAAGCGGTCCTCGTCGCGCAGGTCCGCGGCGACGAAGAGCTGGCGGAGGTTGGCGAGCAGGCCGCGGTGGCTGAGCTCGACGCCCTTCGGGATGCCTTCGGAGCCGCTGGTAAAGATGATGGCGGCAGTGTCGCCGGCTGCGACCGGGGAGCGGCGCAGGGCGCGGCCGACGGAGAAAAGGTTGCCGAGCAGCGCGCGGAGCTTGGCGCCGCCGCCGATGCGCGTGCGGACATCCTCCAGGTAGATGAAGCGGATGCCGGCCTCCTCGAGCGGAGCGAGGTTGAGCCGCGCCTTCTCGAGGAACACGCGCGAGGTCAGCACTTGGCGGAGGCCGGCGAGCCGCGCGCAACTCACCATCACGGGCCCGCCGCTGGAGTAGTTGAGATAGGCGGGCGTCTTGCCCAGCGACCAGAGCGCGAGCGTGGTGACCATGGCGCCGTTGACGGTCGGGAGCATGACGCCGATGCGCTCGCCGCGGTCCGGCGAGAAATCCCGGGCGAGGGCGCCGGCGAGCGCTTCGGTGCCGATCATGAGCTTGCGGTAGGTGGACTCGGTCCAGGTGAGGTCCTCGGCGATGATCTTGCCGGGCAGGGCGCGCGCCATCTCGACGATGGCGGCGGGCAGCGTGGCGGGGCCGTCGCGCATTTCGACCTCGAATTGCTGGCGCATCATCTGGTCGCGCAGCCACTGGGTGAGCTTCTGGCGCGCAACGTTGTGGGCGAGATGGGAAAAATCCGGGGCGGTGAGCGGCGGGCTGAAGTGGACCGAGAGTTGCGGGAACCACTTCGTCCACCCCGTGTGGCGCACCCAGCGCACGCGGACGGCGTTGCGGAGGTAGCAGGTGACGACCTTGGCGCCGGTGCGGTGCACGAGGAAGGCCGTGCCGTCGTAGACGCGCATGAGGTTGGTCGTGGCGCTGATGCGGCCCTCGGGGAAGAGCACGAGCTTGCCGCCGCGCTCGAGGTGCTCGGCCATGCCGCGCACGGCGTAGGACGAGGTGTTGTCCACCGGGAACGTGCGCGAGTTGATCATCATCTTGCGATGGATCCACGTGGTCTGCGCGGTGGTGGAGGAGGCGACGAATTTCCAGCTGTCGTCGAGGCACACGAGCACGAGCGCCCAGTCGAGCCACGAGGTGTGGTTGGGGCAGAGGAGCATCGGGCCCGGGCCGTGCAGCGCCTCGGCGCCCTCGACACGGAGACGGAAAAGCACCTTCAACAACAGGCGGAGCAACGTGAGCATCGGCGGAGAGGCGGTGGTCCGGGCAACAAATCCGGGCGCACCCGCCGCCGCAAAACAAAAGAGGCGGCACCGGTGGGTGCGCGCCTCGGGGAAAAGGGATGGCTGGCGCCGGCTCAGAACTTGAAGCTCACGCCGGCCTCGATGGCGAGGTCGTCACCGACTTCGACCGCGGTGCCGAAGAGCTTCACGTCGTCGATCCAGAGGTAGCGCACGCCTAGGGTGAGCGTCGCGTTCGCGCTGGCCTTGTAGCCCACGCCGGCGAAGCCCTGCAGGGCGAACGTCCAATCGTCCTGGCTGCCGAACCAGGCCTTGAGGCTGGCGCGGGCCATGCCGGCGCCGACGCCGACATACGGGGTCCAGCCCTGCTGGTTTTTGAACTCCGCGCGGTAGTTGAGCATCAGCGGAAGGATGTCCGCCTTGATGCCCGCGTCGGAGTCCTGCGTGTAGCCGATCTCAAACTCTCCCTGGTGGGAGATGCTGTCGTTCTCGGAGAAAGCGCCGCCGATGCGGGCGGCGAAGTAGGCTTCCTGGCTGTCCACGAGATAGCCGGTGTTGACGCCGATGATGACGGCTTGGGCCGAAGCCGTGAGGCTGAGGGCGATGAGACTGAGGAGTGCGAATCGTTTCATACGGATCTGGGTTGGGTCGGTTGAGTTTTGGCCCGTGGACCGCGATGGAGTGCCGGCCGCGTGCCTGGAACAACGTGGGATTTGCCGGCGCGGGCGGTTATTTCTCCCGCTCACCAAAGCCAAAAGTTCCGCTTCATGCTCCGGGTTTGCCTCGTGCTGACAGGTGCGCGCTGCCGCGCCCGCGTCCGCGCGGTGTTCTGGCTGGCGGAAAAGGCGCGGATGCGAATCGTCCGGGACAACCCTTCTTCATCATGATCGAACGCATCGGATTTGTCGGCGTCGGGCGCATGGGCGCGAACATGGCGCGGCGCCTCAAGGACTGCGGCCGCACGATCACGGTCGTGCACGACGTGCACGCGCCGGCCGCGGCGGAGCTCGCGCGCGAGCTGGGCTGCCGCGCGGCGACGTGCCTGGCGGAGGTCACGGCGGAAGCCGATCTGATCTTCACGGTCGTCACCGACGATGCGGCGCAGCTGGCGGTGTTCGCCGAGAGCGGCGACTCGCTGCTCGCCGGCGCGCAGGGACGGGTGTTCGTCAACTGCGCCACGATCACGCCGGCCGTGCATGTCGAGGTGGGGCGCCGCGCGCGGGCGGCGGGGGCGGTCTCGCTCGAAGGTTGCATGGCCTCGTCGATCCCGCAGGCGCGCAACGGCACACTTTACCTGATGTGCGGCGGCGATCGCGCGGCGTTCGAGCGGGTGCGTCCGGTGCTGGAGCAGCTCAGCTCCGCCCTGCGCTACATCGGCTCGGCCGGGCAGGCGGCGCAGGTGAAGGCGCTGGTGAACCTGGTGATGAACATCAACACCGCCGGCCTCGCCGAGGGGCTCGGCCTCGGACACGCACTCGGGCTCGATCTTGCGATGTTGCGCGAGGTGTTTGCACAGACCGGCGCCAACTCGCAGGTGCTGAAGACCGACGGCGAGGACATGCAGCACCGCGCGCACGAGTGCTTCTTCTCGGCCGCGCACGCCGCGAAGGACACGACGATCGCATGGCAACTCGGACGCGACGCCGGCCTCGAGCTGCCGCTAGCGGCGGCGACCAAGGCGCAGTTCGAGCGGATGCAGGCCTTGGGGCTGGGCCAGCTCGACAAGAGCGGCGTGGCCGAGCTGACCTTCAAGGGCCGGCACGCCTGAGATCGCAGGCTGCGCCGCGCAAGGCCGTCGCTGAGTCCAGCCGTCGACGCTCAAGCGCCTGACGCCGGCTCCCGCAGCGGCGGTTGCGAACCGCCGGCGTGGAAGCGCGCGATGCCGGCGAGCTGGTCGGCCACGCGCCGGTCGTTGCGGCAGGGAGAGAGCTTGGCCAGTCCGCCCGGCGCGGCGTGCGTCTGCGCCCACCGGGCGAAGGTGCCGGGCATGACGAGGCGCACGATGGGCTCGGCGATCTGGCCGTGCAGGCGGCGCGCTTCGTAGTCGGGGTTGCGCCGGCGCAGCTCCTCGTCGAGCTCGAGCGCCAGCACCGGACCCGTGGGCGTGCGCACGGTGCCGGAGCGCAACTCGATCCACCACTCGTGGCAATGGAGCGGGCGCGGCGCGGGGCGCAGCGCGTAGGGGGCGACGTGGAAGGCCACCGGTTTCCAATCGCTGCGCGTGCACACGCCCTGCAGCAGCGTCGTGAGCGTGCGCTCGCCGATCTGTTCGCCGCAGGTGTCGAGTTGCAGCTCCGTGCGGCCGGTGACGATGAGGCGCGGCGGGGTGGTCGAGACGAAGCGCACGCGGTCGCCCATCACGCAGCGGCAGAGCCCGCCCGGGGTCGTGACGACCAGCGCGTAGTCGGTGCCCGTCTGCACCTCGGCGAGCGTGAGGCACGTGAGCCCGGGCGGCAGCTCGCCGCCGGCGGGCAGTTCGCGCACCGGCACGAATTCGAAGAAGAGACCGGCATCCGTGAACAGGCGCAGCCCGGCGCTCGCCTCGCCGTCCTGCGCGGCGAAGATGCCTTCCGCCGCCGCATAGACCTCGTGCGGGCAAACGCCGGGGCCGAGAGCGGCGCGAAGGTCGTCGAGCAGCAGGAGCGGCAGCGCGCCCGTGTGCACGGCGCATTCCAACCGTGGCCAGCGCGCGCGCAGCGGTGCGGCTTCCGCGTCCGGCCCGCGCGCGGCCTCCGCGAGCGCGAGCAGCGCGGCGGGCGTGCCGGCGAGAAGGGAGACGGGCGCGCCGGTGGGGTAGCGTTGCACGATGGCGGCGGTGCGTTCGGGGCTGTCCGAGCGATCGGCGAGCGCGCGATCGGGGGCGTAGAGATTTTCGCGGGCCCAGTCCGAGAGCGAGAGCCAAGCCATGGCATCGAGGTAACCGGCGGAGGATTCGCCCGCGCAGGTGAGCGCCGTGCCCGAGCCGAGGTGCAGGTGGCGGCCGAGGAAAATCTCGCGGCTGCCCGTGCGCAGCACGTGGAGCAGGAGCGCGTCGGCGAGTGCGCCGCGGTAGTGGGCGAGCAGGTCGGCGGTCACGGGCAGCGGGCGCGGCGTGCCGGTGACGGTGCCCGCAGTATAGACGAAGTGCCGGCAGCGGCCGGGCCAGAGCACGTCGCTGGCGCCGCCCGCCATGCGCTCGATCCAGCCGCGAAACTCCTCCACGCGGCGCAACGGCACGCGTTGACGGAAGGTCGCCAGGTCGGCTCCCGCCGGCAGGCCGTGCAGGCGGCCGAATTCCGTGCGCGCCAGCGCGCCGCAGAGCCGCGCCAACGCCGTTTGTTGCGCCGCGATGCCCGGGCCGCCGGCCGCCAGCCGGTGTCGCAACCGGGCTGCACGATAGCTCGCGAGGATTTTCACGAGGAAGGCCGGCGCCAACGTCATGCCGGAGAGACAAGCAGTTCGCCGCGCGGAAGCCAGACCGGACCTGCGACGGGGTGGAAATCATCCCGGCCCCGGGGCCTTCCCGGGCGTGCCCGGTATAGGGTTGCGCGGAGGCGCTCCATGGCGTTGAACACGCCGCGCATGTCGTCCCTTCCGCCCGTGATCTTCGAAGACGAAGCGGTCATCGCCTTCGACAAGCCCAGCGGGCTGCTGATCGCGCCTGACCGCTGGGACAAGACCCGCGTGAACCTGATGGGGCTCGTCCACGAGCGCCTGGGGCACGGCGTCGCCAACGTGCACCGCATCGACGCCGACACGAGCGGCCTCGTGCTCTGCGCCAAGTCCAAGCCCGCGCTCGATTTCCTCAGCGGCCAGTTCCAGTCGAAGACCGTCGAAAAACGTTACCTTGCGTTCGTCGTCGGGGCGGGCGAATGCGCCGCGCCGTGGGCCGGTGGCACGAAGCCGGTCGCGGATGCCGCGGGCGGGTTGCCGGATGAGTTCGCCGTGGACCTCGTGCTGAAGGAGGACGATGCCGCGCCGGGTCGCATGTGCGTCGTGCGCAAGCACGGCAAGGGCGCCGTGACCGAGTTCCGGGTGCTCGAGCGTTTCGGCACGTTCACGCTGCTCGAGTGCCGGCCGCAGACCGGCCGCACGCACCAGATCCGCGTGCACCTCGCCGCCAGCGGCTGGCCGATCCTCAACGATCCGTTCTACGGCAACGCCACGCCGCTGCTCCTCTCCGACCTGAAGCGCGGCTACAAGGGCCGCGCCGACGAGCGGCCGCTGCTTGCGCGCCTCGCGCTCCACGCACAGGCGCTCACCTTCACGCATCCGCTCACGCGCGAGCGCGTGACGCTCACGGCGCCGCTGCCGCACGATTTCGAGGTGGCGTTGAAATACCTGCGCAAGTTCGCCGGGCCGGACGCGAAGCGCCGGCGCTGAGCGCGCGCGGCGCCGTTTCCCGCGGGCGGCCAGTAGCGCGTCAACCCATGTCATACGCGCGCTAATAGTTGGGGACGCGGCCGGCCTTGGCGTTTACAGGGCGGCGTCCGCTGCGTTCCTATGGGTGAAATTCCCCCATGACTCACCCCGTCACGGTCACGCATTCCGTCGATGGCGACGGCATCGGCTGGATCACCTTCGACGATCCCGCGAGCCGCGCCAATGTTTTCAACCCCGCCACGCAGGCCGCGCTGCGCGCCGCCGTGGAGGCGCTCGCCGCCCAGCCGGTGCGCGCGGTCGTCGTCACCAGCGCGAAGGAGAAGATCTTCATCGCCGGCGCGGACCTCAAGTGGCTCGGCCGGCTGGAGGACGCCGCGGCCGCGCGCGCCGCCTCGCGAGCGGGGCAGGAGCTGTTCGCGTTGCTCGACAACTTTAAGGTGCCGGTCGTGTGTGCGATCCACGGCGCGTGCGCCGGCGGCGGCTTCGAGCTCGCGCTCGCGTGCCACTGGCGCGTGGCGAGCGACGCGCCCGCGACGGTCATCGGCCTGCCCGAGGTCGGCATCGGTTTGATCCCGGGTTGGGGTGGTTGCGCGCGGTTGCCGCGTCTCATCGGCGCGGCGGCGGCGGTGGAACACATTCTCAAGGCCCAGCTCGTGCCCGCGGCGGAGGCGCTCCGCGCGGGTCTGATCGACGAGGTTGCGTCCGCTGCCGAGCTGCGCGAGCGGGCGAAGGCCGCCGCGCTCAAGCTCGCTGCGGGCGGCAAACCGGCGCGCGCCACCGGGGCACCGGCGGGCGCGGCGTTCTTCGCTGCGCAGCGCAAATCCGCGCTCACGCGCCTGCGCGGTCAGCCCGCGCCGCTCGCCGTGCTCGATGCGATCGAGCAGGGCGCGACCTTGCCGCTCGCCGCCGCACTCGACCTCGAGGCGGCGCTCTTCGGCGACATCGCGGCCGGCGAGGTCGCGCAGAACATGGTGCACGTCTTCTTCCTCAAGGACGCCGTGAAGAAGATCACGGTCGACGCGTGGTTCCCGAAATCCGAAGGCGCGCCGGCCGCGGCGCCCGCCCCGTTCCGCAAGATCGGGGTCGTGGGCGCGGGCGTGATGGGTTCCGGCATCGCGCAGTGGTGCGCGGCGCGCGGCTACGAGGTCGTGTTGCGCGACGTGAAGCCCGAGTTGCTCGAGCGCGGGCTCGGCGTGATCAAGGCGCTCTTCGACGAGGCCGCGAAGCGCGGCAAGCTTTCCCCGGCCGCCGCCGCGCAGGGCTGGGCGCGCGTGAAGGGCACGACGGAGCTCGCGCCCTTCGCGGATTGCGACCTCGTGGTCGAGGCGATCGTCGAGCGCGTCGCGGACAAGCAGCGGCTCTTCGCCGAGCTGACGCAGGTCGTGCGCCCCGATTGCGTGCTCGCGTCGAACACGTCGGCGCTGCCCATCGAGGAGCTGGCGGCGACGGCCACGTTCCCCGGCCGCACGATCGGCATCCATTTCTTCAATCCCGTCAGCCGCATGCCGCTGGTCGAGCTGGTGCTCTCGCCGCACACGACGCGCGACACGGCGGAGCGCGTGCTCGCGTTCGCCAAGCAGCTGGGCAAGACGCCGGTCATCTGCCGCTCGTCGCCCGGCTTCCTCGTCACGCGTGCGCTGTTCTTCTACCTCAACGAGGCCTGCCTCCTCTGGGAGCAGGGCGTGCCCGCGGCGGCGCTCGACGCCGCGATGCGCGACTGGGGCTGGCCGATGGGGCCGATGCGGCTGATCGACGAAGTCGGCGTCGACGTGACGGACTTCATCTACGGTGAGATGGCGCACTATTTCCCCGCGCGTTTCCGCGCCGCCACCGTGTGCCGCCGCATGCTCGCGGCCGGCCTGAAGGGGCGGAAGAACGGCGCCTCCTCCGGCTTCTACACCTACGCCGGCGGCAAGGAGGCCCCCAACCCCGCGCTGCAGGCGCTCGCGCCCGCGGCGATGAAGGCGATGGACGCGCGCGCGATCCAGGATCATCTCAACGGCGTGATGATCGCCGAGACGCAGCGCGTGCTCGACGAAGGCGTGTTGAAATCGGCCGACGACGCGGACTTTGCGCTGCTCATGGGCGCGGGCTTCCCGGCGTTCCGCGGCGGACTCATGCGCTACGCGCGTCGCACCGGCCGGAGCGCGTGAGCTGCGCGCATCCGCGCCGCGCTTTTTTCGCGCGGCGATGACGCTTTCGGGTCTCGCCATGCGCGACGGCGCGGCGAAATTTCGCCGTTCCCGCCGATGCGATTCCAGAAAAAGCCATTGCCGCTTATGACAATTTGGGAAACCTCTCCGCTCTGCCACGCCCTCTGAAATGGCCCACGCCGCGATCCCGCCTTTGAATCAGGAACAACGCCGTCACTTGCTGCGCACGATGCTCGAGAGCCGTCTCGGCGATCTGCGCGAGGAAAACCTGAACCGGCAGGGCAAGGGGCATTTCCACGTCTCCGGGCGCGGCCACGAGGCGCTGTGCGCCCTCGGCGCGCAGCTGCGCGCGGGCGACTACGTCGTGCCGTATTACCGCGACCGCGGCCTCGTGATGGGGCGCGGCCTCGGCACGCGCCACCTCGCGCTGGAGTATTTCGCCAAGCGCGAGTCCGTCTCCCGCGGCCGCATGATGCCGTCGCATTTCTCCTGCCGGGCGTTGAACATCGTCACCGTCTCCACGCCGCTCGGTGCGCAGCTGCTGCCCGCGTGCGGCATCGCCTGGGGCCTGCAGCTCGACGGCAAGGACGGCGTGGTCGTCACCACGATCGGCGACGCCGCCACGCGCCAGGGCGATTTCTACGAAGCCGTCGCCTTCGCGGCGGAGCGCAAGCTGCCCGTGCTCTTCATCGTCGAGGACAACGCCTACGGCATCTCCACGCCGACGCGGAAGACCAACCCGCTCGCGCTCGACGTGCTCAACCGCGCGCAGTGGCGCGCCGTCGACGGGCACGACATCGAGGCCGTGCACGCCGCCACGCAGGAGGCGCTCGCCCAGCTCCGCGCCGGCGGCGGTCCGGTCTTCCTCTGGTGTCAGGTGGAGCGGCTCTCCAGCCACACGAGTTCCGACGACCACACGCTCTACCGCTCGAAGGAGGACATCGCGGCGATGGAGCGGCGCGATCCCATCCGCGTGCTCCGCGACCGCATGATCGCGGCCGGCGAGCTGACCGCGGCGGAGTTCACGCGGCTCGAGGAGGAGATCAAGGAGCGCGTGCGCGCCGAATACGCCGCCGCCGAACAGGCCGAGGATCCGCGCGCCGACGAGCTGTTCCACGAGGTCACCGGCCCGCTGCCAGAGCTGGACGAGGAATTGTTCAAGCCCGGCAGCTACCGCATGGGCGACCTCATCAACCGCACGCTCCGCGCCGGCCTCGACGCCGAGCCGGGTCGCATGATCTTCGGCGAGGATGTGGAGGACCCGAAGGGTGGCGTCTTCCGCCTCACGCAGAAGCTCTCGACGGATTTTCCGGAGCAGGTGTTCAACTCGCCGCTGGCCGAGTCGACGATCGTCGGCGTCGCGGGCGGCCTCGCGCTCTACGGCCGCCGGCCGGTGTTCGAGCTGCAGTTCATCGATTTCAGTTTCCCCGGTTTCAACCAGGTCGTGTCGAACCTCGCCAACATCCGCTGGCGCTCGAACGGCGAGTGGAAGGTGCCGGCCGTGTTCTACGCGCCCTACGGCGCCTACCTGCCCGGCGGCTCGCTCTGGCATTCGCAGGCCAACGAGGCCGCTTACGCGCATTTCCCCGGCATCAACATCGTCATCCCGTCCACGCCCGAGGATGCGGCCGGCCTGCTCTGGACCGCGATGCACAGCGAGGACATCACCTTCTTCCTCGCGCCGAAGCACATGCTCTGGGCCGAGCGCGCCAGCGCCACACCGATCCGTTCGATCCCGCTCGGCCGCGCTCGCGTCGTCACCGAGGGCGAGGACCTCACACTTGTCGCCTGGGGCAACACGGTGGAGAAGGCGCAGGAGGCCATTGCCGAGCTGCAGGGCGAGGTCAGCGTCGAGTTGATCGACCTGCGCTCCATCGTGCCGTGGGACAAGGAAACGCTCGCCTCGTCCGTCCGCAAGACCGGCCGCCTCATCGTCGTGCAGGAGGACACCGAAGCTTGCTCCGTCGGCCAGATGATCATCCAGCACCTCACGGGCCGGCCCGAGATCTTCGCCGCGTTGAAAGCGCCGCCGACGCTCGTGACGAAGGGCAACGTGATGATCGGCTACAATCCGATCTACGAATACGCCGCGCTGCCCGACGTGCCGCGCATCGTCGACGCCATCTGGCAAAGCGTCTCCGTCGATCTCGCCCGCGGCGCCGCCACCCCGGCCCGCGCCGTGCCCGCCACGCCGCCCCCGGCACCCGCGCCGGCCCGGCCCGTCGACACGCATGCGCCGCAAAACACCGTCATCGCCGGCACGCACGACATCCTCGTGCGCGTGCCGATCATGGGCGAGGGCCTGCGCTCGGCCAAGGTCGTCGCGCTGAACAAGCAGCCCGGCGACGCGATCAAGCACGACGAGGTGCTCTGCGAACTCGAGACGGACAAGGCCGTCTACCCGGTCGAGTCCTCGTTTGCCGGCCGGTTGAAGGAGTGGCGCATCCGGCTCGATGACACCGTGCTCATCGGCCAGGAGATCGCGCTCGTCACCGGCGATGCGGCCAGCGTGGCCGGCCTGCCGGTCGAAGGCGCGGCCAAGCCCGCCGCCGCTCCGGCCGCGCCCCGGCCCGCCGCCGCTCCGGCCGCGCCCCGGCCCGCGCCCACCGTGGCGAAAACGTCACCCGCTGCGCCCGCCGTCGCGAGCGCGCCCGTCGCATCCTCTTCCTCCATGAAAGGCAACGTCCGCCCGCCCGCGCTACCTCCCGCCATCACCAAGCGACTCGATGCGGTCGTCCCTGCGAACATGCTGATGGACGTGCGCTGGGATGCGCTCCGCGCCGCGCGCGAAGCGGCGAAGCAGCGCCTCGGCAAGGACGCGCCCTCGCCCTCGGCGTTGATGGCGTGGTGCGTCACGCGCGCGCAGGAGAAGCACGCGGCGTTCCGCTGCCTCGCGGCCAAGGACGGCGCGATTTACGAGCAGGCCGACTTCGACCAGGGCGTGGCCGTGGCGCTCGAGGGCGACCGGCTCGCGACTGCGGCGATCGCGGCGGCGAACCGGCTCTCTTTCGCGGATTTCTGCGCCGCCTATCAGCGCGCCATCGAGGAGACGCGTGCCGGCAAGATCGTCGACGTGCAGGCTCCGCTCAACATCACCAGTCTCGGTGCGTTCGGCGTCGAGTGCGCGACGCCCATCGTGGTGCCGCCGGCCGTGGGCACGCTCTTCATCGGCACGGCGCACGAGCGCATGGTGAACGACGGCGGCGTCATCCATCCCTGCGAAGTCGTCACGCTCTCGCTCACCTTCGATCACAAGGTCGTGAACGGCGCCGGCGCGGCGGCGTTCATGCAGGACGTGAAGCGCGAGTTCGAGACGTTCCGCCTGCCGGCCTGAGTCGGGATCATGCCGGAGGTGGGCGTCGGTGTCCCGACCGACGCCTGTCGCCGCCGGGACAGCGGCGACCACCCCCCTTGTCAGAAGCTCATCAGTCGGGAGTGGTGTCCAACTGCATGAGTCCGGTCGAGTCGCGCCGGTGCGGCCAGCGGCGGCGTTTCGGCGTGAGGGCCCGCGCCCCGGGGCAGCGGTCTACGCGAGTCGCTCGACGGTGTGCTCGGCGTTCCGGAGCGTGCGCACGGCGTCCTCCACTTGCGCCTGTTTCACGAGCACGTAGTCGGTGTCGAAGGTCGAGTGCGCGAGGATGCTGATGCGCGAGAAGGCGAGGGGATCGAGGACGGAGGACAGGATGCCCGTCTCGGTGAAATTGAACGGTCCGCGGAGCTTGAAGAGGCGCCAGCCGGCCTCGTGTTTCACCGTGGCCGGGATCTGCGCGGCGGGGCAGAGGAGAGAGAGCTCGTCGGTGGTGCGGGTCGTTGCGCTGAAGACAGTGGAGCGGGCCCAGTCGGGGATCGCGGCGTCGGCGGGCAGGCGGGCGATCGCGAACTCGCCGGGCAGGAGCTGGATGACGAGCGGCATGAAGTCAGCCAAGCGCGCGGCGAGTGGCTCCGCAAGCACGCGGGCTGTATCAAGCGCGGCGCCGCGCCCGGAGCGTGCGAGGAACGAAATGCGGGCAAAAAAAGACCCGCGCCGGGTGGGCGCGGGTCGGAAGAGGGAGAACGTTGCTGACGGCGCGATGGGCGCGGCGGGTTTGATTTAGAACAGCGCGTTGGCGACGACGCCGACGGCGGTGATCGGGCCGGTGTCGCCCATGCCTTCGAGCGCGCGGTCGGCTTTCTTCACGACGCTCTGGATCTCGCGATACATGGAGTCGTCGACGAGAAGCTTGCCGAGCGTGCCCTCGCCGTTGTTCAGCTTCTGGGAGAGCTCGCGGATGTTGTTCATCGAGAGCTTCAGGTTCTGGGCGGTGGCGTCGTCGTAGAGCAGGACGCCGAGGGTGCCCTTGCCGGCCTTGACGTCGGCGACGATGGCGCGGGTGTCGCCGAGGAAGAGCTTGGCGTCGGCCGCGGCGGTCTTGATCTCGCCGACGGCGCCGAGGAGCTCGTCGTGGAGCGTGGGGTCGTTGACGAGTTTGCCGAGCGTGCCTTCGCCGTTGCGGAGCTTGGCGGTGATGTCCTGGAGGTTGGCGATGGTCTCGGTGAGCTTGGGGCCGTTGGCGTCGACGAGCTGGTCGATCTTGCCGAAGAGCGAGCCGGAGCCGCCCTTGCCGCCGAGGGCCTGGCCGATGTTGTCGGCGACGCCTTCGAGCTTGGCGCCGAGGGATCCGAGTTGGGAAATGACCTCGCCGATGTCGACGGTGTTCTTGGTGCGGATCTCCGCGCCGTCGGCGAGCATCGTGGCGGATTGGCCGAAGGAGACGGCGAGGTGCTGGCTGCCGAGGAGGCTGGAGGTCTCGACGGAGGCGACGGCGTCATCGGGGATGCGGACGGTGCGGTCGATGGTGAGCACGGCCTCGACGCGTTGCTGGCCGAGGCGCGTGGCCTTCACCGTGCCGATCTTCACGCCGGCCATGAGGACCTCGTCGCCGGTCTTGAGGCCCTTGAGGTTGGCGAAGGGGGCGATGACGGTGTAGCCCTGCGGGCGGAAGACCTGGCCGCCGCTGAGGGATTCGAAGGTGATCCAGGCGAGCGCGCAGCCGAGAAGGAAAAAGAGGCCCACGCGAATGGATTGTTGGGTGCTGTTCATGTCAGGAGTTCTCCAGTTGTTTGAAACGGGGGTTCTTGAGGTCGATGACGGGGCTCAGGAAGTTGGCGATGGCGGGGTCCTTCGGCGCGCGGAAGTCCGCGGGCGTGCCCTGGGCCTGGATGCGGCCGTCGATGAGGATGGCGATGCGGTCGGCGATGCTGAGGGCGAGATCGCGGTCGTGGGTGACGACGATGCTGGTGACGGCGGTCTGCTCGCGGAGGGTGGCGATGATCTCGCTGATCGTGGCGCCCATGACGGGGTCGAGCTCGGAGGTCGGCTCGTCGTAGATGAGGAGCTGGGGCTCCATCACGAGGGCGCGGGCGATGGCGACGCGCTTCTTCATGCCGCCGGAGAGTTCGGACGGGTATTTCTTCACCGCCTTCTCGAGCGAAAGGATGGAGAGGGCGTGCATCACGCGCTCGCGGATGCCGGCCTCGTTGCAGAGGCGGTGTTCGCGGAGGTAGAGGGCGAGGTTGTCGTAGACGGTGAGGGAGTTGAAGAGCGCGCCGGCCTGGAAGACGAGGGCGAGGTGGACCTTCTCGCGCGTGGCGGGATCGGCGGCGTCGAAGGCGCCGATGCGCACTTCGCCGCTCGTGGCGCATTCGAGGCCGGCGATGTGTTTCACGAGCACGCTCTTGCCGGAGCCGCTCGGGCCCATGATGCAGAAGATTTCGCCGGGCTGGATGTCGAGGCTGACGTCGTGCAGGACGGTGGTGGAGCCGAACTGCTTCGTGAGGTTCGCGATGGTGACGCCGAAGGTCTTGTCGGCGAGCGAAGGAGCGGAGGAGGTGGGGCTCATGGCTTCAGAGGAGGGCCTTGGTCACGAAGTAATCGAGGACCAGGATGAGGATGAGCGAGGAGACGACGGCCTTGGTGACGGACATGCCGATCTCGCGCGGGCCGCCGCGGGTGTTGAGGCCGATGTAGCAGCAGACGAGGACGACGACGAAGCCGAAGACCTCGGCCTTCACGAGGCCGTCCCACACGTCCTTCCACTCCATGTAGCGCTTGAGCGCGGCGAAGTAGGCCTCGTTGTCGACGGAGATGAAGGTGGTGTATTGGCTGACGAGCGCGCCGCCATACCAGCCGCAGAGGTTGGCGATGAGCGTGAGCACGGGCATCATGAACAGCACGGCGGCGAGGCGCGGCAGCACGAGCATGCGCTCGGGCGGGATGTTCATGGTCACGAGCGCGTCGATCTCCTGGTAAACCTTCATCGAGGCGAGCTCGGCGGTGATGGCGGAGCCGACGCGGCCGGCGAGGAGGATGGCGACCATGACGGGGCCGAGCTCGCGGACGAGGGAGAGGCCGACGAGGGAGCCGATGAACTGCTTGGCGCCGAAGTTCTGCATCGAGTAGCCGGCCTGGAGCGCAAGCACGCTGCCGATGAAGAAGCTCAGGATGGTGACGATCGGCAACGAGGTGTAGCCGATGAGGAAGCACTGCTCGATGAAGCGCCGGGCCTGGTGGCGCAGCGTGGGCACGTGCCGCGCGGTGCGCGCGGCGAGCAGCACGACGCCGCCGATGTGCCCAAGGATGAGGTTGAGCTGGTTCATGGGGAGGAGGCCGCGGCGCCGGGGGTGGCGTTCGGGCGGGAGAAATCGAAGGCGGAGAACTGCCAGCGGCGTTCGCCGGCCGCGCGGCGCCAGCTGAGCAACCCGGCGCCGAGCGTGATGCGCGAGCCCTGCGTCGTGTGCTGCGCGCCGTAGAGCGGGCCGAGGTGGAATTCGCTCTCCTGCGACGTGCGCCGGCGCGTGACGGCGCTCCAGAGGAACGACCAGCGGACATCGTCCGGCGCGCGCTGATCGTAGCGGTAGAGGGCGAAGAGCGGCGTGTAGAGCTGACGCACGGGATCGTCGTGCGGGAAGAAAACCTCGAGCGGGCTGAGCAGCTGGAGCTGGCGGCGGCCGGCGCCGTTGTCCCACACGCTGACGAGGGGCCAGAGGTGTTTCTTGTAAGCCGGCGCGGCGGCCGGGTTGGCCAGGCTGCGCTGCACGTTGGCCCAGTAGAGGAAGACGAGGAACTGGTGGCGCTCCTGCGCGACGCCCTCGCCCTGCCATGCGCCGCGGCGGTAGAGCGGCCAGAGGAGCCAGGTCTTGTCGTAACCCTTCGCGACCGAGTGCGTGTAGAACGGCGCCCAGCGGTTCACGTGGCGCGTCTCGCCGCGGCCCTGCACGAGGAAGGGCCAGAGGTAACGCGTCTCGCGGTAGGCCTGCGCTGCCGGTGCGGTGCGCTCGGTGTGTCCGAAGAAGGGCCAGAGGTAATTCTCGTTGCGGTAACCCGGCGCGGTGTCGCGCGTGTAGAACGGCAGCACGCCGATGCTCGTGTGGACGCCGTCCTCGCGCGTGCGCTCCTGCCGGTGGAGCAGCGGCCACAGTGCGAACTGCTGCCGGTAATCGCCTTCGCGTCCGCGCGAGCCGGCGAGCGGCCACAGCTCGAAACCGTGGTGCCCGTTGCCGTCGACGAGGCGCACGAAAGGCCACGGCGCATGTGTCGTCTCGCGGCCGTCGCGCGCGGTGACGTGCGCATAGAGCGGGAACAGGCGCCAGGTGAGCTCGTCCTTGCCGAAGCGGTGCTTGATGGTGCCGCTGAGCGGGAAGAAGGCTCGATAGCTGGTCTCGGGCTCGCTGGTCGTGCGCGAGAAATAGAACGGCCACACGTCGAAGCCGCCCGTGGCTGCGCCGTCCGCGGCGGTGGTGCGGCGCGAGTTGACGAGCCGGAAGAGCGAGAAGGACGCGTCGTGTTCGCCCGTGCGTTGCCAGCTCAACAGCGGATAGAGCACGTGACCCTGTTCGCCGGCCGCGGTCTTCTGCCAGAGAAAGAACGGCCGCCACACCTGCGTCTCGGCGCCGGCTTTCCCCGTGCGTTGCACGAGCAACGGCCCGAGCGCCTGCGCCGCCGTGACCTCACCCGTGCGCTCGTCCTCCTGCCCGACCCAGAACGGCCACGCGTTGCGCTCCGCGGCGCGGGCGGGAAGCGCCAGCGTCGCTGCGAGGAGCAGCCAGACGGCGGATCGGGAGTTCATGCTGGGTGGAAAAGGTAAGGCATTGCCTTTGACTCGGAGCGGGCCAGTTAAGTGAAGGCATTGCTTGAACGCCGACAGCTAATTCCGCGTCAAGTAAGGCGCAACCAGTATGTTAAAACCGCCCCGCAGCCGAAGTGTTCCCCCGCACGACGTCCGTGCGGGTCGATCCTGCCGCGCGCGGCGGGGGGAGGAGGGGTCATGCGCATAACCGGCGGTGGAGCACGTGGCATACCGCTCGTGTTGCCCAAAGGCGACGCCGTGCGGCCCGCCACGGACGCGATGCGCCAGGCGGTCTTCTCCAGCATCGCGAGCCGCGTGTCCGGGGCGGTTTTCTGGGATCTGTTCGCCGGCAGCGGCGCCTACGGGCTCGAGGCCCTGAGCCGCGGCGCCGCCGGCGGGGTGTTCGTGGAGAAGAATGCCAAGGCGGCGGCCTGCCTCCGGCGCAACCTCGAGGCGGTCTGCAAGAGCCTCGGTCGCGACCCAGAGGGGCTCGACGTATGGAACACCGACGCGCTCACGGCCTCGTTTGCCACGGTGCCGGTGGCCGACCTCGTCTTCATCGATCCGCCCTACGATCTGATCGAGGCCGTGGCACCGAAGCTTTTCGAGCACCTCGGCGCCGCCCTCGCCGCCAAGGCGGACCCGGTGATCGTGTTCGAGATGCCCGGCGAAACCGAGCTCAACCCGCCCGGCTGGACCTGTGCCAAACGCCTCGGCAAGGGCAACCGCCAGCCGACCGTCTGCTTCTTCAAGCGCGCCTGACCCGGGCCGCTTTGTCGTCTAGAGTGCAAACACCTCGCCGCCCGCGCAGCGTGCGATGCCCGCCGCCGAAATCTTGTGCCATCGCGCCTCGGCTGCAGCCGGCCCACGCCGCCGCTTTCACGCGAGGTAGGTCGGCGGAGGTGGGGCGGGCGTTTGCCTAACGGCGGGGCTTGTGCAACGTTGCGCGCCGATGAAATTGTGGACCCTTGCCACGTTGCTCGCTGCTGCCGCGTTCGCGGCGGCGGTTTTCCTCCACGCCGATAACAAGCCCGTCATGTCCTCCGCTTCCCCGAACCCTTCCACGCCGGCGTCCGAGGCCGCCTACTGCCCGCCCGACGACACGAAGTCCGCCTGCGGCCTGCCGTCCAAGGTCGTCATCGACATGAGCAAGGCGAAGGTCCAGCGCACGGACGCCGAGTGGCGCGCGCGTCTCACGCCGGAGCAATACCGCGTGGCGCGCCAGCAGGGCACCGAGCCTCCGTTCCGCAACGCGTATTGGGACAACCACGCGGACGGCGTCTATGCCTGCGTCGGGTGCGAGACGCCGCTCTTTGACTCGCGCCACAAATTCGACTCCGGCACGGGCTGGCCGAGTTTCTGGCAGCCGCTGGAGAAGGTCTTCATCGGCGAGGAGCGCGACACGAGCTGGGGCATGGTGCGCGTCGAGGTGCATTGCAGCGTCTGCGGCAGCCATCTCGGCCACGTCTTCGACGACGGCCCGCGTCCCACGCGCCTGCGCTACTGCATCAACAGCGCCTCGCTGAACTTCCTGCCGCGCGCGGAATACGACGCCTGGGCGGCGAAGAACAGCCCGGCGACTCCGCGCGCCGAGTGAGTGTTGCGGCCGGCGGCGCGTGGCCCGTGGCGCGCGCCACTCACGGGTAGAGCCAGTATTTGCGGCTCTGCTTCTGGTAAACGGCGGCGCGCTCCTGCCAGTTCCTGATGAACGAGGCGACGTCCACCTTGCCACCTTGTTTCTTCAGCGCCTGATACCAAGCGGTGGAGCCGACGTGGATGTTGAACGTGCGCTCTTCCGCGCTGGTGAGCGCGGCGAAGGGGTTGAGCGGCTGCCACAGCGCGGCCTGCTTGTGCATGTAGAACGAGAGCTCGGTGGGGCGCCATGCGTCCCAATCGACGACCTCGACGTAGACGCCGGTGCGCGGCTTGTTGTCGGGGCCCATCGCCTGCATCTTGAGGAACTTGATGCCGGGGATCTTGTAGGCCTCCATCGTCTTGATGATCTCGTCGGGCGTCTTCTTCGGAAAGCTGATGCCGCGGAAGGGGAATTCGCGTCCGATGCCGGATGTCCAGGGCGTGTTCTGCGTGCCGAGGCCGACCATGGCATAGCCGACGGCGGCCTCGTAGGTCGGCACCATCGGGGACGTGCGCACCCATTTGAGGCCGGTGTCGGGCCAGCGCATGGAGCGCCGCCAGCCCTGCATCGGCACGATGGTGAGGCGGCCCTTCTCGCGCACCTTGTCGCTGACGTTGATGCCGGTGGCGCCGGGCACGGCCATGATGCGCGGCAGGTCCTTGGCGAGGTGGGCGAGCTCGCCGATGGTGAGGCCGTGCACGTAGGGCACGAGGAAGGCGCCGACGTAGCTCTTCCATTCGAAATCGAGCGGCGGGCCGTCGACCTTCAGTCCGCCGAGCGGATTGGGGCGGTCGAGCACGATGACCTCGACGTTATTCTCGAAGCACGCCGCCATCGTGTAGAGCATGCAGCTGGTGAACGTGTAGGAGCGCGAACCGATGTCCTGCAGGTCGATCACGACGGCGTCGAGGCCCTTGAGCATGGCCGGCGTGGGTTTGCGGGTCTTGCCGTGGAGGGAGAAGATCGGCAGCCCCGTGGGCTGGTGGAGGGTGTCGCCGAAGTTGACCGCGGCGAGGATCTGACCGTCGAAGCCGTGTTCGGGGGCGAAGAGCGAGACGAGCTTGGTCTGGCGCGCGCGGGTGCGGATGACGTCGATGGTGCTCTCGCCGCGGCGGTTCACGCCGGCCGGGTGGGTGAGCAGGCCGATTTTTTTGCCGGCGATGGCCTTGAAGCCCGAGGCTTCGAGCACGTCGATACCGAGCATGACGGGAGGCAACGTCGCGGGGGCGGGCAGCTGGCCGAAGGCCGGCGCGGTCGCGGCGACGGTGCCCTTGCCGTCGGCTCCGGCGGGTGGGGAGGCCTTGGTGGTTTTGCTCGCGCAGCCGAGGCCGAGCGCGAGCGCGGCGGAGAAAAGGAGACCGAGGGAAATCTTCACGAGCAGCCGGCGGGACATGCGCCCGCTTTTTTGCGAGCGGTGGCGCGGGCTGGCGAGGGAAAACGCCGGCGCGACGGCGTGCTCACGCGGCGCCCGGCGGCGCCTGTCCGGGCGGAGCATCGCCGTCCGGCGCACGCTTGCGGCGGCGCGGCGTGTGGGTGTGGTGCTGCCAGTAGTTGCGATAGAGGATGTCGAGCACGGCGCCGAGCGCGGCGCCGCTGAGGATGCCGCCGATGATGAGCGCGTTGATCGCGGTCGCGATCTTGCGGACGTTCGAGACGGGCAGGTGCTTCGCGGGCGGCGACGGTTCGCGGAAGCTCGGCGTGGCGGGCGCGCCGTCGTGCTCCTGCAGCGGGAGCACGGCCTCGTCCGGATCGGCGGCGGGGAGGGCCTCGCCGAAGCCCGCGGTGCGGATCACGTAGGCGCCGAGCTGGTGCGTGGCGTAGTAGATCGGGGCGGCGGTGAAGGGGTTGGTGATGAACTGCAGCCCGCCCAGCACCATGAAGTTGGCCCGCAGCAGCAGCGAGAGCAGGAGGGCCAGCGGGAGTTGGAGTCCCATCACCGGCAGCAGCGAGAGAATGGAGCCGGCGTAGAGCGCCGGGCGCATGTGCTCGGGCTTGATCGACCAGAGGTAGGCGCGGCGGCGGGCGATCTCGGAGAAGCGGCCCACGATGGGGTATTTGTGCATGACCGCGCGGCGCGGCATGAATTTGAGCATCGCCTTCACGCGCCGGATGCGGGCGAAGCGCTCCGCGCGGTGATGCGGGGGCTCGTCATGCGGGGGCGGCGCGGGGTTCTCAGCCATCGGGGGTGGGACGCGGAATCTGCCGGAACGGCGGGGGCGGGCAACCGGATTTCCGAACCGCTCAGCCGCGGCGGCGCGTCGCGACGGCGCGTGCCAACTCCTCGAGCAGCGGGACGGTCGCCTCGAGGCCGAGGCACGCGTCGGTGATGCTCTGGCCGTAGACCAGCGGCTGGCCGGTCTCGTGCTTCTGCGCGCCGCCGACGAGGTTGCTCTCGAACATGAGGCCCATGATCGCGCGGCTGCCGCCGGCGACCTGCGCCGCGACGTCGCGCAACACGTCGGCCTGGCGCTCGGCCTGCTTGCCGCTGTTGCCGTGGCTGCAATCGACCATCACCGCGGGCGTGCGGCCGGCCTTCTGCAGCAGCGCGACGGCCTCCGCGATGCTGGCGGCGGAGTAATTCGGCCCCGAGCGACTGCCGCCGCGGAGCACGAGGTGGCAATCGGTGTTGCCGGTCGTGGCGAGCACGGCGGGCGCGCCCTCGCGGGTGAGCGAGGGAAACCAATGCGGGTGGCTGGCGGAGACGATGGCGTCGACGGCCACCTGGAGGTCGCCGTCGGTGCGGTTCTTGAAGCCGACGGGCATCGAGAGACCGGAGGCGAGCTCGCGGTGGATCTGGCTCTCGGTGGTGCGCGCGCCGATGGCGGCCCACGAGATCAGATCCGCGTAATATTGGCCGAGCGTGGTATCGAGGAACTCCGTGCCGATGGGCAGGCCGGCGGCGTTCACGTCGAGCAGCAGCTTGCGCGCGATGCGCAGGCCCGCGTTGACCATGAAGGAGCCGTCGAGGTGCGGGTCGTTGATCAGGCCCTTCCAGCCGACGACCGTGCGGGGCTTCTCGAAATACACGCGCATCACGATGAGCAGGTCCGGCGCCAGGCGGTCGGCGACGGGCTTCAACTGCCGGGCGTAGTCGAGCGCGGCCTTCGGATCGTGGATGGAGCAGGGGCCGACGACGGCGACGAGGCGGTCGTCGCGGCCGGCGAGGATGTCGGCCACTTCGCGGCGCGCGCGGTGCACCAGCGCGGCGCCCGCCTCGGCGAGCGGCAGGTCCTCCTCGAGGATGGCCGGCGACAGCAGCGGTCGCGCGGTGCGGATGCGGAGGTCGGAAGTGGGCTGGCGCATGGGAAGGGTCGATTCAAGGCCGCGGGGGCGATTTTGCACGGAGATTTTCGTCGCTTCGTCGCAGCTATGACGGATAAACGCGGGCATGCTCTTCCTCTGTCAACACGGCTACGAATCCCTGTTGGAGCGCGAGCTCATAGCGGACGGGTTGACCGTGGTGGAGACGGGGCCGGGCTGGGCGGGCGCGGAGCCGGTGCCGGGTGACGCGGTGCCGCAGTCGATCGACGAACTCTGTTTCCCGCACCTCACGTTCCTCGCGCCGCGCGAGATCCGCGGCGAGTCGGTCAACGCGCTCGCGCAGCAGCTGGCGGATTTTTTCCTCGAGAGCCTGCGCGGGGAGCGCGTGGAGGCGGCGTGGCCCTGCGTGTTCATGGAGGCGGCGGAGATCCCCGGGCTCGGGCGGCGCACGGCGGGCGTGGAGAAGGCCTTCCATGAGTTGCTGGCGAAGAAGCTGCGGCGCATCGCCAAGCTGGCGGAGCCGGAGATCCCGCGCGGGCCGGGCGCGGCGCGCGGATTCTTCGTGTTCTTCGCGGATTTCGGCCGCGTCTTCGCCGGGCGCGAGGTGTGGCGCGGCGGTCAGCGTCGCATGGCGGACGACCCGCTGGCGCCCTCGCGTTCCTACCTGAAGGTCGAGGAGGCCTACGTCGTGCTCGGGCGCGAGCCGGCCGCCGGCGAGACGGTGTGCGATCTCGGCGCAGCGCCGGGCGGCTGGAGCTACAGCGCGGCGAAGCGCGGCGCGCGCGTGGTGGCGATCGACAACGGCCCGCTCAAGGGCGGCGCGTTCGGCCACGAGCGCATCGACCACCGGCGGGAGGACGCTTTCAAGTTCCGGCCCGCCGAGGGCGAAGTGTTCGACTGGCTGTTCTGCGACCTCGTCGAGGAGCCGCATCACGTGCTGGAGAACCTGATCGCGCCGTGGCTGCAGCGCGGCTGGTGCCGGCGCTTTGTCATCATCTTCAAGTTCGGCCGCACGGACGCGCTGGCGCTGCTGCGCACCGTGCGCGAACCGGGCGGCGTCTTCGCCACGCACGCGAAAAACCTTCGCATCCGTCACCTCTACCACGACCGCGAGGAATTCACGCTCGTGGGCGAGGTGAAGTGAGCGCCGCACGCCGACGCGCGACCTACGCAGGGTTGCGTAGGCGCGGGGAGTTGAACGGGCTTCACGGGCCCAACGGGCGGACGCACAGTCGCGGCATGCGTATCCGCGTGAGTTTCGAATTCGGGGCCGGCGCCTGCCTGTGGGCGGATGATGCCGAGGCGCGCGAGCGTTGGTGCTCGGCGGTGGAGTTCGCCGACGTGGCGCTGGATGCGGTGATCGTCGCCGAAGGCGAGGCGCTGATGGCGGAAGTGAACCGGAGTTTCCTCGTCGCTGAACACGGCGTGGAGCCGCGTTGGACAGCGGTGGAGGAAGCCGCCTTTCACGAGCGGGCCGCGGCGTGGACCGCGCGCGTGGCGGCGGCGCTGGCGGCCGAGGACATCGCGGTCGCGCCTTACGGCGCAGAGGCGATGGCGAGCGACGATGCGCCGGAAATCGCGGGCGAGGTGGTCGCGTGTTTCGCCCACGAAGCCGCGTGCGCGGCGGCGGCGGAGCGCTTTCTCGCGGGTCACGTCTGGGGAGAAGCAGCGACGTGGCCGGGGACGGACTTCGTCCACCGTGCGAGCGAGACGACGCCGGAGGAATTGCTCGCGGCGCTGGAGGCGCAGCCGGGTTTCGTCTGCGGCTGGTGGCAGGAGCGCGCCGGCGGGGAGGGCGCGATGCTGGAGGGCGATCCGGTCGAGCATGCGGTCGCCTGCGTGCGCGAGCGCAACGCGACGGGGCTCGTCAACTTCCTCTCGTGGCTGGCCATGCGCCGCGTGCATCTGGCGGAGGATTTCGCGGGTCTGTCGTGGTTGCCGGGCAAGCGGCACCGGCTGGCCCCGGCGGGCGGCACGTGGTGGGAGTGGTTCACGTTTTTCCGTCAGGCGCGGGCGGCGTTGCGCGGCGACCGGCCGAGCGCGCGTTACCTCAAGGCCGAGCGCGAACGCCTGCTCTGGCGCTGGACGCACGGCGGCAGCCGCGCGGGCTGGCCTGCAACTTACGGCGAGGCGCTGGAGCGCAGCGGCCTGCGCCGCGAGGCGTTCAACCGCTGGGCGAAGTGAGTCGCGCGTGAGGTCCGCCCTGTCGCGCGTGAGCGCGTGGGCGCGCGTGGGCGCTCGCGCGACGGAAGCATTATCCGTCGCGCGGCGGCGCAAGCCTCACGGCGTGAGGCGCGTGATCTTGAGGCGGAGCAGGCGGGCACCGGTGTCGAGCGGCACCGTGGCGGTGGTCAGGCCGTTGGCGTCGGGCGAGCCTTGATTAACCCCCGCGGTGGTCCAGCCGGCGGCGTTGGCGAGGTCGGTGTTGGTCTCGACCTCGTAGAGGAATTCGGTGGGTTGGGCGCGGCGGTAGGTGAACGAAAGCACGCTGGGCTCGCTCGTGCCGACCGCGGGAGCGCCGGCGGGATCGGCGGCGCCGGGCGCGAGACCGAGTGCGAATTCGAGGAGGTTGCCCAAGCCGTCGCCGTCGGGGTCGTCGAGCGGGCCGCGGGCGCCGACGGGCACGCCTTGGGCGGCAAGGTAATCGGCGAAGGCGTCGACGATGGCGCCCTCGGTCACCGTGAAGGTGCGTTCGACGAAGGTGGCGGGCGCGTAGGTGGTGTTGCCGCTCTGGGTGGCGCGGAGGGTGACGGTGCCGGTGCCCGTGATGGTGATGACGCCGGTGGTGGTGTCGCGCGTGGCGATGGAGCCGCCGGCGACGATGGTCAGCGAGACGGGCAGGCCGGAGCTCGCGGTGGCGGTGGGCGTGATGGTGAGCGGCGTGCCGGCGTAGCCGAGGTTGGACAACGGGGCGAAGGTGATCGTCTGGCCGAGGCGCGGCGCGGCGGTCAGCAGGTAATCGAGCGTGGTCGGCGCGTAGTTGGCGTCGCCGGCCTGGGTGGCGCGGAAGACGACGTTGCCGCTGCCGGTGTAGATGATGGAGGAGCCGTTGACGGTGGCGGGGCCGGAGACGATCTGGAGCGTGACGGGCAGGCCGGAGGTCGACGTGACGGTGAGCGGCACAGGGGTGTCGATGGCGCCGGTGTAGCGGGCGACGAGGCCGGTGACGGAGATGGCCTGCGGGGCCGGGCCGGAGACGAAGGAGAGCGGCACGACGGCGACGCCGCGCGGGTTGACGAGATCGGTGAGGAGATCGGTGACGTCCCCGCCGGTGAGCGTGGAGCGGCGGATCTTGCCGGTCATGAGCTCGGTCCAGTAGATCGCGTCTTCGGTGACATCGATGCCGTAGGGGAAGGGCGCGTTGGCGACGAGCGTGACGAGGCCGGTGCCGTCGGTGTTCACGCGTTTGATGGAGTTGGTGGTGATGTCGCCGAAGTAGACATAGTCGCCCACGACCTCGAAGTCGTAGATGGAGGGCGCACTGGCGTCGGCGGCGGTGAGGATCGGCACGGGGTCGGTGCCGACGAGGGCGGAGTCGATCTTGTAGAGGCCGGCGGGGCTGACGGAGGAGTTGCTGAAGTAGATCGTGGTGCCGACGACCTGGAGGGCGTTGGTGAAGAGGCCGGTGTTGGCGGCGGCGATGTTAGTGTAGGTGCGGTCGATCACGAGGCCGTTGTTGGTGAACGAGGCCGACTGCCGCGTGGAATAGAGCGAGCGGCCGGTGCCGTCGGCGCGCCAGAGCTGGCCGGGCGTGGCGTCGAGGTCGTAGCCGCTGGCGTTGGTGACGAGGATCGGGCGGTAGCGCTCGAGGTGCGAGCGCGTGCCGGTGCCGGCGGTGGCGGAGTTGGGCACGAGGAGGAGGCCGTTGGCGTATTCGACGCCGCCGAAGCCGCCGTTGGAGGCGCCGAGGTGCGTGGCGATGTCGGTCTTGCCGGTGCCGTTATCGAGCGCGAGGCGGAGCACGGAGTTGGCCTTGAAGGCCTCGGTCTGCGGGAGATCCTCGGTCCAGATCAACGCGACCGTGGCGGGCGGGGGCGGCGGTGCATCGAGGTCGAGCAACCAGCCCTCGGTCTGGCCGGATTTGTTGGTGCCGTAGCCGATGACCTTCTTGCCGTCGGCGGAGACGCCGGTCGCGGCGGTGATGGACCAGCCGACGGCCTGGCCGGCCTCGGTCAGGAGGGCGCGGATGCTGCGGAGGCCGTTGGCGGCGTCCCAGACGAAGGCGCCGTCGGTGAAGGAGGAGGATTCGCCGCGACCGACGATGACGGAGCTGTCGGCGGAGACGGCGAGCGCCTCGGAGTAGACGCGGCCGCCGGCGAGGTCGCCGAGGAGCGTGTAGCCATCGGCGGCGCTCCAGCGGAAAGCGCCACGCGCGAAATTGGGCAGCTCGCCGTAGCCCACGACGACGTTGCCGTCGGCGGAGAGCGCGTTGGCGAAGGTGCGCGTGGAGTCGGTCACCAGATCAAGCGCCGTCAAACCGGTGGCGGCGGTCCAGCGGAAGTGCTGGCGGTTGCCGGTGGCGTTGAAATAATTGTAGCCGATCACGACCGTGCCGTCGGCGGAGACGGCGGTCGCCTCGCCGTAGGAGGCACCGGCGAGGAGGCCGAGATCGGTCAGTCCGCCGCCAGCGGTCCAGCGGAAGGGACGCAGCTGGCTGTCGGCGTTCATGGCGTAGCCGACGATGACGGAACCGTCGGAGGAGAGGCTGCGCGGTTCGCTGCCGTAGGGCGAGCCGGGCAGGGCGCCGAGACCGGTCATCCCGCCCGCGGCGGTCCAGCGGAAGCCCTCGTTGGTGATGGCGGTGCTGCCGCCGCCGGGCAGCGGCTTGCCGGCCGAAGTGCCGTGGCCGGCGACGACGGCTCCATCTGCGCTGACCGCGGTTGCGTAACTGTCCACCGTGCCGCCCGGCAGATCGCCGAGGTCGACGAGTCCGGTGGCGGCGGTCCAGCGGAAAGCCGTCTGGCTGACGGTGCCGCTGGAGGCCTTGCCGACGATGGTGGAGCCGTCGGCGGAGAGGGCGGCGGGTTGGTTGTAGCTGCCGCCCGGCAACTGGCCGAGGGCGGTGAACTTGATCGCGGCGCCGAGCGGGGCGCCGAGACCGAGGGCGAGACACGAGAGAAGCAAACGGGTGGACATGGTGGTGAGTGAAGGGAAAGGGAGCGCGCGGTGGATCACGCCGGATGACCGCGGCCGTCTTGGTCGACGCGCACGCGGACACGCTGGCTGTCGTCGTAGAAATCCTCGCGGCGAAACTGCCGGCCCGTCGCCTCGAGCTCCGCTTCGTCGCACGAAGCGATCTCGGCGATGCCGTGCAGCGCCACGCCGTAGCCGACCGGTTCGCCGGGTTCGGCGGCGAGGCCGACGACGACCCCGATGCGGCCGGCATGCTCGGCATTCTGCGGGGCGGGGCGCGCGATCCGCACTTCCTGGTAAAAGGCGAACCGGTTCATGGGTGGACGTGCGCGGCGACGCACTCGCGATGGGAGCATCCGGTTCCGCTGTGGCCGGGCGAAGAGCCGCTGGCCGATCCTGCCAGCCGCGGTGCGGCCATTTTCCGCCGAGGTGTGGCGGTGGCCAGGCCTCGGGCGAGTGGCAGGGAAGGGCGCGGCGTCGGGTTCAAGGGGCGGCGGGTTTCGCGTCCGACAACAGGCGCTCAAGCTCGGAACGGGCGGCGTGCAACCACTCCGCCTGCGGCACGGCGGCCGCGGCGGCGGCGAAGGCCGCGTGGGCGGCGACGGCGTGGCGGGCACGGAGGAAGAGCGCGACGTGCGCGCGCCAGAAAAATTCCGTGCCGCCGAACAGCGGCGCGTAACGGTGATGGACGCGCAGCAGCGTGCCGGCGTCGCCGTTGGCGGCGCGCGCCTCGTTGCCGAAGGCGTTGATGATGTCGGGCGCGAGCACGGGGAAGAGCGCGGACTTCGCGGCATGGCGTTCGCCGACCCACGACAGGGCGGCGGCGCGCTCGGCCGGATCGCCGATGAAGCTGCAGGCGTAGAAACGGCGGGCGCGGTTGCGCGTGGCGGCGCGCGCCGCGCGCTCCGATGGAGCGCCGAGCGGGGCCGGTTCCTCGCCGGCGAGCTGCGCCAGCGTGCGCGCGGTGATGACCTGCATCGCCGCCTCGGCACTGACGAATTCCTGCCAGACGGAAGCGGGGATGCCCGGCGTGCCTTCCAGCAGCTGGCGCAACGGCGCGAGCGCCGGGTCCTGCGGGATCAGCGCGGACGCGACGAGGTAATCGCCGACCGCGCCGCGCCGCCAGCCGCGCTCAAAGCGCACGCGGCCGCGGGCCAGCCAGTGCGCGGCATTCGCGGGATCGGCGTCGATCAGCTCGGAGAGCACGGCGTCGAGCGCGAAGGTATCCGCCGTCTCCTGCAGCAGCAGCGGGAAGACTTCCGGCGCGGTGAGCGTCGCGGCGAAACGGGCAACCTCGGGCGCGGCGGGCGGCAACGCGCGGGCCTGCGCGACGGCGTCGTCGAGCGGTTGCTCGGCCATGCCGTGCCGGCGCAGCGCTGCGGCGGCCTCGCGGCGGGCGACCACGGAGGCGGATTGCGCGATCTGCCCGAGCGTGACGCCTTGATGCGCGCCTTGGATCAGTTGATAGGCCTTGGCCTGCGTGGAGATTTCGGCGGAGGGTTTGACGCCGGAGCGCGCAAGCGTGTTGGGCCGCGTGATCAGGAAGGGCGTGAGTTGCCACGACAGCGCGTGCAACCGCGGGATCGCGGCTTCGAGCGCCGCCTCGGCGTCGCTGCGTTCCTGCGCGCTGACCCACGGGCTGAGCGCGGTGACACTCAGGTCCGCGCATTGCGCCTGGCGCGCGGCCATCTCGGCGCCGAGGCGTTCATGGAAACCGATCAGCACCTTGGCGGCGGCGGCGGGTTGCCCGGCGGAGTCGAGTTGCTGGGCCTCGAGCGCGACGGACAACGCGGCGGCCTCGACCTGCGCGAGATCGGTGAGTGCGGGATCGGGCTCGTCGGGCAACGTGACGGCGCACGCGACGGCGGCGAAGAGCGGCGCGGAAAACAGGGCAACGGTGAGTCGCATGACGGCGGGAGGGAACGGAAGCGCGGGACGTCCGGCGTGGCGGTCCGCGGCGGGAGTCGTTCGGTTCAGCGCGCGTAGAGGCCGCACGGGGCGTGGACCGCGGCGGGTCCGCCGGTGATGCCGACGGGCGGCAGCACAAGCGGGATCTCGCGACCGTCGAACCAGAGTTGGGCGGACGTCGCCGCGCACTCGAGGCCTTGTTGCCAGAACGGAGTCATCGCCGCCGGCGCGCGGTGGACGAGTGTCGCGGCACCGAGGCCGCTCAGGCGCGTGCGCAGCACGTGGCCACCGGTCCGCACCGTCGCGCCGACCGCGCCCGCGCCCGCCTCGATCTCGATCTGCGCCGCCAGCACCGGCGCCGCGGCGAACGGCGTATCGGCGAAGATGGACGGGCCGAAGTAGGCGCCCACGTGGTCCGGGTCCGAGGACACGAAGCCCATGACCAGCGGTGCGGCGGCGGGATCGGGTTGGAACAACACCATGCCCGCGGCGGCTGCGCCGCGCGGCGTTTGCACGAGGCGGGCGACGTGCACGATGACGTTCGGTTGCGGCAGGCCGGGAGCGGTGCAGGCGACGAGGTCGACGCCACCCACCCAGCTCATCCAGTTGGAAAAGGTCGTTGGCATGTCAGGAAAAGGGGTGGCAACACCCTACGGGAATTTCCCTATCCAGACCATACGCGGAGCTGCGTAGGTGCGCTCGCGCGGCGTGCGCGCGGGGCGGGAGGCGCCGCGGTCTGGGCTTGCCTGCCCGGGCCGGGCGCGGTGGCTTGCGGCGTGCGTTCGCCGAATCCCTCCCCAGTGGCCAAGACCTCGGAGCTCAATGTCTGCGGTTGGCAGGCCGTGTCCGCGCTCTTCGCGCGCCATCCGGAGGACGTGCTGCGGCTCTTCTTCGATCCCGCCACCGGCAAGCGCGCGGGCGAGATGTGCCGTTACCTGGCGACGCACAAGAAGGTCTACCGGCAGGTGCCGCCGGAGGAACTGGAAAAGGTCGCCGGCACCGTGCACCACGGCGGCATCGTGGCCGTGATCGCCGCGCGGCCGCTGCGCAAGGTGACGCGCGAGGTGCTCTCCCGTTGGGCGCAGGAACGCGCGCCGCTGCTGCTGCTCGACCGCGTGAGCAACGCCAACAACCTCGGCGCGCTCGTGCGCACCGCCGCGTATTTCGGCGTGCGCGCCATCGTGTTGCCCGGCGCGCCCGGCGTCGCGTTGCCGAGCGAGGCCGCGTATCGCGTGGCGGAGGGCGGCATGGAGTTCGTCGACTTCTACCGCGTGCCGTCGCTGCCGGATTTCTGCCGCGAGCTGCAGCGCAGCCACTTCCTCATCGGCACCAGCCTGCGCGGCACGCAGCTGTCGCCGCGCGCCGTCACCACCAAGGGCCTGCCGCGTCCGCCGGCCATCGTGCTCGGCAACGAGGAGAAGGGCATCGCGCCCGGCGTCGCCGCGGCGTGCGACCGGCTCGTGAAGATCCCCGGCGTCGATTCCGTGGAGTCGCTCAACGTCTCCGCCGCCGCGGCCGTGCTTTGCTGGGAATTTTTCGGCGCGCGCTGAGCGCGCGGTGCGGTCTGGGCGCCGCGCGCGTGGTGCGGCGGTGGTCAGTCAATCACGCGCAACACCGCGCGCACGGGCGAGCCGTCCGCGTCGCGGATCTTCAGCGGGAGCGCGATCAGTTCGTAAACGCCCGGCGCGACGGCGCTGAGGTCGAGGTTCTCAAGGATGAGCACATCGGCGGCATGCAGGGCGTGGTGCGTGGGCAATTCCTTGCTCGTCGGCGCGTCCACCGACGGAAAATCGATGCCGACGAGCCCGATGCCATGCGCGCCGAGCCAGGCGGGCAGCTCGGGAGCGAAGGCCGGCCATTGGGCAGGGAAAGTTGCGGGATCGGCCCACGCGTCGGTGCGGAAGAGCACGCGCGGGACCGCCTGCCAGTCGAAGCCGGCGAGCAGCGCGGGGGTCAGCTGCGCGTGGCCGCGGGCATCGATCACGCGCGCCGGTCCGACGTAGCGCTCCGGCGCGACCGCGTCGATCTTGGCGCCGCGGTCGTCGAAGTGGAACGGCGCGTCGACATGCGTGCCGGCGTGCATGCTCGCGGTGAGGCGGCCGACGTTGCAGGAGTAACCGCCGGCCTTGGTCGCCACGAGGCCGAAGTCCGTGGCGGTGTCGCCGGGCCACACGACCATGCCGGAGTGCAGCGGACGGGAGAGGTCGATGAGTTTCATGTCACGGAAGCGGAGTCGGTCGCGAAACGTTCGTGCGCGCGCGTGGCGAGGATCTCGCGCAGGCGCCGCACGGCCTCCACGCAATCGGAGAAGGTGGTGTAGAACGCCGCCGGGGCGAGGCGGATGAGGTCGGGCGGCCGGAAGTCGGGCACGACGCCGGCGGCCTTCAACGCCTGGCAAAGCCGCCACGCCTCCGGGTGCGCCAGCGCGAGGTGGCCGCCGCGACGGTGATCCTCGCGGGGCGTGACGATCGTGATGTCCGTGCCGGCGAGGAGCGTGTCAACGCACTCTCGCAGCCACGCCGTGAGCGCGAGCGACTTGGCGCGCAGCGGCGCGATGCCTCCGGCCGCGGCGAAAAGTGCCAGCGAGCCCTGCAGCGGGGCGAGGCTGAGCAGGTGTGGCGTGCCCATGTGCAACGCCGACGCATCGGCCGCCGCCTCGTGCGCGTGCGACATCGCGAAGCGCCGGTCCGTCCGCACGCCCCACCAGCCGGCGAGGCCCGGCGCGCGCCCGTGGTGCTGGCGGTGCAGATAAAGGCCGCCGACGGCGCCGGGACCGGCGTTGAGGTATTTGTAGGAACACCAGAACGCGAAATCCGCGCCCGCCGCCGCGAGCGTGTGCGGCACCGCGCCGATCGAGTGCGAGCAATCCCAGCCGATCGCGATGCCGCGCGCGTGCGCCTCGTGGGTCAGGCGGGCGACGTCGAGCAGTTGACCGCTCGTGTAGAGCACGGCGGGCAGCACGGCGAGTTGCACGTCGGGCGTGAAGGCCGCGACGATGTCCGCCTCGTCCAGCGTGCGGCCGTCGCGGCTGCGCACCTCGCGGTAGTGCTGCGCCGGATCGAGCCCGCGCAGGCGCAGGTGGCTGGCGATCGCGTGCGCGTCGCTGGGAAAATTCAGTTCGTCGCCGAGGATGGTGTTTCGCCCGGGCGTCGGCGTGAAGAGCGTCGCGAGCAACTGGTGCAGGTTGCCCGTGGTGGAGCCGGTGACGCAGACCTCGTCCGTCGCGGCGCCGACCAGCGGGGCGAGTTGCCCGGCGATCCGCTCTGCGAGCCCGACCCAGGCCGGCTGAGCCTCCGTCCAGCCGGCAATGCCGAGCGTGCGCCACTCGTCCAGCACGCGGCGGGCGCAGGCCTCCGCACGCCGCGGCTGCAGGCCGAGGGAATTGCCGTCGAGGTAGATCGTTCCGGGTGGGAGGGAAAATTCCTCCCGCCACCGCGCCAGCGCATCGGTGCGATCCAGCTCGGCGGCGCGCGCCTGCAACGCGGGGAGTGGGGACGGCATGGTGCGCCCACAATCGCACGCGCCGCGCCGCCGCCAACGCGAAAATCCCGTCGTCCCGCTTCGCGTTACCCACCCCGCCCGCGTTGCGTGACCCGTCTCGCGAACGCACCGCGACCCGCCCTGCGAACGCAGCGCGATCCGTCCTGCGACGTAGCGCGATCCGTCACGTGCCGTGCCCCGTCCCGCGGCCGTTGCGTGATCCGCATCGCACGGTCGTCATCGCGTTTGCCTTGCGCCTGTGCCTCGCCGTTTTCACCGCTTGTCA
>JAMPXH010000205.1 GCA_023701285.1 Candidatus Didemnitutus sp.
AAAACGCTTCTCGCCGCGCGGCGCCGGGACGCCGCACGGTCAGACTGACGGAGTCAGCGGGACCGGCCGGCCCCTCAGTCGAGGTGAAACACCTCGTGCAGCGGTCGCGACACCGGGCTGTGATCCGGATTGCTCGGCATAATATCGCCCATGTAGCGCCACCAACGCTGGCACTCCGGCGTCGCGGCGATCGCGGCCCAACGCGCCTCGTCCTCGATCTCGACGTAGCCGAAGAGTTGCTGCGTCGCCGGGTCGAGGAAGATCGAGTAGTGGTGCACGCCGTGCGCCTTCAGCACCGCCGTCAACTCGGCCCAGATCGGCTGGTGGCGCCGGGCATACTCGACCTCGTGGCCGGCATGCACACTCATCAGGAAGGCTTTGCGGATCATGGCGCTGAACGGACCGGAACCCCGGGCAAATCGCCAGTGGCAAATGCCGCCCGCAGGACCGAATCGATCCCTGGCACCGCCAACACCTGCACCGGTCCGGCGGCGGTCGCGAGTTCCGCCGACGCACCCGGCACGAAATGAATTCGCCCGGTCTGATGCACGCGCTCGATCAACGCCGTGTGCTGCAGCGACATCTCGGCCGTGCAGACAAATGCCGCGGGGTTTGTGCAGCGGTGCAACACCGCGTTGATCATCGCCCGGCGGCTGGCGCCCGTGGGGAAGAGTGGCAGCCGCTCCACCGGAGCGCCGGAGCGCTCGATCACGCACTCCTGCTCGTGGCGCCAGATGACGCGACCTCCGTCGCCCTCGATCACAATTTCGGGTTCGCGCGTGACGGCACACGCGTGCGAGCCGCCGAACCATAGCCGCACGCCGTCCGCCGTCACCGCGCGCAGGACCCCCGTGTCGAAACTCTCGATCGCATTCGTCCGCCACAACGCCGCCTCGATCTCGTGCGCGCTCGCGACCGCCTCGAACGAACGCCCGGCGAAAAACAGCCCGAGGTTCACGAAATGCGCGAACGCATTGCTCAACGGTGAATCGAGCACCGGCGCGCCATCGGCGAAAAGTTTGCCGGCCCAGCCGTTGCGCGTGAAGTAGCCCGGCGGCCGCGGCCAAAGGCCCAGCAGGCGCACCGCCTGCACGCGGCCAATTTCACCGGCGAGCAGCCGTTGCTTTACCGCCTGCGCGACCGGATCGTAGATGTCTTGAAACCCGACGGCGACGAAGCGGCGGGCCGCCGCCGCCGCGCCGATGATCGCGTGGACTTCCCCCACCGACGCCGCGAGCGGTTTCTCGACCAATACGTTCATGCCCGCTCGCACCGCCGCGAGCGTCATGCGCGTGTGCCATGCGATACCCGTCGGAATGAAACACAGATCGAGGCGCCCGTGCTCGGCGGCCAGCATCGCCTCGTAGGAATCGTAGATCTGACAACCGCTCGCGCGCAGGCGGCGCACGTTTTCGGCTTCCTCCTCGGGATTGATCACGACCGCCGCCGCAAGCTCGAGATCGGCCGCCACTTCACGGGCGAGCCCCAGGTGGATGCGGCCGTAGCCGGAGATGCCGATGATGCCGGCGCGCAGGCGGGAGGGGGGGGTCATCATCCGGAGGCCAGTTTGAGCAGCAGCACAAAAAGCCCGACGATGCCGCCCGAAATCGCGCAGCACACCACGAAGCCCACGGCGTCCACGCGCGTCCACCGCGCGAATTCCCAGTCCGTGCGCGGGAAAAGTTTCGTGTCGTCGAAGCGCGTCGGTTCGCGCCGGGTGCGGGCCATCTCCTCGGCATCGCGCTCGGGCGAATCCGCGACCGGCGTCTTCATCTTGCCGTAGAACAAGTCCGTGCGGGCCTTCTCGGTGCGCCGCGTCAGATAACTCGCACCGATCAGCAGCACGAACGGGAACAGCCCGTCGAAGAAGAACTGCGCCGTCTCGCGCTGGTTGGGCGTGAGCGAAGGGGAGTTGAGTCCGACGCGGTCGAGCAACCAGCACTCGAAATTGAAGCGTCCGCGTCCCTCCAGCGCGCTGGTTGGATCGCGCGGGTTCGAGCGCACGAGTTGTTTCCAATACACCGCCACGGGCCGGCCGCCCGCATCGACGCCCGACACCGCCAAAGAGGGTGCCGCGCGCACCGCGGGCACGTGATCGGCGATGAGCGGCACGACGAGGATCACCAGGACACTCGTCAGCACCGCCACCCAAACGGCCGTGGCCGTGAGCCGGCGCCAGAAAAAGATGAGGAAAATCGTCGCGCCGAACGGCACATTCACCGTGAGCACGAGCACGACGATCGCCTGCAGATTGTCCATCATCAGCGCGGCGAGCACGCCCAGCGCGAGCACGGCGACGACCGTTCCCCGCGCCGCACGCAAGGCCTGCGCATCGCTCGCCTGCGGGCGGAAATGCCGGTAGAAATTGCGCACGAACAAGGACGAGATGGCCAGCGCCTTGGCCGCGAGCGTCGACATCGTGCCCGCGAGCACGCCGGCGAGCATCAGGCCCACGAGGCCGGGCCCGAGCAGGCGGTTCGACATGGTGCCCCACGCCATGTCGGGGTCGGACAAACCGCCGACACCGAAGAGCGCCACCGCGATCAAGCCCGTGAACGCCCACAGGATGATCATGAACCGCTTCAGATAATTGCCCGACACGCCAAACCGCGCCGCGAACTCCGTTTTCGCCGAGCCAAAGATCGTCATGTTGTGACTCAACGCGTGGATCTGCACCATGCTCACGAGGAGCACCGACGCGATGAACCAGGGCGAATTTTCCGGCCCTGCAAACAAGTCCATCATCCGGCCAGGCACCTTTTTCGCGAGTTCGCCCCAGCCGCCGATCGCGGAGAGGCCGACCGGAATCAGCAGCACCGAGAATACGATGATCAACAAGCTCTGCAGGCCCTCGTTCACCGCCGCCGCCGACATGCCGCCAAGCACGATGTAGACCCCGACGATCAGCGTGAACCCCAGATAGAACGGCAGCGGACGCAGCAGCGTGATGTAGTTCTGCAGTTCGCCGCGCGCATGGCGGTCGCGCAAGTCAGCCAGTTCGGTGCTCGCGCCAGACGTGAGCTCGCCCGCCACCGCAGCTTTCTCCAGCC
>JAMPXH010000008.1 GCA_023701285.1 Candidatus Didemnitutus sp.
TCCACATGTCGCATGACACCGTAACTCCGACGGGCGCGGGAAGCTCCGCGAGCGCGCCGACCAAGCCCTTGGGCGAGGTTATCCAGATCGACCAGGCCTTGGTGCAAAAGCACCTTGGCGAAGTGGTCCGTTCGACCGTGCAAGACACCCTCAACGCGCTCCTCGACGCGGAAGCCGACCGGCTCTGCGGAGCCAAGCGCTACGAGCACAGCCCGGAGCGCGTGGACACCCGCGCCGGCCATTACGAGCGCCAGCTCCACACCCAGGCCGGGGAGGTGACCCTCCAGATGCCGAAGCTGCGCTCGCTCCCCTTCGAGACCGCGATCATCGAGCGGTATCGGCGCCGGGAGACCAGCGTGGAGGAGGCCTTGCTGGAGATGTATTACGCCGGGGTCTCCATGCGCCGGGTCGAGGACATCACCGAGGCGCTATGGGGCACGCGCGTGAGCCCCTCGACCGTCAGCGAGCTCAATCAAAAGGTGGCCGGCCAGATCGAGGCTTGGCGCAACCAGCCCATCGCCGGCGAGCATGCCTACGTCTTCCTCGACGGCATCTGGCTGAAGCGCTCCTGGGGCGGCGAGGTCCGCAACGTCAGCGTGCTGGTCGCCATTGGCGTCAACCAGGACGGCTACCGCGAGGTGCTCGGCGTCGCCGAGGGCACGAAGGAGGACAAGGCCTCCTGGCAGGGCTTCCTGCGCCACCTCAAGGAGCGCGGGCTGCAGGGCGTGAAGCTCTTCATCGGCGACAAGTGCCTCGGGCTGGTCGAGAGCCTGGGCGAGTTCTATCCGCAGGCCGCATACCAGCGCTGCGCGGTGCATTTCTACCGCAATGTGTGGAGCCTGGTGCCCTCGACCAAGGTCCGGCCCGTCGCCGCCATGCTCAAGGCGATCCACGCCAGCGAGGACCGCGCCGCGGCCCGGGCGAAGGTGCTCCAGGTCGTCGCCAAGCTCCACGAGCTGAAGCTGCCCGCCGCCGCCGCTCTCGTGCAGGATCACATCGAGGAGACGTTCAGCTATTACGCCTTCCCCAGCGAGCACCAGCGCTCGCTGCGCACGAACAACCCGCTGGAACGCATCATGCGCGAGATCCGCCGCCGCACCCGCGTGGTCGGCGCCTTCCCCGATGGCAACTCGGCCCTGCTTCTCGTCAGCGCCCGGCTCCGGCACATCGCTGGCAAGAGCTGGGGCGCCAAACGCTACATGGACATGGGGCGCCTCCGCGATCTCGCCGTCACGACCACCGCCACGCAGACCGCCTGAACTCAATCCGGTTTAGGGGAGGAGCTCCGCCCCTCCCCTCAGACCCCTCCCAAAGTTACCTTTCCTGCCCAAACCTTCCTCCGCCCCTGCCAACCCAATTCAAATGTGCGAAACTTGACGGACACTACCGTTGGAGGCGGACACCCGCGGCCGGGGCTCAACCGCGGGCGGAGGGCGTGGCGGGGACGTCGGCGGGGGGCGGGGCCTCGGGCTCGTAGACGATGGGCGAGTCGGGATTGGGCGTTTCCCATTTCAAGGCCTGGCCTTCCTCGGCGAGGAGCGGGCGCAGCTTGGCGTAGGGCACGTCCTGCACGCTGCACTTCTCCAAGAGCGCGAGGTGGCCGGCGATGGCGGCAGACTGGCCGAGGATCATGAAGACCGGCTCCATGCGCACGGAGCCGTAGGCGATGTGCGAGGCGGAGACGCAGACGGGCACGAGGAGATTGGCGGCCTCGCCGCGCTTGGGCACGATGGAGCGGTAGGGGATCGGGTAGGGATTGAAGCCGTAGACCTGCACGTCTCCCTCGTTGCGCACGCAGCCGTCGACGACGACGCGCTGGCAGTTGTGCGAATCCATCGCGTAGGAGCCGAGGCCGACGGCGTCGCTGGCCGCCCGGTAGCCGCGGCAATCGAGCTCGGTGACGACGTAGTCGGAGATCATGCGGCGCGCCTCGCGGATGTAGAGCTGGTGCGCCCAGCCGCCGGTGTCGGTGAACTCGTCGGCGGGGAGACCCCACTCGCCCATGCGCTGGCGGACCCAGGCGGGGCAACGCGGATCGTGGCTGAGGAACCACATGAGGCCCTGTTGCCAGCGGACGTGGGCCTGGAAGATCTCCTCGCGCCGCGTCCAGGAGGCGGTGGGGAAATCGTGGTTGCCGCCGATGAAGTCGGTGGAGACGGCGCCGTGGTTGTTGGTGTCGGTCTTCCGGCCGCGGATGCGGTCGAACTTGTGGAAGAGGTCGCGCCAGCCGGTGCGGAGGTAGCGGGCGAAGAGCTCGTAGTCGCGCGGGTCGTAACCTTCGGGGCGGGGGAAGGGCAGGCGGTCCGCGGCCTGGGTGAGGCACATGCGGAAGTTGTAGGCCTGCACGAGGCGGTCGCCGGAGCCGGCGGGGGCGAGCGGGGCGGCGCTGATGCCGGGGAGCAGGCCGCTGGCGGGATCGCCTTCGCGAATGTAGGGTGAGACGGGGGCCTCGAACTGGTGCGTCTCGCGCAGCTGGACGCCGTTGAGCAATTCGCCGTGCACGGCGTTGCCCTCGCGGCCGACGGTGTGACTGACGCCGGCGAGGGCGAGCACGTCGCCTTCGTAGGAAGCGTCGACAAAGATGCGGGCCTCGACGCGCAGGCCGCTCTCGCAGCGGAGGGCGGTGAGGGTGGGGCCGGATTTCTCGACGGCGGTGACATACTCGCGCAGGAGCGGCTCGATACCGGCCTCGCGCAGCCAGTCGTGGAGGACGCGGGCGGCCATGTGCGGCTCGAAGCGCCACTCCTCCTCGACGCCGTAGCGGCGGCCGAGCTCGCGGTAGAAGGCGCGGGCGAGGCCGCCGATCGACTGCTTGTTGCCGATGTCGGTGTTGCTGAGGCCGCCGGCGGTGAGGCCGCCGAGCCAGGCGCTGTTGACGACGAGCGCGACGCGGTAGCCGCGGCGGCGCGCCTCGAGCGCGGCGGTGATGGCCGCGGGGCTGGCGCCGTAGAGGCAGAAGTCCGCGACGATGGTGCGGGGCTCGATCTGGGTCGGAGGGAAATGGTAGTGCAGCCGGCTCATGGGCGGAAAATGTCTCGGGCGAAAACGAAGAGGTTCAAAGGCGAAGGGAAGGTGGAGCTGGGCGCGGGCTCACTGGAGTTGCTCGCTGACGGTGTAGAACTCGCGGGGGCCGACGAAGGCGAAGTCGTGCGTGAGCCGGCCGCTGGCGGAGCAGAGCAGGTCGGAGGCCCACACGGGGAAGTCGCCGTCGAGTGTGGTGGATTTGTGGAGGCGGTAACGGCGGCCGGGCACGCCGGCCCACTCGAGCCGCATCGTGCCGGGAGTGGCGAGGGCCGCGATCGTGAGGCCGGGCTCGTAGCGGGTGGTGGCGTGGAGCGTTAGGTTGTCGAGGTAGGCGTAGCGGGCGCTGTTGTGGATCTCGTCCCAAAGATAGACGCGGAGGGCGAGCGGGGCGTCGAGGGCAGGCTCGGCGCGGTCGAGCGAGACTTCGACGTGGGTGAAGACGCCGGCTTCGGCCTCGATGATGGCGGCGGCGAGGTCGGTGGCGAAGTTGTCGAGGTTCCAGCGGACAAAGTAGCCGAAGACGGCACCGGCGGTGCTGCGGGCGACGTCGAATTGGAAGGAGGCGCCGGCGAGGAGGAGGCGGTGGGCGTGGACGGGCTCGACGGAGAACTCGACGTAGCTGCCGGCGGCGACGGCCTCGGCGGCGGTGGCGGGCGTGAGGTGCGTGGCGAGCGAGAGTGCGGGCGGCGGCAGGCCGGTGGTGGTGGGGAAGGTCGCGCCGGTGAGCGCGGCGCCGCGCGTGACGGTGGCGGTGCGGATGTCGGCGTCGGTCGTGGCAGTGGTGTCGCCGGCGAAGGGCACGGCGGCGAGCGGGCGGGTGGGCAGGCCGGCGCGGAACGGCGCGGCGGGCAGGCCCTCGGCGTTGTAGAGAATGAGCTTGGGGTCGTTGTGGAAACCGTAGCGGACCTTGCGCGGGGCGGTGACCTGCGGGGCAGTGAGCGTGACGTGGTCGCCGGAGAGCACGGGGGTCGCGTCGTGGAAGACGTCGTCGGGGCCGGCGAGTTGGAAGCTGGGGCCGCCGCCGGTGGCGCGGTTGAAGTCGAGCACGAGGCCGCCGCCGAGGTCGCGGAAATACACGGTGAGGGCGGGGCCGTCGACTTCGAGGCGGTCGAAGCGCGGACCGGAGGCGACGAGCGCGCTCTCGCCGTAGGCGAGGCGGCGGGCGACGAGGGCGAGGCGCTCGCTGACGGTGCGCTTGTCGCGCGGGTGGATGGTGTTGGTGTCGCCGACGTCGGCGGCGACGGCGAGGCCGGTGGCGGGCACGGTGTCGACGACGCGCTGCTGCTGTTCGCGGAGGTAGGCCCAGTTGTCGTGCAGGGCGGGGTTGCCGGAGACCTTGACGTGATCGTAGTTGGCGAGCTGGACGAGGAGGAAGGGGAGCGTGGGGTCGCCGCGGCTGGCGCGCCAGCCGGCGATCATCGCGCTGAGGTAGTGGGCGTAGTTGGCGTGGTCGGTGGAGTCGCCTTCGCCCTGATACCACACGAAGCCGCGCACGGGGAAATCGGCGAGCGGGGCGATCATGGCGTTGTAGAGGCCGGCGGGTTGATAGCGCCAGGTCGGGTAGCCTTCGGGGTCGGGGATCGCGGTGGCGTAGGTGGGCGTCCAGAGCTTCTGCAGGGCCAGCTCGCGGTAGGGCGCGACGGCGGTGTTCTTGTAGGTGGAGATGGCGGCGGCGTATTGCGTGCGGCGCGTGGCGTGGAGCGAGAGGAAGCTGGCGGCGGCGGGGATGCCTTGGAGCGTGGCGTAATCCGTCCAGGACTTGATCGCGGTGCCGCCGAGGGCGGACACGATGATGCCGACGGGGACGCCGAGTTCGCGGCGCAGGGCCCGGCCGAAATAATACGGCACGGCGGAGGTGAACGCGGCGTAGGTGGGCGTCGTGGGCCGCCAGGCGCCGTGGATGGCGGAGAGCGGGACGTCGTTGGATTCCGGGGTGACGGTGAACACGGCCAGGCCCGCGTCGGTGGCGGCGGCGACCTCGTTCTCCCAATCGAGCACGCCTTCGCTGAAGGGCGAATACGGGCGCATGAGGAAATTCATGTTCGACTGGCCGGAGCAGAGCCAGACCTCGCCGATCTGCACCGGCGTGAGGACGAGTTCGTTGGTGCCCGCGACGCGCAGGCTGAGCGGCGAGCCGACGGTGCTGGCGGGTTGCGCGGGGAGCGTGACGCTCCACTTGCCGTCCGTGCCCGCCACGGTCGAGCCGGCGACCTGCAGGGCCTGGGTGGTCGTGAGCAGTTGCACGGTGACGCTCTCGCCCGCGGTGGCGGTGCCCCAGACGCGCAGCGGCTGCCCGCGCTGGAAGACCATGTGCGGGGCGAAGATATCCGGCAGCCCGACCGCGGCCGTGGCGGTGATGGCGGAGAGGAGCGAGAGCAGCAGGCAGAGCGGGCGGGCGAACATGGCGGGGAAAATCAGCATGGGTCGGGCGCGGGGACGGGCAAAGCGGCAGCCTTGGCGGAACGCGGCGATAAGTTCGGTTTTTTTGCCGCTGCGGGCTGCGTGGCGCTCAACGCGTCGCGCGGAGGCGGGCGAAGCGGCGGGGTTGGGTCTCGAGCGGGACGGTGTCGCGCACGGTGACGCGCAGGCGGTCGCCGTCGGCGACGCTGGCGAGCGTGACGCCGCCGGCGGTCCACGGCCCGGCGGGGCTGTCGGCGAATTCCGTCACGAGCGCGACATCGTCGAGTTCGGCGCGGCGCGTGAACGTGAGGCTGAGGTAAGTGGCGCCGCTGTCGGCGACGCTCGCGGTCTCGACGGGCGCGGGCCCGGTGCCGGCCAGCGCGGGGCGGGCGAGCGCGAAGGCGAGGAGGTTGGGCAGGCCGTCGCCGTTCGGATCGGCGGCGGGGCCGGAGACGGCGGGCTGGGCGAGTTGCGCGGCGTCGAACTCGCCGGATTGCCAGGCGGCGAAGTGCGAGGCGCCGACGAGAATGCGGGCGGGATCGGAGGCGGTGAAGCCGGCAGAGTTGCCGACCTCGACGCGGTAGGCGCCGGCGTCGGCGGCGGTGACGGCATCGAGCGTGAGCGCGGGCGTGCGCGTCTCGCGGACGAAGGTGTCGCCGCGATACCAGCGGTAGCGCAGCGGCCCGCGGCCGGTGGCGGACGCGGTGAGGGTGACGCTCGCGCCGGTGCGCGCGAGTTGCGGGGCAGGCGCGGTCGCGATGGCGGGCGGCAGGCCGCGCGAGATGATTTTCACGGCGCCGAGCTGTGTGCGCCAGATGGCGCCGGTGTCGTGCATCTCGATCTTCAGGTAACGCGTGCCGGCGGGCACGGCGGCGACGGGACCGAGGAATTGCCGCACCCAGTCGGGCGTGGCGGAGTCGACCGCGACGCTGTTGAGCACCTTGAACGCGAAGGGCTCGCTCCATGTGACGCCGTCGGCGGAGGTGTAGCCGCGCACGCGGCCGGAGCTGACGATGCCGGCATAGAGATAGGCAGTGACGTGAAAATCGACGAGGTCGCCCTCGGTGCGATAAACGAGTTCGGCGGGTCCTTCGGTGGCGCGGGAGAGGCGGGCGGCGGTGCCGGGCGCCCAGGATTGCGGCGTGGTGCTGACGGTCCAGCCGGCCTGCGTGTGCACGAGGCTGAAGTCGGTGAGGTCGTCCTCCATCAACCAGCAATCCATCAGGCTGGCGAAGCGGTGGTGCGCGGTGGTGTAACTGAATTCCGGATAGGTCGGCGGGCCGGGGGCGCGAATGAGCCAGGTGGTGCTGACTTCCTGCTCGGTCTTGGAGACGGGGTTGGTGTAGTCGAAGGTCAGGCCGTCGCGCATGCCGTTGTCGTAGATCTGCCAGTAGATGGCGCGTTGCAGGCCACAGCGCCAGGCGAAGGAGAACTGGTTGAGGCTGACGTCGGCGTGGATGGCGTCGGAGCTGGCGGAGTGGACCGTGGCGCCTTCGTCGTAGTAGGAGCGTTCGATGGCGCCGAACTCGCCGAGGAACATCGCGCGGTCGCCGAAGGGTCCGCCGGTGGGAATGCGGGCACGCATGTAGTCGATGCCGCGGATGACGCGCGGCTCGTCGCCGGGGGATTTGGCGGACCATTGCGACCACGAGTAGAGATCGCATTGCAGGCCCTGCGTCGCGTAGCCGTCGCGCACGACGCAGTTGAGGAGCGTCCACTCCTCGGGGATGGAGATGGTGTCGGAGCGGGCGGCGGCCCAGTTGTAGTTGATCTCGAGCGCGTGCCAGACCTGCGAGGTGGAGGCGGCGCCGACGGCGGCGCGGCCCTGTTCGACGCCGAGTTGGCGGGCCTTGAAATAGGCGATCATGCCGTCGGCCATGCCGCGCCAGGTGGAGGTGTCGGGGAACTGGTCGAGGTTGAGGAGGTTGTCGCCTTCCCAGTTCTGGAGGATGAAGGTCTTGCCGTCGGCGGCGTAGGTGGTGAGGAGGTATTCGGTCAGCTCGCGCATCTCGGCGGTGACGGCGGCGGCCTCGGTGGCGGAGAGCCCGTCGCGCCACGTGACGCGGGCGAACTCGGTGACGACGAGGCTGACGGTGGTGAAGGCCGGGCGGGAAATCGCGGCGCGGTAGAACGGATGCGCCGCCAGCTTGGCCATGCTGGTGTAGGGCGTGCCGGAGCCGACGGCGGGCCAGCGGGTTTCCGGAGCGCTGGAGAAATGCGGGTAATTGCGCGACGGCTGGTCGTTGAGCCAGAGCTTGAGGACACCGGCGCCCATCTCCTCGATGCGGTCGGCGCCTTCGTTGAGGTAATCGAGCGGCTCGGCGCGCGTGGGCAGCGAGTATTTGCCGCCGCTGTGGGTGGCGCCGAAGAAGCCGGCGAGCCAGCGGCCGTCGGACTGCGCGGCGTGGGAGACGGCGCCGGCGGCGAGGCCGAGGGCGGCGAGAAGCGCGAGCGGGGTGGGGAGTTTCAGCAAGGCGGGAAAGCGAAAGCCGCGCACGCGGTCCGCTCAAGGCGGGCCGGTGCGCGAAAAACGGGGATTACTTGGAAAAAACAGCGCCGCGCACGGGAGTGCAGCGGCGCCGGGGAAGCAGGGAACTGGCCGGACCTCAGCGGCGGGCGGAGCGGCGGGCGATCCAGCGCGCGCCGGCGGCACCGGCGAGCAGGGCGAAGAACCAGAGGCTCGGGGCGCCACCGCCGCCATGAGTGCTGCCTTCCGTGGCCGGCTGGTTGGGGCCGGTGACGGTGAGGGTGGCACCGGTGCTGACGGCGTTGCCGAGGACGTTCGAGACGACGACGTTGTAGGTGCCGGCCTGGTCGGCGCGCACCGCGGCGATGCTGTAGGTGGCGCTGGTGGCGCCGGGGATGTCGATGCCGTTCAGGCGCCACTGGTAGGTCGGCGCGGGCCGGCCGCTGGCGACGACGGAGAGCTGGGCGCTGTTGCCCATCGGGACGGAGACGGCCTGGGGCTGGGTCTGGATCGTGGGCGCGAGCGGGAGCAGGCCGAGGCGGATGGTGTGATTGGCGGTGTCGGCGATGTAGGCGCTGCCCGCGGCGCTGACGGCGATGCCGGCGGGGAAGTTGAAGCGGGCGGCGGAACCGTCGCCGTTGGCGCTGCCGGGCGTGCCGGCGAGACCGGCCATGGTGCTGACGGCGCCAGTGGAGATGACGATGCGGCGGACGGTGTGGTTGTCCGAATCGAGCACGTAGAGGTTGGTGCCGGCGGCGTCGATGGCGAGGGAGGCGGGCTCGTTGAAGCGGGCGGCGGTGCCGGTGCCGTCGGCGGCGCCGGTGGTGCCGGGGAGGCCGGCGAGCGTGGTGACGGTGCCGGCGGCGGAGACGACGCGGATGGCGTTGTTCTCGGCGTCGGCGACGTAGACGCGGTTGGCGGAGTCGGCCGCGATGCCGGTGGGCGAGTTGAAGCGGGCGGCGGCGCCGGCGCCGTCGACGCTGCCGGGCGCACCGGCGGTGCCGGCGAGCGTGGTGACGACGCCGGTGGCGACGACGAGGCGGCGGACGGTGTGGTTGCCGGTGTCGGCGATGTAGAGGTTGGTGCCGGCGGGATTGAGTGCGAGGGCCTGCGGGGCGTTGAAGCTCGCGGCGATGCCGGTGCCGTTGGCGCTGCCGGGCAGGCCGAGGGTGCCGGCGACGGTGGTCACCTCGCCCGCGGCGGTGATCTTGCGGATGGCGTGGTTGAGCGTGTCGGCCACGTAGAGGTTGCCGGCGGCGTCGAGGGCGACGGCGGAGGGCGAGTTGAAGCGCGCGGCGGCGCCGGTGCCGTCGGCCGTGCCGGAGGAGCCGGCGGTGCCGGCGACGGTGGTGACGACGCCCGCGGCGGTGACTTTGCGGATGACGTGGTTGGATTCGTCGGCGAGGTAGGCGTTGCCGGCGGCGTCGACGGCGAGGCCGAGCGGGAAGTTGAAGCGCGCGGCGGCGCCGGTGGCGTCGGTGCTACCTGAGGAGCCGGCGGTGCCGGCGAGGGTGCTGACCGTCATCGGTGCGGGGATCGCGGGGATGGCCTGCACCGCGAGGGAGAAGGTCTGCGTGGCGGTCGGGGCGTTGCCGTTGGTGGCGGTGATGGTGAGCGTCAGCGTGGCGGCGGCGGTGCCGGTGGGGGGCGTGCCGCTGAGGAGGCCGGTGGTGCTGTTCAACGTCGCCCAAGCGGGAAGGCCGGTGGCGGTGAAGGTCGGCGCGGGCGTGCCGGTGGCGGTGACCTGGAAGCGGTTGGCGAGGCCGATGGTGAAGGTCGTGCTGTTGACGCTGGTGATCTCGGGCCAGGGGTTGCCGGGATTCACGGTGAGCGTGAACGAGGTGGCGGTGGTGCGGAGGCCGTCGCTGACGGTGAGGGAGATCAGGGCCGTGCCGGTCTGGCCGGCGGCGGGTGTGACGGTGAGGGTGCGGCTGGCGCCGCTGCCGCCGAGGGCGAGGGCTTCGGCGGTCTCGGGAACGAGCGCGGTGTTCGCCGACGCGGCGGTGACGACGAGGTCGGCGGCGGGCGTGGTGGAGTCGCCGACGGTGAAGGCGAGGGCGCCGGTGTTGCGGTTCACGGCGATGGCCTGGTTGGCGATGGCGGTGATGGTCGGCGGGAGGTTCGGCGCGGTGGTGGCGACGGTGATAGTGTTCGAGGACGTCGCGCTGGTGCCGACGTTGTTCTGGGAGCGGACGCGGTAGTAATACGTGGTGCTCGGGGTGAGGTCGGCGACGGCGTAGTCGAGGCGGTTGCCGACGTCGCGGGCCTGGTAGCCGGGGAGGAAGGTGCCGAAGTTCGAGTCGGTGGAGACGTCGAGCAGGTAGGTGAGGGCGTCGGTCACGCTGTTCCAGTTGGCGAGGAAGCCGATGTCGGAGACGAGCAGGGCGGCGGTGGCAACGGGTGCGGCGGGCAGGCTGCTGGGGAGCGGCGTGACGGTGAGCGTGGCGGCGTCGGAGACGACGGAGTTGGTGAGATTGGAGACGGTGACGGTGTAGCTGCCTGCGTCGGCGAGGGCGACGCCGGTGAGGGTGAGCGAAGCGGTGGTCGCGCCGCTGATGTTGCCGCCGTCGGCGAGGACGGTGTCGCCTTTCTTCCAGACGTAGGTGAAGGGGGCGGAGCCGGTGGCCGCGACGGTGAGCGTGACGTTGTTGGACTCCATCACGGTCTGCGTGGCGGGTTGCGTCGTGATGGCGACGGGGGCGTTGGCGACGTTGAGGACGATGTTGTCGAAACGGAGGATGAGGTTCGAGGTGGAGGCGGTGGCGTTGTCCCACATGTAGAGGCGGAACTCGACGGGGCCTTCGGCGTTCTGCAGCACCTCGACGGAACTGAGGTCGATGGCGGGGGCGGGGACGATCCAGGTGGCGCCGGAGCCGGTGCTCTTGGCCTGATTGCCGCTGCCGGTGGCGATGAGGTCGGCGGGCGTGGTGAAGCCGGTGGCGCTGCTGAAGATCGCCCAGTTGCCAGTGTAGGGATCGACGCTGCTGGTGGCGTTGGTCATGCCGAAGTCGAAATTCAGCGACTGGTAGCTGAGCGGCCAGTTGCCGCCGGGCGTGACGGTGAAGGCGATGTAGGTGTTGTTGGCGAGGGCGACCTCGAGCGACTCCGGGATCGCATTGTTGCTGTTGTTGCGGAAGTAGTGGAGGCCGGTGCTCGTGATGGTGCCGCCGGCGGAGTTGACCACCGAGGCGGCCGTCGCGTAGGCGGACGTCGCCGAGTTGGTGTAGTCACCCGCGGCCGGGAACGTGTAGCGGGCGACAGTTTCCTGCGCGGAGCTGGAGGCAGCCGCGAAAAGCGCGGCCGTCAGGAGGGAGAGACACAGACGTTTCATGAAGGGGGCGGTGGGTTACGGGCGGGGGTGGCTTCGCCTTGGGTAGCGTTCTGACATCAACGGCTCCGCGAAAGAGCGGCAATCCGGGGCAGTTGATGAATTTCTCCCAAAAGTTGGGTAAACTCTCCGCTGCGGCCGGCACCGGGGCGAGGCGGAAGCGGCGGGGCAGGGTGGGCGAGCGGCCGCGGGCCGCGCGTGGCGCGGGGCGGATTTCCCTCGGGAAGGCCCGCCGCGCGGAGGCGCGCCCGATCGCTGACGTTCGCGTTCCGCGCGAAGTGCATACGATGAATTTCCCAAACTCATTGCGGATATACGCCAACTCGCCGGACTCGCCATGCGGCACGCCCGCCCGCAGCTTTTTGACCCCGGCGCCACTCGTGTCGCGCCTGCTGCATCCCCACCCAATGATCCCTGTCCGGAGCCGTTCCCTTCGCGCCGCCCTGTGCGGTTTCCTCGCCCTCGTCAGCACCGCCGCCGCGCAACCGGCGCCGGCCGTCACGGAGGCGGATGTCGTCGTCTACGGTGGCACGGCCGCCGGCGCCGTCGCGGCGATCCAGGCCGCGCGCATGGGCCGCTCCGTGGTGTTGCTCGAGCCGGGGCGTTACCTCGGTGGCATGACCACCGGCGGCCTCGGCGCCACCGACACGGGCGCGCCCGTCACCGTCGGCGGCATCGCGCGCGAATTCTACGGCCGCATCTATAACTACTACCAGCAACCCGAGGTCTGGCGCCATGAGACACGGGCCGAATACGTGCCGAAGCACGAGCTCGCCATCTCCGAGCGCCTGAAGCTGCACTGGTTCTTCGAGCCGCACGTCGCCACCCGGCACCTGCAGCAGATGCTTCAGGAGGCCGGCGTCCGCGTGCTGCTGGAAAGCCCGCTCGATCGCTCCGCCGGCGGCGTCACCAAGGAAGGCGGCCAGATCCGCGCGATCCGCACCGTCGACGGCCGCACGTTCGCCGGGCGCGTCTTCATCGACACCACTTACGAGGGCGACCTCATGGCCGCCGCGGGCGCCTCCTACATCGTCGGCCGCGAGCCGAACTCGCGCTACAAAGAGAAGCTCAACGGCATCGTCTATCTGCCCGCGCGCCGCACCGCGCACGTCAGCCCCTTCATCGTCCCCGGCAAGCCCGAGAGCGGCCTCCTCCCGCGCATCCTGCCCGCCGCGCCCGGACCCGAGGGCGAAGGCGACGGCCGCACCCAGGCCTACAACTTCCGCGTCTGCCTCACCGACGTGCCGGAGAACCAGGTCCCGTTCACCCAGCCCGCCGGCTACGACCCGATCAACTACGAGCTCGTGCTGCGCCATGTGCTCGGCTCGAAGCCCGGCATGCTCCCCGGCAACAAGAACAACAGCGGCCTCTTCACGCTCACGCCGATGCCGAATCGCAAGACCGATTCGAACAACCGCAACCTCTTCTCCACCGACTACGTCGGCCGCAGCTGGGACTGGGCCGAGGCCTCCTACGCGCAACGCGAGGAGATCCGCCTCGAGCACGAGAACTACATCCGCGGCCTCTTCTGGTTCCTCGCCACCGACCCGCGCGTGCCGCAGGCCCTGCAGACCGAGGTCCGCCGCTGGGGCCTCGCCAAGGACGAGTTCAAGGACAACCACAACTGGCCCACGCAGCTCTACGTGCGCGAGGCGCGCCGCCTCATCGGCGAGTTCACGATCACCGAGCACGTCTGCCGCAATCAGGTGCCGATTGAGGACGTCGTCGCGATGGGCTCCTACGCGCTCGACTCGCACCTCGTCAGCCTCTTCGTCGACGAGAACCAGCAGCTCCGCATCGAGGGCGCGTTCTTCGAGAGCGTGCGCCCGTATCCGATCAGCTACCGCGCGCTGCTCCCGAAGCGCCAGGAAGTCTCCAATCTCCTCGTGCCCGTGTGTCTCTCCGCCAGCCACGCCGCCTACGGCTCGGCCCGCATGGAGCCCGTCTTCATGATGCTCGCGCAATCCGCCGCGACCGCCGCCGCGCTCTCCCTCGAGCAACGCGTCGCCCTGCACGACCTGCCTTACGCGACGCTCCGCACCCGCCTCGAGGCCGACGGCCAGGTGCTCTACGACAAAAACGCGAAGAAGACCGACGAGGCCAAGCCCGCCACCGCGCCCGCCGCGACGACCGCGGCCACGCCGCCCGTCCACCCGAAACCCGCTCCGCCGGCTCCGGTCAAGTCCGCGGCGAAACCCGCCGCCAAGCCCGCCGCGCCCAGCGTGCCCAACGATCCGAAGCTCGCCGCCGTGCTCGTGAAACTCGAGAAGGCCGGCGTCCTCCAGGAGAAGGCTTACTGGTATATCAACGCCCGCCCGAAGGCCCAGTGCGACGGTGAACGCGTCGGCGCCATGATCATCGCCGCCGCGGCGCGTTACGAACCCGCCGCCGATCTCGAGTCCGCCCTCGCCATCCTCGTGAAGCGCCGCGTGATCACGCGCACCGATTATTGGGAGAGCCGAGCCAAGCCCGGTCGCCAGTGCTCCGGCGGTCAGGTCGCCTCGCTGCTCTCGCGCCTCGCGCAGGACATCCGCTGATCCCTTCCGTCAACCGCAACCCCGATCCGTCGTCCCATGATCCGTCCGACCTCCCTCGCCCGCCTTTTCTCCGCCCTCTTCGCGTTCGCGCTGCTGGCCGCGGCGATCCCCGCCTCGGCGGCCGTCACCGACGAGCAACTCGCCGCCGCCGTCGCCAAGCTCGAGAAGGCCGGCGTCGTCACCGATGCCTCCTACTGGCTGGCCAACGCGAAGCGCAACCAGACCTGCGCCGGCGAGAAGGTCGGCGCGCTCATCATCGCCGGCGCAAAGCGTCAGGGCGGCAAGGCCGGTGACCTCGACGGCGCGCTCAAACACCTCGTCCGCCGCCGCGTCATCACCAAGACCGAGTATTGGGAGACCAACGCCGTCGCGGGCAAGGCCTGCGCGGGCGGCCAGGTCGGCTCGTTGATTTCCCGTCTCGCCAGCACGACGAAATGATTTTTCGCGGCTTAGTCCTGCTCGGGAGCCTGCTCCTCGCCACCGGCCTCGCGGCCGCGCCGGCGCTGGAGCTCGCCCCCTTGTTCGCGGACGGGGCCGTGTTGCAACGCGACGTGGCGCACCCCGTCTGGGGCCGCGCCCAACCCGGCGCCGAGGTCCGCGTGAGTTTCGCGGGCCAGACGCAGACCGCGCGCGCGGCGGACGACGGCAGCTGGCGCGTGACGCTCGCGCCGCTCGCCGGCACCGCGCGCGGCACCGAGCTGCAGGTCGCCGCCGGCCGCGAGACGCGCGTCGTGCGCGATGTCGTCGTCGGCGAGGTCTGGCTCTGCTCCGGCCAGTCGAACATGGAGTGGACGCTCCAGCGCTCGCCGGCGCTGCCGGCCATCGAGGCGCGCGGCGCCGTGCCGGAGATCCGGCAGTTCAAGGTCGCCCGTGCGGTGGCCGGAGCGCCCGCGACGACGCTCGCCGGCGAGTGGCAGACGCTTTCGCCCGCGACCGCCAAGTCCTTCAGCGCGGTCGCCTATCATTTTGCCGCAGCCCTGCAGTCGCGCCTCGGCGTGCCGATCGGGGTGGTCAACAGCACCTGGGGCGCGACTGCGGTCGAGGCTTGGATGCCGGCCGGCGCGCTCGCGCGTTTCCCCGCCATCGCCACGCGTTGGGAGCGTGCGCTCGAGGATTTTCCCGCGCGGCAGGCCGCCTACGAAGCCGAGCGCACCGCGTGGAAGGAGAAGGCCGCGGCCATGAAGGCGCGCGGCGAGAAACCCGGCAACGACTGGCCCAAGCCGCCCGAGGGTCGCGGCACCCGCCGCCAGCCCGGTGGCCTCTTCAACGCCATGATCGCGCCGCTCGTGCCGTTCCCGTTCCGCGGCGTGCTCTGGTATCAGGCCGAGGGCAACACCGGTCGCGCCGCCGAGTATGCGGAGTATTTCCCGGCGATGATCGAAGGCTGGCGCGCCGTCTGGTCCGCGCCGGAGCCGGCGTGGTTCTTCTTCGTGCAGCTGCCGAATTACAACGTGCCGAACGATAAGACCGGCCTCCGCTGGGCCGAGCTCCGCGCCGCGCAGGCCGCCGCGCTCGCGCTGCCGCGCACCGGCATGGCCGCGACGATCGACGTCGGCGTGCCCGACAACGGCCATCCGCCCGATAAGACCGCCGTCGGCCAGCGCCTCGCGCGCCTCGCCGCGGGCCACGTTTATGCGCTCGAGTTCGGGGATCTCACCGGCCCCGTCGCGCGCGCGGCGCGCCTCGACGGCGCTGAGGTGATCGTCGAATTTTCCTCCGCCGCCAGCGGACTCGCCCTGCGCGATGAGTCTGCCGCGGCCTTCGAGGTCACCGATGCCGCCGGCACGGCGCATCCCGCCACGGCGCGCCTCGACGGCGCCCTGTTGCGCGTCGCCGGACCGGCCGGCGTGGCGCCCGCTGCCGTGCGCTATGCGTGGCGCAACCACCCGCCGGCCCCGTTGTTCAACGGCGCCGGGCTGCCCGCCGCGCCCTTCCAGATTTTGGTTCACTCCGCTGCCCCGAATCCAGGCGGACCCAAAGCGTCCAACCCTACCTCTCGATGAAAACCTCGCTCCATCCCGCGACCCGTGTGATGTCCCTCGCGGCCGCGCTCGCCGCGCTCAGCCTGCCGCTGTCCGCCCAGGACAGCACGCCCGCTCCCCTCGACAAGGACGAGGAGGTCGTGACGCTCTCCGAATTCCAGGTCACGGCCGCGGCCGAGGACGGTTACCGCGCCAGCAACGCGCTCTCCGGCACGCGCTTCAAGACCGACCTCATCGACCTGCCCAAGGCCGTCGACGTCATCACCGAGGAGTTCATCGCCGACATCGGCGCGCTCGACATGTATGACGCCCTGCGCTTCACCGGCGGCGTCGAGTCCAACGGCGCCTCCGGCACCGACGACGTCACGGGCAACAACTTCGTCCTCCGCGGCATCAGCGCGCAGACGACGACCTACCGCAACGGCTACCGCTCCTTCGGCCGCACCGACCCGATCATGGTGCAGCGCATCGAGGTGATCCGCGGCCCGTCCTCCGTCTTCTCCGGTCCCATCGAGCCGGGCGGCACCATCAACATTATCACGAAGCGCCCGACCAAGAAGGAGCTCGTCATCCTCAAGGCCCGCTACGGCACCTACGACCGCTTCCGCAGCGAGGCCGTCTACAACACGCCCATCGGCGACGGCAAGAAGGCCGCCGTCCGCGTCGCCCTCGCCCACGAGAACTTCGGCCACATGCAGGACTTCGCCGGCCACGAGAAGACCGTCTTCGGCCTGGCCGCCGACTACAAGGTCTCGGCGAAGGGCGCGTTCTCCTTCGATTTCCAATACCTGCAGATGTTCACCGAGCCCGCCGCCGGCATTCCCTACCTGAACAGCTCCGTCACCAACTCCACCATCAGCGGTCTCGAGCCCAACGTCAGCCGCACCTTCAACCGCCAGGGACCGGATGCTTACTCGGACAACATCCAGATCCAGACCAACCTCGACTACGTCCACACCTTCAGCGACACCATCTCGCTCCACGCCGGCGTCTATTACCGCGTGCAGGACCTCAAGCGCCTGCTCGTCGGCGGCTCGACCCGCATCAGCACCAGCACCGTGACCGGCCGCCGCACCGCCGCGCGCGTCGCCACCTACGAGCCCAACGCCGTCTCGTGGGTCGTCACCCCGCAGATCTACCTCCTCGGCAAGTTCGACTACGCCGGCATCAATCACAGCGCCATCGTCGGTTACGATTACTCCTACAGCCACGCGCGCAACGACATCTTCCAGGCCACGCTGCCCGGCCTCGACATCGACAACGCCGCGCCCGCCGACTACAGCCTCGGCAACTTCTCCAGCTACGCCGTCAACGAGCTGCGCCGCACCAAGGACAGCGACCAGGGCGTCTCCGTGAGCAACACCTTCGGCTTCTGGAACGGCCGCGCGTTCTTCCTCCAGGGCTTCCGCTTCGGCTCCGTCGACGGCACCCGCGAGCGCCTCGAGATCGCCGATCCCACCGCCCGCTCGCAGTCGGCCAAGAACAGCGCCACCGCGCAGAGCTACGGTCTGTCCATCCGTCTCGTCGACCGCATCAGCGCGTTCGTCAGCTACAGCGAGTCCTTCGTGCCCCAGTCGATCGGCGCCAACACCAGCTACGATTACCTCGGCAATCTCCTCGATCCCATCAGCGGCGAGGGCTGGGACCTCGGCCTCAAGTTCGACATCAAGGAAGGCGTCCTCTCCGGCAGCCTCGTCGCCTTCGACATCACCCGCGCCAATGCCCCGACGCCCGATCCTGACTTCCCCGGCTACTTCATCGCCGACGCCGAGAGCCAGGCGCGCGGCGTCGAGTTCAACCTCAACGGCCGCCTGTCCAAGAATATCCAGATCGTCGGCAGCTACGCCTACATCGACGCCAAGATCACGCAGGACACGCGCGCCGAGCGCATCGGCTGGCGCTCCAGCAACGTCCCGCGCCACCAGAGCACCGTGTGGATCAACTACTCCTTCCGCGACGGCTGGACCAAGGGTCTCAAGACCAGCCTCGGCATCATCTACAAGGCCAACCGCCGCGGCAACAACACGCTCGCCGACCTCCCCGGCCTCCAGCTGCCCGGCTACACCCGCTACGACGGCCGCATCGGCTACGAGACCAAGATCAAGGGCAGGAAGGTCGGCTTCAACCTCTCCGCCCAGAACATCACCGACATCGACTATCAGGCCAGCGCCAACGGCTACGGCGAGGCCCGCACCGTCACCGGCACCGTCAGCGTCCAGTTCTGAGCCGTCCCTCCTCCGTTCATCGCCGCGGGGCCGCGCCGGCCCCGCGCCCTCTCTCTTCCGCATGTCCCCGTCCGCCTCGGTTCCCTTCTCCGCCCGCCACGTGCCGCTCCTCGGCCGCTGGGATGTCGTCGTCGTCGGCGGCGGTCCCGCCGGCTGCACCGCGGCGGCCTCCGCCGCCCGCGAGGGCGCGCGCACGCTGCTCGTCGAAGCCACCGGCGCCCTCGGCGGCATGGGCACCAACGCCCTCGTGCCCGCGTGGACGCCGTTCTCCGACAAGAAGGACCTCGTCTACCGCGGCATGGCCGAGAAGGTGTTCAACACCTGCAAGGCCGGCATGGCGCACATCCGGCCGACCGACGTCGACTGGGTCGCCATCGACCCGGAGCTGCTCAAGTCGATCTACGACGACCTCGTCACCGGCGCCGGCGCGCAGGTGCTCTTCCACACGTTGCTCGTCGCCGTCGAGCCCGCCGACGCCCGTCGCGTCGCCCGGATTTTCGTCGCCAACAAGGCCGGCATCGCCGCCATCGAAGCCAAGATCTTCGTCGACTGTTCCGGCGACGCCGACCTCGCCGCGTGGGCCGGCGCGGAATTTTTCAAGGGCGACGAGAAGGGCGAGAACCTCATGCCGGCCACGCACTGCTTCGTGCTGACCAATGTGGACGAATACGCCTACACGCACGGACCGCAGATGTATGGCGGCCACGCCGACAGCCCCATCCACCGCATCCTCGCCTCGGGCAAATACCCGCTCATCCCCGACACCCATCTCTGCTGCACGCTCATCGGCCCGAAGACCGTCGGCTTCAACGCCGGCCACCTCTGGCACGTCGACCCGACGCGCCCCGAGACCGTCTCCGAGGGCATGCTGCTCGGCCGCCGCATGGCGCGGCAGTTCCGCGACGCGCTGGCGGAGTTCGCCCCGGCCGCCTTTGGCAACGCCTTCCTCGTCAACACCGGCTCGCTCATGGGCGTGCGCGAATCGCGCCGCATCGTCGGCGACCACGTGCTCCGCCTCGAGGATTACCTCGAGCGCCGCACCTTCCCCGACGAGATCGCGCGCAACAGCTACTTCCTCGACGTGCACTGCACGAAGGAGCAGATGGCCAAGACGCCCGAGCGCTGGAACCAGTGGCGGCAGGACGAGTTCCTCTACGGCCCGGGCGAGTCGCACGGCATCCCTTACCGCAGCCTCACGCCCAAGACCCTCGACAACGTGCTCGTCGCCGGCCGCTCCATCTCCTGCGAGCAGGTCGTGCAGGGCAGCGTGCGCATCATGCCCGGCTGCCTCGTGATGGGCGAAGCCGCCGGCATGGCCGCCGCGCACGCCGCCGCGCTGCCGCAGGCGGACACCCGCGCGATCGACATCGCCAAACTCCGCCGCCGCCTCCTCGAGGAAGGCGCTTACATCAAGTAAGCGCTCCGCCCGCCGCCCGGCGCCGAGCGGTCCGCGATATCATGCGCCTGACCTATCCGCTGGGATTGCACATCGCCGCCGTCCTCCTGCTGGTGATCGTCGGCTGGCCGCCCGCCGCGACTCCGGGCCGGGTGCACGTTTCCTGCGGTTGCGCGTGAGCGAGCCCGAGTGAGCGGCGCGGGTCGAATTGCAGGTTGAACCGTCGCATGGCTCCCCTTTAACCCCTGTTGTCATCTTCCCCCGTGATTTCCTCCCGACTGCGCGTTCGTGACTGGGCCAGCATCCATGCGGACCTCACCTTCATCTACGAAGGCGAGGTGGCCGAGTGCTTCCGCGATTGCGCGATGCCGGAGAATTTTCTCGGCGCCTGGCTCATCCTGCGCGGCAAGTGCCGGCTCACGCAGGGCGCCACGCTGATCGAGGCGGGAGCGGGGCAGTGGATCATCCTGCGGCGCGCGGCGGGCTGGCAGTATTTCAGCCCCGATGCGCGCATCCTCTCCATCCGCTTCGAGGCGGAGTGGCCGGACCGCAAACCGTTTTTCGACCTCGGCCTGAGTGCGTGCTTCCCCGCGACGCGTTTTCCCCGGTTGGAGGAAAAGGGGCGCCGCCTGCTCGAGGGCGTGCGCCGCGTCACGCCGAAGACGACCGTCGACCTCAAGGCGGAGCTGGTGTCGCTGGGCGAGTTTCTCGATATCCGCACGGGCTTCCTCGCGTGGTTCACCGAGCTGTGCGCAACGCTGGAGGCGTTGGACATCCATCCCTCGCGCACGATGCTGCGCGACGAGCGCATCGCCAAGGTGCTCTACAACCTCAGCCGGTTGCCGCTCTCGGCGCGGTTCCGCGAGGAGGAGCTGGCGGCGAGCATCGGCCTGCAGGTGGGGCAGTTCGTGCGCGTGTTTCGGCGCGAGGTCGGCACCACGCCCAAGCGCTTCTTCGACGAGCGCCGGCGCGACGCCTGCCGCCGGCTGCTGGCCAACACCGACATGCCGATCAAGGAGATCGCGTTGGAGCTCGGCTACATGCGTCTCTCGGATTTCTCGGCGTGGTTCAGCGCGCACGAAGGCACTTCGCCGCGCGACTTCCGGCGGCGCTTCCGTGACACGGGCAAGCCCATGATGCTCTGAGCACGCGTGGGGCGGGGCAGGGGCGCAGCGCGATGGATTTCCCCAACTAATTCCGGGGCGCGGCTAACCGTTAAGGATTCGCCCCACGGGCGGGCTCCCCACGCTGGAGCCACGTCGCAGTTCCCCGCGACGCTGCTGTCGTTTCTCCACCCCGCATGGATCGCCCCTCCCGTCTTGTCTCGTTTCGTTTCTCCGCGCTCGCCTTGGGCCTCGCTTGGCTCGGCTTGTTGCCAGTCGTGCGCGCGCAATCGCCGGCGCCGAACGCGGCGACCGATGGCATGGAGGTATTCCCGCCGACGTGGCGTTCCGACGGGCTCTACGATCCGGAATTCTATCCGTTCATCGATGTGTTCGGGCAATACCGCCACCTGACCTGGACCGACAAGGTGACGGGCGACTCCGACCTGCTCGCGAAGTATGCCGCCGAGCAGACGGAGCTCGCGCTCCTGCGCCCTGCGAGCTTCGGCACCTACGGCGGCTGGAAACACGGTCCGAAGCTCGAGGCCACCGGCTTCTTTCGCACCGCCAAGGTCGACGGCAAGTGGTGGCTGGTCGATCCCGAGGGTTACCTGTTTCACTCCAGCGGCCTCACGACGGTCAGCTCCGTCGTGCGCACGGACGCCAGCGGCGCCTCGGCGATGCGCACGGGCATCACGAACCGCGAGACCTTCTTCGAACCGCTGCCGGCCACCGGCCATCCCGCGCGCACGCTCGGCCTGCTCGCCAACGAGACCGCCACCGTCACCAGCGGCGAATACCAGGGACAACGCCCGCTCGCGGCCAATTTCTTCGCGATGAACGCGCTGAAGCAGCTGCCCGCCACGGTCACGCTGGAGGACCTTCGCGCCGCCACGACCACGCTCGCCTTCGACCGCATGCGCAGCTGGGGCTTCACCACCATCGGCGCGTGGTCCGATCCCGATCTCTTCGTCCGCCCCGGCCGCCAGCCCTACACGCACATGCTGCAGCCGACGCACCCCGGCCTCATCCGCGGCAGCACGACCTACCTCGATTACTTCAAGGACGCCTGGATCACCAACCTCCGCGCCCGGCTCAACGCCGAGGTCGGTCTCACCATCGGCGATCCGTGGAACCTCGGTTACTACATCGACAACGAGCGCGACTGGACCAAGTCCAACGTCAGCGCCCGCAGCCTCGGGCTCTGGGTGCTCGGCGCCCCGTCCGAGAACCTCGAGCGCTACGCCAAGCGCGCCTTCCGCGACCAGTTGCAGGCCAAATACGGCACGATCGGCGCGTTGAACGCGCAGTGGGGCGTCACCTACGCAAGCTGGGACGATGTTCTCACGCGCACCGATGTGGCGCCCGCCGCCGCCGGCTCCGACGCCGACATGGCGGCCTTCGAGGTGCTCTACGCCGAGACCTATTTCAGCAAGTGCCGGCAGGTCATGCGCGAGATCGCGCCCCAGCACCTCTACCTCGGCTGCCGTTTCACCACCGGCGCCCGCCCTCCCGTGCTCGAGGTCGCGGCGCGCTACAGCGATGTCGTCACGATCAACGTCTACGGCAACAGCGTGCGCCTGCTCACCGGCATGGAGGACGACGCCGACGTGCCCGTGATGTGCACCGAGTATTACTTCTACTCGCACGACTCCGGCCTCTACGCCGATGCCGTCGGCTCGGGCACCGAGCGCAGCAGCCAGACGGCCCGCGCCTCCGCGATGAAGAGCTACATCGCCAGCTCCGCCGCGCACACGCGTTACGTCGGCACGCACTGGTTCCAGTATTTCGATTACCCGCCGAGCGGCCGCCTCAACAGCCGCAACATGAACAGCAACCTCGGCTTCGTCAGCACCGCCAACCTGCCTTACTCGATCATGGTGAAGGCGGCCCGCGAGGCGAACTACGCCATGTATCGCACCCGCTTCGCCCCGCCCAAGCGGCAGGTCGCGGCCGATGCCGTCGCCACCTCCACCGCGCCCGGCACCCCGCTCGGCACCGGCAGCTCCCTCGAGGTCAGCGGCACCAAGCACGCCTACCTGCGTTTCGACCTCGGCAGCGTCTCCAGCCCGATCGAGCGCGCCATCCTCTTCCTCCATCCCCTCGAAGGCGACGCGCTGGCCACGCACGAACTGGCGCTCGTCACCGACAACGCCTGGACCGAGGACACGCTCACCTGGAACACCCGGCCCGCCGCCACCGCGACGCTGGCACGTTGGACCACCAAGCCCGACCTCGCCGTCGAGATCGACATCACCCGCGAGCTGCGCGAGGCCTTCCGCGCCGACCGACGGCTGGTGTTCCGCCTCTCCTCGACCGATGGCACGATGCTCCGCTACGCCGCCCGCGAGCACGGCACAGATACAGTCCGCCCGCAGATCCTGCTCGTCACCGGCCCGGCCACCCTCGCCGAGTGGCGGGCGCAGTATTTCCTCCCCGGCTCCGATCAGGCGGGCAACACCGCCGATCCCGATGCGGACGGCCACTCCAACCTCATGGAGTATGCCCTCGCGCTCAGCCCGCACGAAACCGATGCCACCGCCGGCCCGCAGATCGCACTAGGGCCGGATGGCCGGCTCAGCGCTACGTTCTATCGGGCGCGGGCCGATGTGACCTACAGCATCGAGGCCTCCTCCGATCTCGTGCAATGGACCACTTTGGCGACCAACCCCGGCAGCGCCGGAGCAACCGTTACCGTCACCGACACCGCCACGACCAGCCCGCGCTTCCTGCGCCTGCGGGTCAGCGTGCCCTGAGCCCGTCCGGCCGCCGTCGGCGAGTTTCGGGCTCCCGGTGGCCTGGGGTGGTTTTCCCAACTTTTTGCGAGGTTCTGTTAACTCCGATACTTTGGCAGCCGGGCGCCGTTGCCAGATAACCTTCCTCACCCGACTCCGGCGCCTGCCGGGGTAAATCCTCTCCCCCTCCCATGAACTCCCCACTCAGAACGCGCCTCGGCGTCTTCTTCGCAGTCGCAGCTTCCCTCTGCGCTGCTGCTCTGTCCTCCGGTCAGGAAACGATCGCCAACTACGATTTTGCCAATACAGGCACGCAGAACAGCACGGTCAGCTCGTCGCTCGCCACCGTCTCGGCACTCAGTCTGTCGGCTGGCGGCGGCCGTAGCGCCACGGCGGGCCTCGACGCCGTAGCCGGCACTTACTTCAAGACCCAGCAGTCGCCCAACGTCATCGCGGATAGCTTGGAGGCCGCAATCACAACCAACCATTATCTCGGTTTCACAATTACTCCCACCGAGTCGCTCAATATACTTTCGCTCGGTTTTGATTTTGGTGTGTCCAACAACACTGGCACTGTCACCACATACACCGGTTCATGGGGAGTGTTCGCCAGCACCACGGGATTCACCAGTGGCGCTATCCTCGACACGGGCAGCTATTCGCGGACAAACAACACTGGCGGTGGTGCGTTCTGGGTCAGTCCCTCGCCGTTAGTCGATCTCTCGGATGTGCCTTCCCTGCAAAACACGGTGGTCTCACCGATTGAATTCCGCATCTATTTTTGGGATAATTCGGCCACGGCCTCAAGCACCCTTGTCGTTCGTTTTGACGAGATTTCCCTCACCGCCGCCTCGGCCATTCCCGAGCCCAGCACCTACGCTGCGCTGATCGGCCTCGCTGCGCTCGGCTTCGTCGCCCTCCGCCGCCGTCAGACGCGCAGCGTCTGAGTCCGCTCACCAAGTCCCTCTCACACCATGAACAAGATTCCCTCCCTGCGCGCCTTGGCCGCTTTGGCCGGTGCCGCTCTCCTTCTCCCCGCGATAGTGTCCGCCCAAGAGACTGTCGCCGAGTTCCAGTTCAACGCGGCTACCAGCCTGCCGCTGAATTCCTACGCCAGCACGGTCACTTCCCCGCTCGGCTCCGTCTCGCTCGTCGGCTATCCGGCGGGTGACGGTGGCTACTCGGGTTCCTTCGGTGGCGGCTATTTTCGCCGCAACATCAACAACCTGATCCCCGAGTCGCTCGCCACGGCGCTGGCGACGAATCACTTCGTCGGCTTCACGTTCACGCCCGCGCAGGCGGTCGATCTCGGCACGCTGACCTTCGACTTCGGCGCGTCCAACGCGACCAGCATCGCAGGTGGCATCGTTTACACGGGCAGCTGGGCCGCCTACACCTCCGTCGGCGGATTCGACAGCGGCGACGAACTCGGCACGGGTTCTTCCTCGCAGGTCGCGCAGGGCGCAAATGTGTTCACGCCGAGCTGGACGGTCGGCAGCGTCGACCTCGCCTCGCTCGGCACCGTGTCGGCTCCCGTCGAAGTCCGGATCTATTTCTGGGACGACAACGCCACCGCATCGAGCAATATGCAGGTGCGCATGGACGACATCACGCTCACCGCGTCCGCCGCGGCCATTCCCGAGCCCTCCACCTACGCGCTGCTCGGCGGCGTGCTGGCGCTGGGTGCGGTCGCCCTCCGCCGCCGTCGGGCGCAGGCCTGAGCCGGTGTCCGCCGTGTCCCGCTGATTTTCCGGAGCCAGTCGCAGGACTGGCTCTTTTTTTGCCGCTCCCGCGGCCGTTTGCTCCCTAGCTCCTACCGTCTTCATGAAGCTCCTCCGTTCCGATTCGCATTTCCGCTGGCTGCTGCTCGCGCTGATCTTCGCCGCGGCCTTCCTCAACTACTTCGACCGCCAGACGGTGTCGGTGCTGAAGACGACGTTGAAGGAAGTGTTCACGATGCAGGACACGGACTACGCGCTGCTCGTGAACATCTTCACGGGTTGCTACGCGGCGGCCTACATCGCGAGCGGCTGGCTGGTCGACAAGATCGGGCCGAAGAAGGCGCTCACCGTCTTCGCCGGCCTGTGGTCGCTCGTCACGATCGGGTGCGGCCTGGCGCGCAACTTCTGGGAACTCGCCATCATGCGCGGCCTGCTCGGTCTCGCCGAGCCGGGCCTCCAGCCCGTGTCGATCCGCGTCGCCTCCGCGTGGGCGCCGCCGGGGCGCAAGGGGCTCTTCATGAGCCTGTGCGGCATCGGCTCGAGCATCGGCAACGTCATCGCGCCGCCGGTGATCGTGTGGCTGTTGATTCATTACGGGTGGCGCTCGGCCTTCATTTTGCCCGGTGTCATCGGTCTCGCGGTCGCGCTCGTGTGGTGGTGGCTCTACCGCGATCCGAAGGAGATCGCCGAAGTGCAGGCGGCGACGCCCGCCGCGCCGCCGCCCGCAGCCTGGCGCTGGGGCCAGCTCTGGCGCACGAAGGCGCTGTGGGGCATCGTGCTCGCGCGCCTCGTCAGCGATCCGGTCTGGTATTTCTGCCTCTTCTGGCTGCCGGGTTACCTGCAGGAAGAGAAGGGGCTCACCGTGGCGCAGCTCGGCCTCGTCGGCTGGCTGCCCTTCATCGCCGCGAACATCGGCGGCCTCACGGCGTCGGTGATCTCGGATTCGATGGCGAAGAAGACCGCGGACCCGCTGCAGGGTCGCAAGCGCCTCCTCTTCTACGCGTCCATCGCGGGCCCGATCTGTCTCTTCATCCCGGGCGCGACGCAGCTCAGCGTCACGCTGGTGATGTTCTGCCTCATGGCCATCGTCTGCGCCTGCTGGCTCTCCACGCTCGCGCCGATCATCGCGGAGATCTTCCCGCTCGGCAACGTGGCCAGCGTGTGGGGCATCGCCGGCGCGTTCGGCGCGACGGGGGCCATGGTCTTCAATTACCTGCTCGGCCACGCCGCGACCATCATCGGCCTGGAGAAGCTGTTCTACATCATGGGTGTGCTCCATCCCTGCGCCGCGCTCCTGCTCTTCTGGCTCGTGCGCCGCCCGCGCGTCGCGCCGGAGCCCGTCGCCGCGGCGGCCTGAGCCCGACCGTTTTCCGGTAAGTTTTCCGTCCGAAATCTCAACGCGCCGGGCCTGACATCCGGCGCGTTGCCGTCATCCTCCTCCGCGTCTTCCCCATGTGGCACCCCTTCGATCTGATGCCCGCGGCGCTGGCCCTGCCCCGGGAATTGCGTGACGCCTCCGTCTCGACGGGCTGCCGCCTCGCCTACCGGCAGCTGGTGACGCGCTGGTTCAAGGACAAGAGCTCCGACGAACAATGGCCGCCCGACCTCGACACGCGTCCCGGCATCGTGCTGACGCGCCGGCTCGACAACGCCGGCTGCTGGCACGTCGAGGTGGAGCAGACGTGGGAACTCTCCGCGCGCCGCTCGTTCGCCGGCACGCTCGTGTGCGAGACGCGCGGCTGGCGCCGGCCCGTGCGCTATGATTTTCGCCAGACCTTCGCGACGAAGGCGGGCGCCGAAGTGTGGCCCGAGACGCGCGAGACCGGCCGGTGGCACGCCGACGGCACGCTGGTGCGGCAGAGTTTCGTCGGCGAAAAAAGCACGACACAGCGCGTGACCGCCGGGGCGTGGTTCGCGCTCTACGCGTTGCTCGCGGATTTTCCCGCCTGGCCGGATTCATGGCCGGCGGCGGAGGACGCGGCCTGCGCGGGCGAAGGCGTCGCGCTGCTGCGCGGCGTGCGCCTGCAGCGTTGCGAGCAGCCGCAAAGCCGGCACGCGCTCGCCCAGGGCCTGCGCGGCTACACGCTGCACGCGCGCGACAGCATGCCGCAGGAATTCTGGATCAACGAAAACGGCGTCGTCGTGTATTGGTTCGAAGGGCCGAACCGCGCGATGGCGCTTTCCGCCGCGGAGGGCCTCGTATGAAGACACCGCTCACCCGTCGCGATTTCCTCGGCGTCTGCGCCGCGGCGGCCGGCGCGGGCCTGCTCGCTCCGCACCTGCGCGCCGGCGAGGCGCCCGCGGTGCTCCGGCGGCGTCCGCCGAACATCCTGTTGCTCAGCACCGACCAGTGGCACGCGGAGGCCTTCAGCCACTGCGGTTCGCCGTGGGTTCGCACGCCCCAATCCGACCGCATCGCGGCCGGCGGCGTGTCGTTCGCGCGCTCCTACGCGGCCGATCCCGTGTGCTGCCCGTCGCGCGCCTCGTGGATCACCGGACGCATGCCGTCCGAGCACCGCGTGATCGGCAACGGCTTCCCCATCCTCCGGGCGCTGCCGGATTTCGGCCAGTGGTTCGGCTCCCACGGCTACGAGACCGTGCACATCGGCAAGTGGCACGTGCCGAACCGCGACCCGGCCGACAGCTTCCACCGCACCTCGGGCGACCATCCGGCGGGACAATACTGCGACTCGAGCGTCGCGGAGTCCGCGCGCGCTTACCTGCTCGGCGCGCGCCCGCAGCCGTTCCTCATGCATGTCGCGCTGATGAATCCGCACGACATCTGCCAGGTCGGATGCATGCGCACCAACGCCGGCGAATTGCCCGTGTCGTTGGACGAGCTGCCGCCGCTGCCGGACAATTTTGCCGCGCGTCCCGTCGAGCCCCGCACGCTTGTCAGCCGCGTGCGCAACTCCCCGCGCCGCGCCCCGCTCCGCTCGTGGGACGAGACCGACTGGCGCCTCTACCGCTGGATGTATTACCGCTACTGCGAGATGGTCGACGCGACGCTCGAGCGCGTGCTCGATGCGCTCGACGCCACCGGCGAGCGCGAGAATACGTTGCTCGTTTACACCTCCGACCACGGAGAGGGGCTCGGGCACCATGGCCTCTACACGAAATCCTTCCTCTACGAATCGGCCGCGCGCGTGCCGCTGATCCTCTCGTTGCCCGGCCGCCTCGCGGCGGGCGCGCGCGACGAGCGCGTGTTCGCGTCGGGCATCGATCTTTTCCCGACCTTCTGCCGCTTTGCCGGCATCCCGCAGCCCTCCGGCCTGTGCGGCGAGGACATCCTCGCGCAGCACGCGGTCGGGCGCAGCGCGCGCGACGCGCTGGTGACGAGCGCCTCCTTCGGCGGCCGCATGGTGCGCGACGAGCGTTACAAGCTCATCCGCTACGAGAACGATCCCACGCTCCAGTTGTTCGACCTCGTCGCCGATCCCGGCGAGACGGTGAATCTCGCCGCGCAACCCGCGCACGCGCGCACCGTGCAGGCGCTGCTCGCGCAGCTCGACGCGTTCGAGGCGCGCCTCACGCCGTTCGCGCAACCGGCCGGCGGCACCTCCGAGATCATGCGTCAGTATCGCGCCGGCACGCTCGAAACCTGAGCGCCCCGCGGCCGTCTCTCCCCCTTTCTCTCCGCTGTTTTCTCCCATGCTCCTCCGCCTCGTCCCCCTGCTTGCCCTCGTCTTCGCCTCCTGCGCGCCCTTCGCCGCGGCCGCTTCGCCCACCGGGGCCGTGCCGGTGAAACTGCAACAGGATGCCGCCGGCCGCTGGACGCTCCTGCGCGGCGGCCAGCCGTATTTCATCCGCGGTGCCGGCGGCTCGAACCATCACGAACTCATCCCGCAGTTCGGCGGCAATTCCCTCCGCACCTGGCACGTCTGGCAACTTGAGCCGCGCGACGAGCAGGGCCGCAACATGATCGACCGCGCGCATGAGCTCGGGCTGACGATGACCGTCGGCATCTGGGTGCAGCAGGCGCGCCGCGGCTTCAAGTTCGACGGCGGCCCCGCCGTGCAGAAGCAGCGCGACATGGTGCGCAACGCCGTGCGCAAATACCGCGACCACCCGGCGACGCTGCTCTGGGGCCTCGGCAACGAGGTCGAGATCGCCGTCTCGCCCGATAACCCTGCCATGTGGGGTGAGCTCAACGAACTCGCGAAGATCGTGAAGGCCGAGGACCCCGATCATCCCGTGATGACCATCATCGCCGGCGCGAGCGCAGAGAAGATCAAGGCGATCATGAAGTATTATCCGGAGATCGAAATCCTCGGCATCAACGCCTACGGCGAGAACGCCGCGAAGACGCCGGAGATCCTCAAGTCCGTCGGCTGGACGAAGCCCTGGGTCTTCACCGAGTTCGGTCCCTCCGGCCCGTGGAGCGCGCGCAAGATGGAATGGAACGCGCCGATCGAGCCCACCGGCGAGCAGAAGGTGAAGATGTATCGCGCCGGCTGGGAAGCGGCGATCAAGGCCGACGACGGCCAGTTCCTCGGCGGCTACGCCTTCATCTGGGGCCACAAGCAGGAAGCCACCCAGACGTGGTTCGGCATGTTCCTGCCCACCGGCGAGCGCACGGCCGCCGTCGACGTGGTGAAACAACTTTGGACCGGCGAGTGGCCGGCCGATCTCTGTCCCGAGATCACGGGCTGGACGGTGCCGCTCGCGGAGCAGACCGTCGCGCCCGGCGCGGAGTTCACCGTCGCCGTCGAGGCGCGCGATCCCGAAGGCCGTCCGCTCGTCGCGACGTGGTGGGTGATGGCCGAGGCCTCGCGCCCGAAGATCGGCGGCGACCGCGAGGCGGTGCCGCAGACGTTCCCCGAGGCGATCGTGCGCGCGGAGGGCATGCAGGCCGTCGTGCGCGCGCCGGCTCCGGGCAACTACCGCCTCTTCGTGAAAGTCGTCGATCCCGCCAACGGCACGAGCGTGCGCAACACGCCGTTCCGCGTCGCCGCGCCCGTTCCTTCCGCGAACTGAACTTCTCTGCGCGCCGCCATGTGGCATCCCTTTGCCCTGTTTCCGGATGAACTCAGCGTGCCCGCACCGTTGCGCGCGGCGGCTTTGCCCGGCGCGGCGCGGCTGGTCTATCGCGAGAAGGTCGTGCGCTGGTTCAAGCCCAAGCCCGGCCACACTTACAAGCAGCCCGTGCTCGACCACGGACCCGGTCTCACGCTCGAGCGTCGTCCGACCGCCGATGGCCGTCTCGCGCTCCATTTCCGGCAGGAGCGCACGCACGAGTCGCCGCAGGTGCTCGAGGGCACGATGACCTGCGCCGCCGGCGGCTGGTCCAGTCCGCTCGCGTGGAATGTGCGGCAGACTTTCGTCGCCAAGGCCGAGTCCGACCTGTTGCCGCCGTTGGAGGAAACCGGCGAATGGAGCAACGCGACCGTGACACGCCGCACTTGCGCGCGCGGCGGACGGCTGACGACGACGCAGGCGGCGCGTGCGCTCATCTCTCCCGCCGCCTGGCTGGCGGCTTTTCCCCGCGATCTGACCCCGGCCCCGTGGGCGGACGGCGTGGTCGTGATGGATGAGTTCACCCTCTTCGTCGCCGGCGCGGCGATCGAGCCGGCGGGCAACGAAACCCGCGCGCACGCCCTCGCGCAGGGCTTGCGCGGCCATGTGCTGCGTTACGCCGGCGGATTGCCGCTGGAGTTCTGGGTCAACGAACACGGCACGGTCGTCTATCTCTGCGCGGGACCGACGCGCGTGCTCGTGCTGGAAAGTGCGGAGGCTCTCGCATGACGACGCTGAATCGCCGCGATTTTCTCAAGACCTGCGCCGCCGCCGGCGCCGCGCTCGGCGCTCCGGCCTGGTTGCAGGGCCAGGCTCCGCACATCGCCCGGCCGGTGCGGCCCAATCTCCTATTCCTCACGACCGACCAGTGGCACGCCGAGGCCTTCAGCTACCGCGGCAACCCTTGGTTGCGCACGCCCAACTCCGACCGCATCGCCGCGGCCGGCACGACGTTCGGTCGCGCCTACGCGGCGCATCCGGTCTGCACGCCCTCGCGCACCTCGTGGTTCACCGGCCGCATGCCGGCGGAGCACCGCATCGCGCCGCCGCCCTCGATGCCCGACATGGGCGGGTGGTTCGGCGATCACGGCTACGAGACCGTGCACCTCGGCAAGTGGGACGTCGGCAAGCGCAATGCCGCCAAAAGCTTCGATCTCGCGCGGCACGGCCACGCCGTCGGCCAGTATTGCGACCACGCCGTCGCCGAGATGGCGCGCTCGTATCTGCTCGGGCGCCGTCGCGACCGGCCTTTCCTGCTGCACGTCGGGCTGATGAATCCGCACGACATCTGCCAGCCCTCGGTGATGGTGACGCAGCAAGGGAAGCTGGCATGGGACGGCGTCGAGTTGCCGCCCGTGCCGCCGAACTTCGCCGCGCGGCCGGGCGAATCGAAATACTTCGTCTCGCGCCTGCGCAATTCCTCCCGCCGCATCGCGGGCCGGACTTGGGACGAGCATGACTGGCGCGTCTACCAGTGGCTGTATTACCGCTATTGCGAGATGGCCGACGCCGCGCTCGGGCAGGTGCTCGACGCGCTCGATGCCAGCGGCGAGGCGGACAACACGCTGCTCGTCTACACCTCCGACCACGGCGAGGGCCGCGGCGAGCACGGGCTCGCGACCAAGGGTTTCCTCTACGAATCCTCCGTGCGCGTGCCGCTGACGATCGTGCATCCGGACGGCGCCGGCGCCGGTGCGCGCGACGTCCGGCACTTCGTCTCCGGCATCGATTTCTTCCCGACCTTCTGCGGCGCCGCGGGCATCCCGCGACCGGACAACCTGCCCGGCATCGATCTGCTCGCCGAGCGCGCCGCCGGTCGCCGCAGCCGCGAGGCGGTGGTGGCCGAGGCGACCTTCGGCGGCTGGATGGTGCGCAGTGATCGCTACAAGCTCATCCGCTACGAGAACGATTCCACCGCACAGTTCTTCGACCTCGAGCGTGATCCGCACGAGACGCGCAACCTCGCCACCGACGCGGCCGCCGCGCCGCTCGTGGCGCGGCACGACGCGCTGCTGCAGGATTTTCGCGCGCGGCTGCAGATCCCCGCCGGCGCGACGGTGAACGAGCAAGTCGACGGCTGAGCGCGGGGCGCCCCGGCGGTCGGGCCACGCCGTCTCCGATTGGCCTGGATGAGAAAGCCGCTGCACAATGAAGCGGCGGGGAGATCCTGGATGACGAGGGCTGCGCTCCGCAGGAGCCCAAGTCGGGTGCAGACGCAGACCAACGGGACATGATGGTCATGCGTGGCTGGCGTCTGGAGCGGATTCGGCTGAGCCGGACTCATGCAGTTGGACGCGATTCCCGATTGATGAGCTCCTGCAATGGGGTGGTCGCCGCTGTCCCAGCGGCGACAGGCGTCGGTAGGGACACCGACGCCCACCTCCTGCATGACCCCGGCTGATGCCGCGTGCGGACGATGTTTTGCCCACGGATGGGACGGATAGAAACGGATGGAACGGATCCGGCTAATCCGAACCCATCCGTGGAATCCGTGGCCAAGAAACGGCGTCGAGCGCGACGTGCCCGAATGAGCAGTCGAGATTCAAACCGTGAGCCTATGCGGCCGCTCGCCGCCCGGTTCGCCGGAAGAAAGTGCCAGTTGCCAACAAAAACGCCGCTCCGGCAGGGAGCGGCGTGAGGTTGCCGAGAGGAGGGCGAATCCTCCGGATGAGCCGCGGGCGCGCGGCTCGTCGGGGACGACTCGCCCTACCAGAAGATCGTCGGTTGGCGCATCGCGTGCGGAGCGGCTAACGCATTCTCGCAACGCACTATTGCCGGCGGAACGGGATGTTGGCCGTGCCGACGCTCTCGTAGCCGTTCGGCGCGGAGGCGTTGAGCTGCTTCACGGTGTAGTAGAGGCGGTAGAGCCCCGGACTCAGGCCGGCTTTGGCGATCCAGAATTTGCGCGGATCGCCGCTGTCCTGCGTGATCGTCACGCCGGTGACGGGCGCGGGCGGCGTGTTGACGTTGGTGCCGACGTCAGGGCGGATCTCGACCGAGTATTGCAACGTCTTGCCAGCATCGGCGGTCACCGTGACGGTGGAGGTGAACGTGCCGGTGCCGGAGATGTCGACGTTCTGCGCGGCGGTGAGGCCGTTGATCTTGATCGTTTCCACCTTAGGCGCGGTGAAGCTCGTCGAGCCGCCCCAGCACACGCGCATGGCGTCGAGGCTCGGAGTCGGCGTGAAGTTTTCGTCGAGAATCGGATACCAGGTGTGCGTGACGCGGAAGCCGCCGAGCGCGCCCTTGAAGACGAAGGAGCCGAGGCAAAGGTCGGTGTGGGCGAGCACATTATCGGCGTAGGTGTCCAGCAGGCCGTCGTATTTTTCGCCGCTGGTGGGTTCGATGATCGAGCCGAACGCGTTGGTGGGAGCCCCGCTCGGCTGCTCGAGGTTGAATTCGGTGATGAGATACGGACCCTTCCATCCGGCGCCGGTGACGTTGGTGTAGATGTTGCCGACGGAGGCGCCGTAGCTGTTGAAGCCGACGATATCGATGTCGTAGGCCCACTGTTTCACGCGGGCGATCTTGGTCTGGCTCGAACCGGCGTGCGACGTGAGCGTCGGATGGTAGTGGTCGTTGTCCTGGATGTAGCGCGCGACCTGGTCGATCGCGGCGTAGATCGGACCGGGATTAGGATGGTTCGAAGGGTCGATCTCGTTGCCGATGCACCAGGCGAGGATGGCGCGGTGGTGCTTATGCGCGTCGATCTGGGCCTTGAGGATGTTGAACTGGTTCTGCACCTTCGTCGCGTCTTCGTAGAAATCCTCGTTGGCGCTGCCGACGTCGGGCTGGGTCATCCAGAGGCCCACGAGCACGCGGATGCCGGCATCGGACGCCGCCTTGAGGTAGTCGCTGATGGCGGTGGCGTTGGCGCCCATCGATGGCACGCTGTAGACGCGGATGGTGTTGCCGCTGGCGGCCGAGATGGGTGCGACGGCCTCGTGTCCGCAGGAGCCCTCGACTTGATAGCCGGCGCCGTTGATCCGCAGGGCGAAATCCGGATCGACGCCCGTGCCGGCGGAGTCGGTGCGCACGATCTCGACTTCGACCGGATTGAGGCGGTTGTCGGCGTTATTGTATTCGAGACGCGCCACGGTCGAGGCGGCGGTCGATGGGCCGGTGCCGATGGCGTGCGCGAGTTCGAAGAGCACGGCGTCGGCGGCGACGTTGCCGTCGGCGTTGGCGAGGAGCCGCACGGAATTGCCCGTGCCGGCGGAGAGATAATACGTGCCGACGAAGACCCAGACGCCGCCGTTGATCGTCTGGTTCACGCGGCGCGTGGAGTCGGTCTTGGTGCCGCCCTGGTAGTTGATCTCGATGGCGGCACGGTTCGCCCGCGGGCTGCCGTCGGTCCATTTCATGTAGATGTCGTAGTAACCGGCGGTGGTGATATCCGGCCGCCAGCGTGCGGCAGTCGACGTCGCGCCGGCGGCCGCGAGAAGGTAGTTGATGCCGTAGTAGCCGGACGGATTGGATACCGCGGTCCAACTGCCGGTTTGGGTGAACACATGGGTGCCCGAGGTCATCGAGTTGTCCACGATGATGCGCGTGGCGAAGGCCTGCGTGACCAGCAGCAGGCCGAGGACGGCAAGGCCGCCCGATCGGATCGGATTGAACATGACTGGGGAGGATCGCGCCGCCGCGGGCACGAAAGCCTGACCGGCGCTGCCGGGGGAAGGCTCGGACCGAGGAAGGCGCAGGGTTGGGGAGGTGAACGCCCGGGGAAAGGGCGCGATAACGCGCGCGATCATCCGTGGCCATCTCCGGGTGGCAAAGCCGCGTGGTGAGAAGTCTGCGCGATTCAGTGCGGAAATTACGTCGGCTCGTGGGCACCCTGTTTGGGTGGGTCCGTTGCCATCGCTGCGCTGCGCGCGGGCAATTTTCCGCACGCCGAGAAACGCCGAGTGGAAGGGAAGCATGCAAGCTCCGCTTCGATCTGCGCATCGCCCGGAGTGGTTGGCTCAGTCCTCCTACCTGTCACGCTTCTGGACCTCCTCGATTGGGAAGCCGCGCGCAGCAAGCCACCGGCTCAGTTCGTCCTGTGATTTTGGGGTGAGGGGGTGCCAATACCTAGAATGGGCATAATGAAGACGGCCAACCAGCTCGCCTTTCCGGTAAAAGCCGAGATCATAGAGTCCACGGCAGCCGTGGGACATTTTTTCGAGCCCTGGCTGAAACTCTAGCAATGTGATAAAGCTGTCGGGGTCATTAATCTTTTCCTGCTTGTGCACGAGTATGTCGTGAACCCGACCCATTTCGAATTTGATTCCGCTCCCGGTCCATTTTACCGGCAGGGGAACAGTCTTGGTCGCAAGGGTCATGCGGATTTCGTCGAAGCTGCGCATCCTCTCGCGCCACGCGATCCACTCCTGACGGGTGTAATATTCAGGTTCGAACGGCGCTTCTTCCGTCCGTGCGATGCCCAGGAGAGTGATGCAGCAAAAAAGGCTGTAGGTGAGGCGACGCATTCTCAGGAGCGGATACTTCAAGTCAGGCGTTAAAAGGATGCGTCCCCGCGCTATCGGTGATGAAGTGCTCTCATGAAGCGTGCCTTGCCGAACAGTGCTATTCGGTAACAGGAAAACCACAGAAGTCGCGGGCCCGCACGCGATGGTTTCTAAGCAAGTATCTGTTCTTCAACGGGCGAATTGTAAAGTGCGGTTTCGTGCGGTTGCTGCACTGCCAGCAAGAGCCACGGCCATGGGGCGCCTGAAGGGATCATTGTGGGCTTGCCCCGATATTTCGGACACGCAGTTGGGGATGGTTAGTTCAGTTGGGATTCGAAGTTGGTTGAACTGAGATAGCCAAGCGCGGAGTGGCTTCGGCGGCCGGGAGAGTCCTGCCCCGGGTGAGGCAGGACTTCGGCGGGGCTTGACGCACACGCAAGGACGGTGCGGCCACGAGCGTCAGCGAGGGGTGGAAAATCCGTTCGCGGGGGCACGCAGCCGCTCCACCTGCGTGGGCGCATGATTTCAACTGCGCGGTTTTAGCCGGCGGGCTCGGGCTGGTTTTGATTCAGCTCGGTGAAGGCCTCGGGCCAGTCGCGCTCGGCGGCGGCGAAGACATCGCGCCAACCTTGGCGGACCAGATCAGCGACGAGTTCGGCGTCGAGTTGGGCGAGGTAGGCTTGCACGATGGCGCAGCGGTCGTGCGCGTCGTGCGGATACACGGAGCGCGCCCAGCCTTGCAGGCGGCGGAGGTTGTTATTGCTGAGGGTGTTTTTGGAATCTTGTGACATGATGATGGGAACGAGGGACGGTTTCGGCGTCCGGTGAGGAAGGCGCGCCGGGTCGGCGCGCAGGGACCACTCGCCCGGCCGGTGCGGCCAAGGCGGGATGGAGCGGCTCGGACAGGAGCCGCGCGGAAGGAAATGGACCGGCGTCCGCTGCGGGGAGTGCGGGTCGGCGGCGGCGAAACTCAGCCGCCGACCCGGGCCGCGCGGACCGCCGGTCGATCCGGGCAGACGGCACGCCGCCGCGCGCAGCAACCGGTCGCCATCGCGGTGCCGGGCCGGCGCAGCCGGGAGGTGGGCGGGAAGATCATGGCTGCGGCGAGGGGCGCGCCCAGCGTTCCATGCCGGGCAACCACGGCGCGACGACGGGGCGGGGCGAACCCGCCGCCTCGCGCGCCGGCGGAGTGACGCGGTGGATCTTCAACTGCCGGACGCCGCCGGGTGTGAACCAGTCGACGACTTGTCCGGCGCGGCAGCCGATGAGCGCCGTGCCGATCGGAGCGAGCACGGAGAGACGGTGCGCGTCGATGTCGGCCTGCTCGGGGAACACGAGCGTGTGGCGCTCGGTCTCGCCGGTGGAGAGATCCTCGTATTCGATGTGCGAGCCCATGACGACGACGTCGGCTGGGATGGCGGCGGGATCGATGACGACGGCGCGCGCCAGCTCGGCGCGCAGTTTCAACAGCGCGTTGCCAGCCGAGGGAGGCAGGGCGTTGAGCAACAGGCGCAGTTTGGCGTGATCGTCGCGTGCGATGTAGAGCGGGATGGATTCCATGATGGAAGAGAAGGGATGGGTTGGTGTGGGTGCCGGATCAGGCGAGGGTGAGGGACGGCGGTTGCCCGTGCGCGTGGGCGTCGGGGGCGTCGTGCGTCCCGGGCACGAAGCGGGCGCTCAACTCGTCGGTGCAGACGAGGATGTGGTTGGGGAAGGCGCCGGCGGAGTTGTGGCCGGGGTTGAGCACGAAGGTCTCGCCCAGATGGTCCTTCCAGTCGAAGGGCTCGGGGACGCGTCCGGTGAGGAGCAGGCGGGGCTCGTGCCGGCGCGCGGACGCGGCGAGATGGGGATCGCCGGCATCGCCGCCGGTGCGGCGGTGCGCGGTGTCGGTGCCGCTCGGCGGCGTGTGCGCGAGCCAGATGTCCGCGGGCTCGCCCTTCGGCTGCGTGGTGCAGCCGATCGGGAGCAGCGTGAACCGCTCGGCCTCCATGCGGCGTCCGTCCGTCCACAGATCGGTGCGGTCCGGTTCGCGCATCCAGTAGGCGGGCATCCAGCGCTCCGCCTGCTGGTCCCACTCGAGATCGTGGAAGCCGCTGCAGACGCAGAGCGGGCGCGGGTAGTGCTGCATCCAGCGCTGGACCCAGGCGATCTGGTGGCGCCGGGGCTCGGGATGCGAGAAGTCGAGGAGGTTGCCCGCGATCGCGAGCAGGTCGTGCGGCGGGGCGGAGTGCAGCAGCCAGTCATACCAGCGCTGGTTGAATCGAAGGTCGGTGACGTGAAGGATGTTCATGTGGTTTTTCTCCGGGTGGAAAATCCGTCCGCGCACGGCGCAGGGCGGATGGGGTGTGATGCGCCGCAGGCGGGCGCAGCGGGAAGTCGCCCGAGGGGCCGGCAGACGGCACGCGGACAACGCAGGAAATCGGTGAGGCTCGGCCCGGTGCCGTGCCCTCACTCGCGGCGCGTGAAATCGGCGCGCGCGGTCAGAGCACCGCTCCGGGTAGCTCCGGGCAGATGACAAACGCCGCACTCCCCGCGTGGTGCGGGCGGGTGCGATAAGCAAAGGAAAGATGCGTTTGTGCGTTCAAGACGCGGCCACCTGTGTGCGCGCTGGAAGGATTGTCAAGCCCTCGAAGCTTTATCGCGTCGCCGCGCGTCGTGCGCTGCGCGCTGCATGTGCCGAGTGGCTGCGAGTGCTGCGACGGAGCACGCGACAAGTGACGCGAAGGCTCGCGCGATGCCGGGTGGATACTCCGTGCGGTGTTGCGCACACGGGCGGCGCGAGCGGCCGCGCGGCGGAAAATTTCCGCGTGCGTCCCGCGGCCGGCTGCGGCTTGACAAAGGTGCGGGGATGGCCGTTGGTGCGGACAGTCCGCGAAAAAATCATGACTCGTTTCTCCCGCACTTCCACCGCCTCCGCCCTGGCCATCATCTGCCTTGGCCGGCCGGCGCTGGGCGCCACCGGGCGGAGCTGAGAGAAGTCCGTTCCCATCGGGTGGGGCGCCAGCGCCGGGAGGTTTCCGCCCGCCGCGATCATCGCCGGGTTTTCCGTGTGCGCGTCGTCGCGTGCATGTCGCCTCCGTCTCCTGCCGGGCCGCCTCGCGTGTGGCTGCGGCGCTTTCCTTCCTCCGCTGTCCTCGGGCCTGCGCATGAGCGCGTCCCGCGTGGCGGACTCCAACCCCCTGCCTGTCATGTCTCACACTGTCTTCTCCCTCCACTCCGGCCAGCTCCTCCTCCGCGGCATCCACCTCGGACTCACCACGGCGATGAAGCACGCCCTCGCGACCCAGGCGGAAAAACTCTTCCGCCACGAACCCGACATCCTGCGCGTGCGCATCGATGTCACGTCGAGCCTGCGCGGCGGCGTCCGCGATTTCACGGCGAAGGGACGGATCGAGATCGCGGGGCCCGACCTCGCGGCGACGGTCACCACGACGAACGCCTACGTGTCGATCAACCGCCTCATCGCGAAGCTCGACCGCATGCTGCGCAAGCGCGCCACGGCGCGCGTGGCCCGGCGCACGGGTGACGACATCCGCACCTACGCCGGCGCCGCGTTGCGCGCCTGAGCGGAGGCTCTTCGCGTCGCGCCGTCTCCGGGTGGAGGCGGTCGCGGCGTTCGCCGTCCATCCCAACGCCTGCGCAGCACGTCTGCGCGGGCCTGCCGCGCTGCGCGCGGCTTCCTGCATCCTCATCATGATCCAACAACGTCCTTTCGGCCGCACGGGCCGCAAAATCTCCGAGCTCACGCTCGGCACCCTCAACTTCGGTTGGCAGACCGACGAAGCCACGGCGTTCGCCTTGCTCGACGCCTACCACGCCGCCGGCGGCAACGCCATCCAGACGGCCGCGCTCGGTGCGGACCGCTCGGCGCCGTCGCTCGCGCTGATGCAGACCGAGGACCTCGTCGCGCGCTGGCGGCAGTCGCGCGGGATCCCGGACGGCTGGCTCCTGATCGCCACGCGCTTCCGCCTGCGCCCGGCCGGCGACGAGCGCGGCGCCTTTGCGCGGGCGTTGCGCCGGCAGTGCGAGGAGTCGCTGCGCCGGCTCCGCACGGCTCGACTCGATCTCGTGCTGTTCGAATGGGACGGCGAACGCGTGCCCGTGGACGAGATGCTCGCCGCCTTCGACCAGGTCGTGCGCGCGGGTCTGGTGCGCTCGCTCGGGGTGGCGGACATGCCCGCGTGGCGCGTGGCGGATTGCCTCAGCCGGGCCTACCGGAACAACTGGTGCCGCTGGGAGGCGTTGCAGGCCGACTACTCGCTGATGGTGCGGGCCCGCTTCGAGCCGGAGGCGATGGCGCTGTGCCGCGAGCAACGCCTGGCTTTCCTCGCGCGTTCGCCGCTGGCCGGCGGTTTCCTCACGCGCCGCGAGGACGGCGAGGATTCGCTGCCCTTCACCCGCCGGCACTGGCTCAATGCGCGCTTCGACAACGCCTATGGCGAGGCGGCGCTGGCGGCCGTGGCGGAGATCGCCGCGCGGCACGAAGCCTCGCCGGCGCAGGTCGCGCTGGCGTGGGTGCTGCGCAACCCGGTGGTGACCTCGGCCACGATCGGGGTGCGTTCGTTGGCCCAGCTCGATGAGTTGGTGCAGGGCGGCCGGCTCGTGTTGAGCGAGGCCGACTGCGCGCAACTCGCCGCCGCCACCGCGGCGGAGGAAGTGCGCCTGGCCGATCCTTGCCTCGTGTGAAGCGATGGGCGCGCGGAGGCTGCGTGGCAGCCTTTCGCGCGCGGGCGGGACGTGGCGTCGGTGTCGGCGCGGTGCGCTCAGGCGGACTCATGCAGTTGGACGCGATTCCCGACTGATGAACTCCTGAAAATTGGGTGGTCGCCGCTGTCCCAGCGGCGACAGGCGTCGGTAGGGACACCGACGCCCATCTCCTGCATGATCCCGGCTCAGGCGGCGGTGGGCAGGGCGGCGGCTTTCCACGCCGCGCGATAGATCGGGTAATCGCCGCAACGTCCCACCTGCACGGGCGCGTAGGGTTTGAGCAGACCCGCGCCCCACGCGCTCCACGCGGTTTGCAGCAGGTATTTCGGGTGCAGGTGATCGAGCGCGGCGGCGGCGTGGTGCAGCAGGCGCGCGCCGAAGCCCGCGCCGATCAGCGACGGGTGCACGGCCACGCTCGCCAGATAAACTGCGGCGCCGTGCATCGGTTGGTCGTCGGTGACGAGGTGGGCGGGCGCGATGCCGCCGTCGCGCTCGCCGCGGAGGAGGCGCGCCTCGCCGGCCTCGTTGAAGGGCATCAGCCAGCAGTAGCCTTTGACCGCGCGCTCCGCGTCGAGCACCAGCGCGAGCCCGCGCGGCGCGTGGAGGGCCAGGCTGACGTCGGAGAGAAAGGTGCCGAAGTCCGCTTCCGTGTAGTGGGGGAAGTGGTGCGCTTCGATGGCGCGGATGGCTTGGATGGTCGCGAACGGATCGAGATCCGCGGCGGCGAGGGTGGTGAGCGTGTGCGTCGACACCGGGGGCGCGACGCGGAGCGGAGAAAGGGAGTTCACGCCTCCGATTTTGTCCGCCGCCGCCGGTCGCCCCATCGCGATTTTGCCGGGCGCGCGGGGTATGAAAGAAAGTGCTGTGGGTGTGAGTTTCGCTCCTATCGCGAGCGTATGCTGCACCTGCCTGCCAGTCGGTCGTTTGCAAAACGTCATAGCTCGGAACCTCGGGGTGTGAGGCAGAGTGTCCCAAAAAGCGCGTCGCGTCGGACGCGCGCCAAAACGGCGCGTTTGACCGAAGTGTGGGTCAACCGGATTTCGCGCTTGCTCAGCCGCGCACGGTGGCGGGCAACCACTGGGAGCGCGGCAGGGACATGATTTCGGCGGGGGCGCGGCCCATGGAAAGGAGCGCGCCCATGGTGCGCATGGGCGAGTCGATATGGGTGAAGAAGCGCTTGTAGCCGGCGCAGAGGTAATTGAGGCCGGGCTCGCCGTGCGGGGTGGAGAGGAAGCGATGCTTGGGGCACTCGCCGTGGCAGGCGAAGCGCACGGGGCATTCGCGGCAATAGCGGGGGAGCGTGGCGGATTTGGCGGTGCCGAAGGCTTGCTGCTGCGGCGAATCGACCATGCCGGCGAGCGAGGTGTTGAGGAGGTTGCCGAGTTGATAGCGCGGGTAGACGTAGTGGTCGCAGCTGAAGACGTCGCCGTTGTGCTCGATGGCGAGGGCGCGGCCGCAGTGCTCCGAGAAGACGCAGACGCCGGCGGGCTGGCCGATCCAGTTGGCGAGCGCGGCGTCGAACTGCTGGACGAAGACTTTGCCGACGTCGCGCTGGATCCACTCGTCGAAGATGGTCGTGAGGAACCTGCCGAAGTCGGCGGGGCGCACGCTCCAGTCCGTCACCTGAGAGTCGAGCGCGGCGGCGTCCTCGTGATCGGGCGGAGGGGCGAGCCACAGGCCGTTGGCTTCGGCGGCTTGGGCGGTGGCGTTGCGCTCGACGATGGGGATGAACTGGAGGTAACCCGAGCCGACGGAGCGGAGGAAACGATAGACCTCGAGCGGCTGGGTGGAATTCTTGCGGTGGACGGTGGTGAGCGTGTTGAACTCGACGCCGTGCTTCTTGAGCAGGGCGAGGCCGGCCATGACGGCGGCGAACGTGTGCCGGCGGCCCTTGTCGACGCGGTAGGCGTCGTGCAGGGTCGCGGGACCGTCGATGCTGAGGCCGACGAGGAATTTGTTCGCCGCGAGGAAGTCGCCCCAGGCGTCGTCGAGCAGCGTGCCGTTGGTCTGGAGGGCGTTTTCGATGGTCTTGCCGTTGGCGTAGCGCTGTTGGAGCGCGACGGCGCGGCGGAAAAACTCGACGCCCGCGAGCGTGGGCTCGCCGCCCTGCCAGGCGAAGCTGACGAGCGGGCCGGGTTGGGCGGCGATGTAGTCGCGGATGTAGGCCTCGAGCACCTCGGGCGACATGCGGAAGCTGCTCTCGCCGGCATAGAGATGCTCCTTCTCCAGATAGAAGCAGTAGGTGCAGTCGAGGTTGCACTTCGACCCCATGGGCTTGGTCATGAGGTGGAACGGGGCGCGGGCGGTCGTCACGCGGACGATTGGGACGCGGGCGGCGGAGGGAGTCAAACGCGCCCGGTGTGCAAACCGCTCGCGGACATCCGCGGCGGGCGGGGTGGCGCGGAGCTTTGCACACGTTTGCTTGAAATCCGCCGCCCGACGGGCGCAAACTGCGGCATGCCCGTGCCCCGGTCCACCCGGTTGGACAAAACCGGAATCGTCCAGATCGCCGCCAGCTTGGGCGTTTCCCCGTCGACGGTGTCGCGGGCGTTGCGGCCGGAGACGGCGCACCTCGTGCGCGAGGACCGGCGCAAGGAGATCCTCGCGCTGGCGGAGAAGCAGAATTTCTCGCCCAACCCGGGCGCGCGCATGCTGCGCAAGGGCGTCAACTCCACGCTCACGGTCGTGGTGCCGCTCGACGAGAACATCTTCTTCTCGGAATATTACGGGCGTTTCCTCGCGGGCACGCTGCACGCGGCGGCCGCGCGCGGGTGGGGCGTGCAGATCTGCACGCTGCGGCGAAAGCCGGGCGTGGGCTTCCGCGAGGCCATGCAGCAGCTGAGCCTCGATTCCTCCGGACTCATCTACCTCGCCGAGCCGCTCTCGGTGGCGGACGCGCACGAGTTGAAGGGCTACCGCCGGCCCTTCGTGCTGACGAAGTCCGCGCTCCCGCTCGGCGTGCGCGCGGCCGACCTGGACGTGCCCGTGGTCGGTGTGGACAACATCGGCGGCGCCCGCTCGGTCGCCAGCCTGTTGCTGCAGCTGGGACACCGGAAAATCGGCCTGCTGCTCGGGCCGACCGGCTCGCGCGATGCGGACGAGCGGCGGCAGGGTTACCTCGAGATGTTGGAGAAAGCGGGCGTGCGTCCGCGCGCCGAGTGGATCCATGAAGGCTCGTTCAGCGCCGAGACCGGGCGCGCCGGACTGGCGAAATTCCTCCAGGCGGCGGACCGGCCCACGGCCGTGTGCTGCGCCAACGACGAGATCGCCTTCGGCGCCGTGAACGCCGCGCATGTCGCCGGGCTCCGTTGCCCGCAGGATATTTCCGTCGTCGGTTTCGACGACGGCATCTGGGCCACCAGTTGCCAGCCGGCGCTGACCACCATCCGGCAGCCGCTCGCGGATATGGCGGAGCGCGCCGTCGGCCTGATCGTCGAGGCCGTCGCCGCCCGCAATGGACGGGGCAACCGCGCGCTGCTCGACGAGATGCCGGCGCCGATGATGATCCGCGAGTCGACCCATCCGGTGCGCGGACGCTAGGGGCCGTTCTAGATAGAGGGTGGCCGTGGCTAACGGAGTGCGTCGTCACCGGCGGCCCCGTCCCTGTTGGCGAGCGGGACGTTCGCCGCTGCCCTTTGGGATACTGCGGCTACAGCTAAGTTAACCCGCTTCAGAAAACGTTTTCATCTTCGCCCGCCCCGATTGCGCATCTCGGGAACGTCATCGGCGCAGGCTAGTGCAACTCTCAGGCGTTCTGCATGAAAATCAACCGATGCGGAGCGTTCAGGCTTGATTCTGCAAACGTTGTCATGCAAAGCTCACCGCCGTTATCTCCCCCTGCGTGCTGTCCCCTCGTCCCTGTTGCTCTGCTCTGTCCGGCCGGCTTTGGCGGTCGGCAATCGTCCTCGGCGCCTTGGCGTCCGGTTTGGCTTTGTCGTCCGCGCGTGCGGAGACGGCGTCGGCGCAGATGCCGTTGAGTGCGGCGGATGAGGTGCTGCTGGAAGATCTGCAGCGCACGGCGTTCCTGTTCTTCGACGAGCAGGCGCATCCGGTGACCGGGCTTGTGCGCGACCGCGCGCGGGCGGACGGCTCGCCGAGCGAAGGCAAGGCCAGCATCGCGGCCTCGGGTTTCTCGCTCAGCGCGTGGGTCATCGCGGCGGAGCGCGGATGGGTGACGCGCGAACAGGCGCTGGCGCGCGTGCGGCACAAGCTGCGTTTTCTCGCCGAGCACGCGCCGCGCGAGCACGGGTTCTTCTATCACTTCATGGAAATGGAGACGGGCGAGCGCGCGTGGAAGTGCGAGCTCTCCTCCATCGATTCCGCGCTGCTCTTCGCCGGCGCGATCGTGGCGCGCGAATATTTCGCCGACGACGAAGTGACCGCGCGGGTGAACGGGCTGCTGGCGGACGTGGACTGGGACTGGTTCCGCAACGGCGGCAAACTCGTCGCGCTCGGCTGGTTTCCCGAGACGGGCTTCTCGCGCTACCGCTGGGATCATTTCTCCGAGCACGTGCTGATGAGCTTCATGGCGCTCGGCGTGTCGGCCAAGCCGGTCGAGCCTGCGTATTGGCACGCGTGGACGCGCACGCCGGTGGGCCGCTACGGCGACTACGTCTACCTGCAGGAGCCGCCGCTCTTCGTGCACCAGTTCCCGCAGGGCTACCTCGATCTGCGCGACCGGCGCGACGCTTACGTCGACTACTTCCGCAATTCGCAGCTGGCGACGCTGGCGCAGCGCCAGTTCAGCATCGATCTCCGTGGGGAGTTTCCGCTCTGGGGCGAGAATCTCTGGGGCCTGACCGCCTCCGATTCCGCCGCGGGTTACCGCGCGTGGGGCGGTCCGCCGCGCACGCTGCAATTCAACGCGCTCGACGGCACCGTGGTGCCGTGCGCGCCGGCCGGCTCGCTGCCGTTCGCGCCGCGCGAGACGCTGCAGGTGCTGCACCACATGCGCGACGTCTATGGCGACCGCATCTGGAAGCGCTACGGGTTCGTGGACGCCTTCAACCCGCACAACGGCTGGGTGAACGAGGACGTTATCGGCATCGATCTGGGCATCTCGCTCGTGCAGGCCGAGAATCTGCGCACCGGGCTGATCCACCGCCTGTTCATGCAGGCGCCGGAAATCCAGACCGGCCTGCGCCAAGCCGGGCTCTTCTCGACGCGCCGCACTCTCGTCGAGGCGGAGAAGATTGCCGTGACGAGCCAGGCGCGCAGCGCGTGGCAATCGCTGCTTGAGACTCCGGCGAGTCCCGGCCTGCAACTCACCGCGACGCTCGCCGCGTGGCAACTGGGCTGGCTCAACGAGGCCGAGGCCATGTCGCGCATCGCGGCGGCGTTGCCGGCGGTCCGGCAAACGGCCGAGGCGGATCGCCCGGCTCTGTTCGCGGCCATGCTCACGGCGCGGCAGGCGCTGCCCGGGCTCGCGGGCGTCCTGAACGAGTATCTCACCGACGTGACTTGGACGCCGGCCGCGACTGCGGGCGAATTGGGGAGCCAAGCGCGACTCGCACTCTTCCTCGACATCGTGCGTGGCAAGCGACCCGCGGCAGGGTGGGGCGCTCAGGCGCGCACCACGCAAAAGCTCGGTGTCGTGCATGTGCTCGCGCCGGCCACCGCGGCCGATGCCGTGTTGCCCGGGCTTTGGCTCGACGAGCGCGCGATCGTCACCGGTGCGTCCGCGGGCCAGCTGGCGCACGCGCGGCTCAGCGACGCGACGGCGGGGCGGCCCGATGCGTGGACGCTGGCGCTGTTGCTCGATCAATTTCCCGGCGAGACCGTGACGCGCCCGGCGAGCGAACTGGGTGCGCCCGCGGCGGGCGATGCCGATGCTCAGGCCGCGCTCGTCATCACCGTGGCGAATCTCCTGCACGACGACGTCGTGCGCCGCTGGTTCCAGCAGGACGCAGGCGTGCAGGCGGCACGGGCCGCCATCGCGGAATTCGGCGAGGCGGCCTTCGGGCCCAACACTTCCATCCATGCGCAGCGCGAGCTGGCCGGACCGCGGCCGGTGCCACCGCAACGCTTGGCCCGCGCCGTGTCCGCCACGACACCGCGTGCGCAGTGGGATTGGCAGACGGTGGCCGGCGTCGAGTTCAAGGATTCCATCGCCGACATCCGTCCGACGGACGCGCCGGTGTCGATGCGCTTCGCCTTCACCTGGGACGAGACCGCGCTGCGTTTCCACGCCGAGGTCGTCGACACGCCGCCGGGCTACACGGTGCCGGAGGAGCGCAACCGGTTCGTCGAAGTCTTCTTCGACCCGGCGCAGGACGGCTTCGTCTGGACGGGGGCGGGTGACCACCAGTTCTCCTTCCGCTCCACCGGCGAGGCGCGCGAGCATTTCCGCGGCGGTGCCGTCGCCGCACGCGTGCAGGCGGGCGGCGATGGCTACGCCGTCGAGGCCGAGATACCGTGGGCCACGCTCGGCGTGGAGCCGCGCGCCGGGCTCGCGCTCGGCGTGACGCCGGCGGTGATCTCCGAAGGCACACGCGAGTGGCAGCCGATGGTGAAGCTCAACTGGTCCTACTTCCGCGAGTCCGCCAGCCGTGCCCGCCTCGGCGTCGTGCGGCTCGAGTGAGCCCCGTTCCCTTTCCCGTTCTTTTGTTCCGCATTGTTATCTTCGTCCGCCCCGTCCGTCGGGGCCCGTTCGAACCCTAAACCCCATGAAGACACCAACACTCCGCAAAATCACGTCGGCAGTCCTGCTGACGTTGGGCCTCCAGGCCCCGATGCACGCGCAGTCGGCCCCACCTCCGGCTGAAACCACCCCGCCCGCGGACGACGTCCTCGTCCTCTCGCCGTTCACGGTGAACACCGCCAAGGACACCGGCTACATCGCCGTGGATTCCCTCGCCGGCGGCCGCACCAACACGCCGATCAAGCTCACGCCCGCCGCGATGTCGTCGCTCACGCGCACGTTCATCGACGACGTCGGCATCACCAACATGCGCGATGCGCTGAAGTGGTCGCCCAACGTCATCCCCAGCGACTACAACGCGGGCAAGAATCTCGCCAATCCGTTCAACGGTTGGGACTACAACTTCCGCGGTGCCGGCCAGTCCTTGCAGGGCGGCGCCGGTCCGGCGCGCAATTACTTCACGTTCTACAACGTCGCCGACAGCTACAACGTCGAGCGCATCGAGTTCGACCGCGGTCCCAACTCGATCCTCTTCGGCGTCGGCACCGTCGGTGGTGTGTTGAGCACCTACACGAAGATTCCGCGCATCGACAAGGACTTCCTCACCGTCAACACGATCGTCGATTCGCACTCGAGCTTCCGCATGGAGTTCGACGTCAACCGGCACGCGGGCGACAAGTTCGCCGTGCGCTTCAACGCGCTGATCGACCGCAACCGCGGCTGGCGCGAGAACGACAAGAACGACACGGAGGCCGCCGACCTGGCGTTCCTCTATCGCCCGACCGACTCGACCCAGATCCGCCTCGAGCTCGAGACCTCGCGCGCCGAGAACACGCTGATCTCCTCGCGCCTCGGCGACGGCATCTCCCGTTGGGACGGCACCTCGAACGCTGCCACGTGGGGCGCCGCGGTCGGAGGCGTCGGCACCCGTCCGGCGCAATCCGCCGGTTGGTGGGCCAATCCGCACAATGTCTGGATTCCCGGCCTCGCCTCCAAGGGGATCATGAACTGGAACGGCGGCACGATCAGCGCGGGCATCGATCCGGAAGGCATCCCGTTCGCCCCGTATGCCGGCTGGTATAAGACCTTCGTCCCGCTCTACGGCTGGATGGCCGCGCCGCCCGCCGCGAACAAGATCCCGGTTCTCCCGAGCCGCGACTTCACCTACGGCAACGGCATCTCCAAGCCCGAGTTCTACACCGGCACCCTCTGGATCGACCAGCGCCTCGGCGAAAACTTCGACCTCCAGATCTCCGCTTACCACTACCGGAGCGAGCACAACGCCAAGGACTACGAAGGCGCCGGCAACATCAGCATCGACCTGAACCGCCAGCTCCCCGACGGCACCGCGAATCCGAATTACGGCAAGATGTTCGCCGACTTCTTCCTCAGCATGCAGCAGCAGGATCGCGACGTGGATGAGATCCGCGCGCAACTCAACTGGAAGGCCGCCGGCGATCTCTTCGGCATCCCCTACAAGCAGACCATCAGCGCCTCCGCCGGCTCGCAGGAAATCAAGTGGAACGCCCGCCAATACAACGCGCAGCTCCAAGGCACCGGCTTGACCGATCCGGGCCAGAACCTCGTCTGGGGCCGCCTCTACCTCGACGATCCGAACTCCGAGATGAACATCCCCTCGAGCGTCAACGGCAAGCTGGTGAAATACGCCCTCTGGCCGACTCCGTGGTTCGATTTCGACGAGACCTACAAGCTCAAGAACTTCGCCGCCGTTTCGCACACCCGCCTCTGGGACGACAGCCTCAGCATCCTCGCGGGCATCCGCCACGACAAGTATGACCACCACAAGGTCACGGTGCAGAACCAAGCCGTCGTGCAGGACGGCGCCAACGGCACGACCTACTCGGCCGGCGCGGTCTATTACTTCAAGTGGCTCGGCTTCTTCGCCAACTACTCGAAGAACTTCGACCCGATCGGCCCCGGCAAACAGAACAGCCTGAACGGCACGCCGTTCGGTCCCTCCGAGGGCGAAGGCTACGAATACGGCATCCGCATCTCCTCCGGCGACGGCAAATACTACGCCACGCTCAGCCGCTACGACAGCGAGTCGAAGAACCGCATCTTCAACGGCGGCAAGCCCGACTTCCAGGGCATGTGGCGCAACTACTACGACTCCCGCGCGCTCCCGTGGGAACCCACGCGCACGACGCTGCCGTATGACGACACCGAGGCCCTCAAGGTCAGCGGCTGGGAAGTCGATTTCGTCGCCAACCCGACGAAGAACCTCCGCCTGAGCTTCAACTACGCGAAGCCCGAGTCCGAGATCGTCGACGCCCTCGCCGGCGCCCGCGCCTACTATGCGCAGCACCTCGCCACCTGGCAGTCCGGCACCACGCCCGCGGCAGGCGGCTCCGCCACGGCCGCGCAGAATCTGCAGAACCAGCTCACCAGCACGCTGGGCATCCTGAACCAGAATCTCGCCGGCAAGACCAAGACGGGCCTCGTCGACTACACGATGAGCTTCTTCGCGCTCTACACGTTCACGGACGACACGCTCGCGGGCTTCTCCGCCGGCGGCGGCTTCACCTACACCGGCAAGCGCTATGTCGGCGACTTCGGCGCGCCGGACGGCCAGACGAAGTTCCCGCACTTCGCCGACGAACAGCTCACGACCACCGCCGTGCTCGCCTACGACACGAAGCTGGGCGACATCCCGGTGCGCCTCCAGCTCAACGTCGACAACGTGCTCGACGACCGCGACCCGCTCGTCACCGGTTATCACTGGGGCTGGGTCTACGCGCCCGGCCAGGCCGTGCCGAACGACTACATCCTGCCCGCGCCGCGGACCTTCCGTCTCTCGGCCCGCTTCTCGTTCTGATTCCTTCCGCGCCGCCGCGGTTCGTTCGCGGCGGCGCTTTTCTCTCCGGGCCGGGCGGCCGTGCAGGCGACCGGCCCTCTCTTCCTCGCGGCGCGCGACCCGCGCGCCATCCTTCCCGACTCCATCCATGGCTTCCTCCTCCCTGCGTGCGATGCAACTGCCCGAAGCGGATCGCTTCGGCCTGAGCGAGCTCACGTCGGCCAGCGGACTGCGCGCGCAGTTCCTGCCCACCGGCGCGCTCTACGCACTGCGCGAGGCCGGCACGCTGCTCAACCAGCTGCTGCCCGGTCCCGCCGAGGATGGGCTCTTCCGCCTCCTGCTGCGCTGGCGCGGCGAGCGCGGAGCCGCCCGCCATTGGACGCCGCTGGCCGGACCGGCCGCGGAATTCTGCGCCGGGCGCGAAGCCGCCTCCTGGCGCACCCGACCGGCGGAGGGTCTCTCCGCGGTCACCACTTTCTCCCTCCACCCGCAACTCGCCGCCTGGTGCTGGCGCATCGAGGTCGTCAACGACACCGCCGTCCCGCTCCTCTGCGACGTCCTGCACGCGCAGGATCTCGGCCTCGCCGACCTCGCCGCCGTGCGCAACAACGAGGCCTACGTCTCGCAATACCTCGACCTGCTGCCGGTCGAAGATGCGGCCTTCGGTCCCGTCATCCTCGCGCGGCAGAATCAAGCCATGGCTGGCGGTCGCCGGCCGTGGGCGGCGTTCGCCTGCACCGAGGGCGCCGCGGCCTTTTGCACGGATGGCTGGCAATTCTTCGGCGCCGACCACCGGCTGACGGGCGAACCGGCCGCGGTGCGCGCGGCGCACCTGCCTTCGCGCCGTTTGCAGTATGAATGCGCGCTCGCCGGCCTGCAGAGCCGCGAGCTCCGGCTCGCGCCGGGCACGCGCGCGACGTTCACCTTCCTCGCCCGTTACCTGCCGGATCATCCGGAAATTTCCAGCGCGGCCGATGTCGCGCGGCTGCGCGAATTGCTCCCGCTGACTTGGGCGGCCCCGGCCGTGGCGCCCGCGGCGGCCCCGGCGCGGGCGGATTCGGTTTTCCTCACGGCGCCGTGGTTGCACGGCGCGGAGCCGACCGAGGCGGAGTTGCGGGCTTGGTTTCCGGGCGAGCATCGGCACGTCGAGCGCGCGGCTGCGGGTGGCGTGCAATCCTTCTTCCACGGCGCCGGCACGCATGTCGTCACCCGCGCCAAGGAGGCGACGATCGCGCGGCCCCATGGCCACATCCTGCGCTCCGGCACGGCGGCGTGGATCGACGACGCGCAGTTTGGCATCACGTGCTACGCGGCGGGCATCTTCGGTGCGCAGGCCTACGCCGGCAACCCGAGCCTCGCGCGTCTGCTCTCGGTGGTGCGCAATCATCTCAATCTCGCGCGGGCCGGCGGCCAGCGGGTTTTCGTGCGCGCGCCCGGTGGCGTCTGGCGGCAGCTTGGCGTGCCGAGCGCGTTCGCCCTCGACCCGGGCGCGGTGCGCTGGATCTACCGCGACGGCGACGCGCGCATCGAAGCGCGCGTCTGGTGCTCGGCGCAGCTGCCGGCCTCGTTCCTGCAGCTCGCCGTGACGGGCGGCGGTGAGCGGGAATTTCTCATCACGCACCAGATCGCGGCTGGAGCGAACGAGTTCGATGCGCCCGTGCACGTCGGATTGCACGACGCCGCCGGCTGGATGGCGGTGCAGCCGGACGCGGCCTCTTTCACCGCGCAACACTTGCCGGGACTCGCCTTCGCGGTCGCGGCTGCGACGCCGGAAAGTGTGGCCCGCCTTGGTGGCGCCGAATTGCTCGGCGCCGGGGCGACCGGACCTTATCTGGCGGTGCAAACCCGGGCGGTGAAAACGTGCGGCGTGGTTCTGCTCGGCACCGCGGCCGGCGCCGCGGTGTTGCCCGATTTGGTCGCGCAGGCGCGCGCCGAATGGAACGCGGGCGCGGCAGGCGCGCAGCCGCCGGAGGCGCCGGTTCGCGCGTTGCACGGTCCGGCCGATGCGGCGGTGGCGCGGCTCAACGAAATTCTCCCGTGGTTCACGCACAACGCCGCGATCCATTTCTCGGCCCCGCACGGGCTCGAGCAATACGGCGGCGCGGCGTGGGGCGTGCGCGATGTCTGCCAGGGTTCGGTGGAGTGGCTGCTCGCCGCGGGCGAGTTCGCCACGGTGCGCCGCATCCTGCTCGCCGTCTTCGCGCAGCAGTATGCGGCAGGGGAGGAGGGTTCGACCGCCGGCGGCTGGCCGCAGTGGTTCATGTTCGAGCCCTTCCGTTTCATCCAGCAGGCGCACAGCCACGGCGACGTGTGCTTCTGGCCGGTGAAGGCGCTGTGCGACTACGTCGAGGCAAGCGGCGACGTTGCCGTGCTCACGGCCACCGCGGGCTATACCGATCCGCAGTCGTTTGCTCCGGTCGGGCCGCTCGAGCCGTTGTGGGCGCATTGCGACCGCGTCGTCGCGCTGTGCGAGCGGCGCTTCGTGCCCGGCACGGCGCTGGTGAATTACGGCGACGGCGACTGGGACGACACCCTGCAACCGGCCGACCCGGCGATGCGCACCCGCTTGGTGAGCGCGTGGACGGTCGGGCTGGCTTACCACACTTTCCGCCAGTTCGCCGAGGTCTGCCGCCACGCCGGTGCACCGGAGCGCGCCGGGCGCTTGGAGAAATTGCTGGAGCGCATGCGCGCCGATTTCGCCGCGCGCGCCATGCCGGGCGGCATCGTCGCCGGCTTCCTTGTCACGGAGGCGGAGGGCCGCCTGCGCCCGCTGCTCCATCCGGAGGACCGCGTGACGGGCATCCGCTACCGGTTGCTGCCCATGACGCGCTCGGTGCTCGCGGAGCTGTTCACGCCGGAGGAGGCGGCGCGGCATCTGGCGCTCGTGGAGCGCGAATTGAAGTTCACCGACGGCGTGCGGCTGATGAGCGAGCCGGCGACCTACCACGGCGGTGCCGAGCGGCTGTTCAAGCGCGCCGAGACCGCGGCCAACGTCGGCCGCGAGATCGGCCTGCAATACGTGCACGCCCACCTGCGCTATGCCGAGGCGATGGCGAAGATCGGCGACGCGGACAAGTTGTGGGAGGCGCTGCAGGTGGTGAATCCCGTGGCGCTGGCGGAGGTCGTGCCCACGGCGGCGCCGCGCCAGAGCAACGTCTATTTCTCCAGCTCCGACGCGGATTTCGCCGACCGGCTGGAAGCGAATGCCCGCTGGGCCGAGTTGCGCGCCGGTCGCGTGCCCGTGCGCGCCGGCTGGCGGCTCTATTCGAGCGGTCCCGGCCTGTTCCTGCACAAGGTGCGTGCGTGCCTGCTCGGTGTGCGCGAGTCGTTCGGCGACGTGGTCTTCGACCCCGTGCTGCCGCGCTCGCTCGACGGGCTTGCGGCGGAGACCACCCTCTGCGGTCGCCGCGTCGGCTTGCGCTACACGGTGCGCACCGGCGTGCACACGCCGCGTCGCATCCTCGTGAACGGCCGGCCGGTCGCCGGCGTGCCGGAGGCCAATCCTTACCGCACGGGCGGCCTGCGTGTGCCGGCCGACGCGATCGCCTCCGCGCTCGTCGCCGGCGAGAATCGGATCGAAATCGAGCTCTGACTCCCGCCCCGCGCCGCTCCCCGATGCAACCCCACCACACCACTGACGCCACCGACCGCATCCCGTTCACGCAGAAAATCGCGTATGGCCTCGGCGCCGTGGTGACGATCGTCGCGGTCAACTCGGTGCTGCAGCTCTCAAGCCTCTTCTACGTGAAGGAGCTCGGCGTCAGCCAGATCCTCTTCGCCTACGCGGCCGCCTTCCCACGGCTGTGGGATGCGGTCATCGACCCGTTCCTCGGCAATTGGTCCGACAACTGCCGCTCGCGCTACGGGCGGCGCATCCCGTTCCTCGTCGTCGGTGGCATTCTGATCGGCATCGCGTTCTGGCTCCTCTGGACCGTGCCGCGGGACTGGAACCCCGATTGGATGTTCGGTTACTTCGCCGTCACCTCGCTGTTCTTCTACACCGTCGTTCCGATCTACGCGATTCCCCACGGCGCCCTCGGGCTGGAGATGACCGACGACTACCACGAGAAGACCAGCCTCTTCGCCTTCGCCAGTTTCATCGGCAACGTCGGCGCGCTCACGTTGCCGTGGGTTTACTTCCTCGCCAACCGCCCGGTCTTCGGCGGCGACGTGGTCAACGGCATCAAGTGGGTCTGCCTCGGCATGAGCGTCATGCTCACCGCTGCGGCGCTCCTCTGTGCGTTCGTCTGCAAGGAGCGCAAGCAGCACCAGACCGCCCACCAGAAGCGCGAGAAAATCTGGGAGAGCTTCAAGACCACCTACCGCAACCCCACCTTCCTCCGGCTCGTGGCGGCCTTCGTGCTGCTCATCGTCGGCTTCCAGCTGGTGATGGGCTTCAACAATTTCATCACCATCTTCTACCTCTACGACGGCAACACGGACGCCGCCTCCACGCTCATGGCGCACAATGGCACCATCTGGGCCGTCGTCGGCATCCTCGGCATCTTCCCGATGACGTGGCTCTCGAAGCGTCTCGGCAAACGCACCACCGTGCTGATCGCGTTCGCCCTCATCACCGCCGGCAACCTCGTGAAGATCGTCTGCTACAACAAGGCTCTGCCGTATCTCACCGTCATCCCGACCGTCTGCCTCTCGCTGGGCATGGTCTTCGCGTTCTCGCTCGTGAATGCCATGATCTCCGACGTCTGCGACGAGGACGAGCTGCACAGCGGCATGCGCCGCGAAGGCATCTACTTCGCGGTCTACAACTGGTGGTGGAAGGTCGCGGTCTCGATCGCGACGATCCTCAGCGGCTACCTCCAGCACTTCACCGGCTTCGTCGAGGGTGCCAAGATGCAGAGCCAGGCCACGCTCCTCTGGCTGCGCGTGTGGGAGATCGGGCTGCCGCCTGTCCTCTGCGTGATCGGCGTCCTGCTCCTGCTCAAGTATCCGCTCACCGAGGCCCGGTCCTACGAGATCAAGGCCATCCTCCAAGCGCGCAAGCGCGACGCCGCACCGCCCGCCGGGGCGGCCGGCGCCTGAGTCCTTTCCCTTTTCCCATGGTCGATCCCGCATTTCCCTGCGGCGCCGGGTGGCGCCGCCTTGTCACTGGTTTCGCGGCCGCCTGCGCCGTCGCGGCTGCCGCCCGCGCGGCCGCGCCGGCCGTGCTCGACGACTTCCGCACGCTCGAGGCCTGGCACACCGCGACGTCCGAAGGCGCGTCGGCGCAGCTTCGCGCCGTGCCGGGTGTCGAGGGCGGCGGGCTCGCCCTCGATTTCGACCTCAGCCGCGCCTACGGCCACGCCATCGCGCGCCGCGCGCTCTCGCTCGAGCTCCCGGACAACTACGAGTTCACCTTCGATCTCAAGGCGGAGTCGGGCGTGAACAACTTCGAGGTGAAGCTGATCGACGAGGAGGAGAACGTCTGGTGGAACAAGCGTCTCTCCGTCACCTTCCCGACCGAGTGGACGCCGCAGTATCTGCGCAAGCGCCACATTTCGTTCGCCTGGGGCCCCACGCATCCGTCGAAGCCGAAACGGATCAAGGCGATCGAGTTCGTCGTATCGTCGGCCACGGGCGGCAAGGGCACGCTCTACGTCTCCAACCTGCGCTTCGCCCCGATCGACGACGCCGTCGCCCGCGCCGCGCGTCCGGTCGTCCGCGTCAGCGCCGGCACCGCGCCCACGCCCAACGCCGGGGGCTCGGTCTTCCGCGGTTGGTCCGTGCCCGGATCGCCGGCTGCGCCGGCCGCGCTGACGGTCGACTTCGGCTACGCGCGCGAACTCGGCGGCCTCGTGGTCGAATGGGAGCCAGCGCGGCACGCGACCGCCTACGACGTGCTGCTCTCCGCCGACGGCACGCGCTGGCACCGGGTCGCCGCCGTGCAGGCCGGCAACGGCGGGCGCGATTATCTGCATCTCCCGGAATTGCAGGGCCGCTGGCTGAAACTGGTCGTGCCCGCGCCGGTCGGCGACGGCGGGCTCGCGCTCCACCGGCTCGAGGTGAAAGGCCCCGAGTTCGGCGCGAGCGAGAACGCCTTCTTCGCGGCCGTCGCCCGCGACCTCCCGCGCGGCACCTACCCGAAGTATCTCCTCGGCGAGCAGCTCTACTGGACCGTCGTCGGCAGCCCGGCGCACCGCGTCGAGGCGCTCCTGAGCGAGACCGGCGCGATCGAGGTCGATCAGAGTGCCTTCACGATCGAGCCGTTCCTCTACGTCGACGGCCGCCTCGTCACCTGGGCCGACGTGGAGCTCTCGCAGTCGCTCGAGAAAAACTACCTGCCGATCCCGTCGGTCACGTGGCGCTACGGCCAGCTCACGCTGACGACGACGGCGCTGGCCGCCGGCGAGCGCGGCGGCGACAGCCTGCTCTACGCCCACTACCGCCTCCACAACGCCGGCGCGCCCGTGCGAGCCAAACTCTTCCTCGCCGTGCGGCCCTTCCAGGTGAATCCGCCCTGGCAGAGCATCTTCCGCCCCGCCGGCTGGAGCCGCACCGAGCGCATCGCGCTCGACGGCGGGAGCGTGCGCGTCGACGGTCGCACCGTCGTGCCGCTCGACGCGCCGAGCGGTTTCGGCGCCAGCCGCTTCGAGCAGGGCGAGATCACGGAGCATCTGCGTCGCGGGCAACTGCCTGCTGCCGTCGCCGCGGTGGACGCGCAGGGCTTTGCCTCTGGCGCATTCGTTTACGAAATCGACCTCGCCACCGGCACCTCGCGCGACATCCGGCTCGTGACACCCCTCGGCGAGGCGGCGGCGCTGCCCGCGGCGAACCAGTCCGCCGCTGCGGTCGACCGCCTCTATGCCACGGCCCACGACACGACCCGGGCGATGTGGGAATCGATGCTCGACCGCTTCGAGGTCCGTCTCCCCGCCGCGGCTCAGCCGGTGATCGACACACTCAAGTCCAACCTTGCCTACATCTTCATCAACCAGGACGGCCCGCGCATCCAGCCCGGCTCGCGCAATTACCAGCGCTCGTGGATTCGCGACGGCTCACTCACCTCGACGGCCTTGCTCCAACTCGGGCTGACCGACGAGGTGCGTGCCTTCGCCGACTGGTATGCACCGTTCCAGTTCCCCAGCGGCAAGGTGCCGTGCGTGGTCGACGAGCTCGGTGGCGATCCGACTGACGAACACGACAGCCACGGCCAGTTGATCTACCTGATCATGCAGGTCTACCGCTACACGCACGACGAGGCCTGGCTGCGCACGCATTGGGACACGGTCGTGCGCACGGTGAACTTCATCAAGGAGCTGCGCGCCCTGCGCCAGACGCCGGAGTTCCGCGACGGACCACCGCAGAAGCGCGTGTTCTACGGCCTCGTGCCGGAATCGATCAGCCACGAGGGTTACTCGGCCAAGCCGATGCACTCCTACTGGGACAACTTCTTCGTGCTGCGCGGCCTCAAGGACGCGGTCGAGATGGCCCACGTGCTCGGCGAGAAGGAGGCTGAGGCGGCCTTCGCCGCCGAACGCGACGATTTTGCCCGCGACCTCTACGCCTCCATCGCGCTCGCGATGCAGAACACCGGGGTCGACTACATCCCCGGCTGCGCGGAGCTCGGCGACTTCGACGCCACGTCCACCACGATCGCGCTCAGCCCGGTGGAGGAACTCGGCCGGTTGCCCGAGCCGGCCCTGCAGCGCACATTCGACCGCTACTTCGAGCGCTTCGAGGCGCGGCGCGACGGAAAGATGGAATGGCTCGATTTCACGCCCTACGAGAATCGCGTCATCGGTTCCTTCGTCCAACTCGGACAGAAGGATCGCGCGCACGCCGCGCTCGATTATTTCATGGCGAACCGCCGGCCGGCGGCGTGGAACCATTGGGCGGAGGTCGTCTTCCGCGATCCGGCCACGCCGCGCATGATCGGCGACATGCCTCACACGTGGTGCGGCTCCGACTTCATGCGCTCGGTCCGCCTCATGTTCGTGCATGAGCGTGAGCCCGATGAGGCGCTCGTGGTCGCGCCCGGTGTGTCCGACGCGTGGGTGCTCGACCCCGCCGGCATTTCCGTGCGCCGCCTGCCGACCTACTACGGCCTGCTCGACTACACGATCCGCCCCGTCGCTCCGGACACAAAGGAAACCGTGCTCGAAGTGACCATCGGCGATGGCATCCGCGTGCCGCCCGGCGGCGTCGTGCTGGTCTCGCCGCTCGCGCGCCCGATTGCGACTGTGGAAGGCGACGGCACGCTCGTCGCCGACGCGGAAATCCGCGTGACGCATCTGCCGGCCCGGCTTCTCATCCGTTACCGCTAACCTGCCGCCATGAAACGTCTCCTTTCCCTCCTGCTCGGCCTCGCGCTGACGGCGCTGGCGCCGGCCGCGCCGCCGCCGCAACCTTCGACCGATTGGTCCGGGGCGATGGCCGAGTTTGCCGCGCAGGATGCCGCTGCGCCCTCGCCGGATAATTGCGTGTTGTTCGTCGGCAGTTCCTCAATCCGGCTGTGGACGACACTGGCGGCGGATTTTCCCGGCGTGCCGGTCGTGAACCGCGGCTTCGGCGGCTCGCACATCGCGGATGCGTTGGTGCATTTCGACCGCGTGGTCGCGCCACACCGCCCGCGTCTGATCGTCTTCTACGCCGGCACGAACGATCTCGCGGCGGGCAAGGCGCCCGCGGACGTGGTGCGCGATTTTGAGACATTCTGCGCGCGCGTCTTCGCCCTGCGGCCGGCGGTGTGCATCGCGTTTCTCTCCGTGCAAACTGCGCCGGCACGTTGGGAGCTGCGCGACCGGATGGCGGAGGTGAACGCAGCGGTGCAGCGCCTGGCCGCGGCGGATCCGCGGTTGGAATTCATCGACACCAACCCCGCGATGCTCGGCGTCGATGGCCAGCCGCGCCTCGAACTCTACTCGGCCGACCGCCTGCACATGTCCCCCGCCGGTTACGCGGTGTGGGCCAAGCTCGTCGCCCCGGTCGTGAACCGCTGACCCGCGCATGCCGACCGAGTTGCCCCGCTACCGCCAGCCCGTGCTCCCGATCGAGGAGCGCATCGCCGACCTGCTGGCCCGCCTGACGCTGGAGGAGAAGATCGACCAGCTGCACCAATGCGGTGTCGGCGACACGAATCCCAACAACCTCGCTGCGCGCGCCGACGAATTCCGTCCGACCTACGGTTCCTTCATTCTCAACGGCGCCGAGCCGGACCTCGCGTTGCGCAACGCGCTGCAGCGCCGCTGCGTCGAGGAGTCGCGCCTCGGCATTCCGGCGATCTTCGGCTGCGACGTCATCCACGGCTACCGCGCGATCCTGCCGATCCCGCTCGCGCAGGCCTGCGCGTGGGACCCTGAGCTGCTGCGGCGCCAGTGCGCGTTGGCGGCCCGCTTGGCGCGCGCGCACGGCGTGGACTGGACCTTCGCGCCCATGGTCGACCACTGCGTCGATCCGCGCTGGGGACGCGTGGCGGAGACCTTCGGCGAATCGGCCTGGGCGTCGTCCGTCCACGCCGTGGCGGCCGTGCGCGGCTATCAGGGCGACACGCCCGGCGGGCCGGATTCCATCGCGGCCTGCCTGAAACATTTCGCGGGCTACGGCGCGTCCGAGGGCGGGCGCGATTACTCGTTCACGGCCGTGCCCGATCAGCAGCTGTGGGAAGACCACTTGCCGCCGTTCGCGGCCGGCGTGGCGGCGGGTGCGCTCACGGTGATGAGCTCGTTCAACGACCTGAACGGTGTGCCGACAACCGCGCATCGCCGCCTGCTCACCGACGTGCTGCGCACGCGCTGGGGCTTCGACGGCTTGGTGGTCTCCGATTGGAACGGCGTGCTGCAGCTGCTCAACCAGGGCTTCGCCGCCGACGAGAGCGAGGCTGCGCAGCGGGCGCTGCTGGCGGGCGTCGATCTCAACATGGCGGACGGACTCTATCGCGCGCATCTGCCCGCGCTCGTGCGCGCGGGCGCGGTGCCGCCCGCCGCGATCGACGAGGCGGTGCGCCGCGTGCTGCGCGTGAAATTCCGCCTCGGGCTTTTCGAGCGGCCCTACGTGGAGCCGTCGGCGTTGAGCGGCGCGGCACCGACGCCCGCACATCTGGCGCTCTGCCACGAGGCCGCGCTGCGCTCAGCCGTGCTCCTGAAAAACGACGCGGCGACGCTGCCGTTGCGGACGGTGCGGCGGGTCGCGCTGATCGGCCCGCTCGCCGAGGACGGCGCGGCATTGCTCGGGTCCTGGGCGCAACAGGGTCGCGCCGATGAGACGCCGACGATCGCGGCCGCGCTGCGCGAGCGCTTGCCGGCGGGCACTGAACTGGTCGTCGCGCCCGGTTGCACCATCGACGGCGCGGGGACCGCGGGTTTTTCCGCGGCGCTGGCGGCGGTGGCGGCGGCGGATGCCGTGATCGTGTGCGCGGGCGAGGCGGCGACGATGAGCGGAGAAAATGCCTCGCGCACCAGCCTGCGCTTGCCGGGCGTGCAGGAGGAGTTGTTGCTGCGCGTGGCGGCGGCGGCGCAGGGCAAGCCGCTGGCCTTGGTGCTCATCACGGGCCGCCCGGTCGAGTTGGAGCGGGTGGAGCCGGTCTATCCGGCGATCCTCGCTGGCTGGCAACTCGGCAGCGCCGCCGGCGCGGCATTGGCGGATCTGTTGCTCGGTCGCGCGGCGCCTTCGGGGCGTCTGGCGATCACCTGGCCGCGCACCTCCGGACAAATCCCGCTTTACCATCACGAGCGGCCGCGCGCGCGGCGCGGCCGCGAGGGCGAGTATCAGGATGCCGCGACGACGCCTCATTTCGCGTTCGGGCACGGGCTCGGTTACACGACCTTCCGCCACGGACCGATCCGGCTCAGCGCCGGCGAGGTGGCGGCCGCCGGGACGGTGACGGCGGAGATCGAGGTGGAGAACACCGGCGACCGCGAAGGGCGCGAGACGGTGCTGTGGTTCATCCACGATCCGGCGGCGAGCCGCACGCGGCCGTTGCGGGAGTTGCGGAATTTCGAGAGCGCCGTGATCCCGGCGGGCGGGCGGCGGATTTTCCGCTGGGAAATCGTGCCAGCCCGCGATTGCTCGTTTCCCGACGAGGACGGCCGGCGCATCCTCGAGCCCGGCGAGATCATCGTCGGTGTGGGCGGGCAGCGCGTGTCGTTGCGCGTCGTCTGACGCGGCGCGGGCGCGCCGGCCCGGGTAACAAAAAGGCCGACGCGGGTGGCGTCGGCCGTGGGCTGATTGCGCTGCGCGTGCGGGCGGGGCGCAGTGCCGTCAGGCGCCGTTCTGGCCCGGGGCCGAGAGCGGGGTGCCGTCGCTTTTCTTCACCAGCGAATCGACGACGAGCGTCGTGGTGATGTCGCAGCCGACGTTCGTGGCGGTGCGGCACATGTCGAGGATGCGGTCGACGCCGAGGATGATGCCGATGCCCTCGGCCGGGATGCCGAAGGAGGCGAGCAGGCCGGCGATGAGCGGCAGCGAACCGCCCGGGATGGCGGCGGCGGCGACGGCGCTGAGCACGGCGAGCAGCACGAGGATGATCTGCTGCTCCGCAGCGAGGTGCAGGCCGTAGACTTGGGCGATGAAGAGCACGACGCAGCCTTCGAAGAGCGCGGTGCCCGCCATGTTCATCGTGGTGCCGAGCGGCAGGACGAAGCCGGCGGTGCTCGGGGCGATGCCGAGCTTGGTGGTCGCGTTCTCGAGCGCGGCGGGGAGGGTGGCGGCGCTGGAGCTGGTCGAGAACGCCGTGACGAGCACGTCCTTGATCGCGCTGAAGTAGGCGCGCGGGCTCCACTTGGTCCACACGCGCAACCAGAGCGACATGGTGCCGAAGAGGTGGATGAGCATGACGGTCACGCAGGAGAGCACGAAGACGCCGAGGGCGATGACGATGTCGATGCCCACGCGCACGATCACGCTGTAGATCATCGCCGGCACGGCGTAGGGGGCGAGCCGCAGCGCGAGGTGCACGATGCCGGTCATGGCCTCGGAGACGGTTTCGAGTGCGGCCAGCATGCCCTTCTGCCGCTCGAGGGCGAGCTTGGTGCCCGCGACGCCGACGAGGATGGCGAAGACGATGAGCGGCAGCATGTCGCCGAGGGCGTTGCGGCTGTTGCCGACGAAGGCGTTGAACAGGTTCCGCGGCATGAACATCTCGACCACGGTCATCAGCGAGAGGCCTTCCTGGGCCTGCTTCTTGTTCTCCGCGATGGTCTGGGCGGCACCGCCGTAGTTGTTGAGAATCTCGGTCTTGGTGGCGGCGTCGATCATGTCGCCCGGGCGGACGACGTTCATGACGATGAGGCCGAGGGCGACGGCCACGCCCATGTTGAGGAAGAAGAAGAGGAAGGTGCGGCCGGCGAGCGGTCCGAGCTTCGATGGTTGCCCGAGTTGCAGCACGCCGGAGGCGAGCGAGGCGAACACGAGCGGCACGATCACGAAGAACAGCAGGCGCAGGAACACCTGACCGAGCGGGTCGAGGAAGTTGACGGAGACCTTGCGCATGAACTCCAGCGCCTCGGGCCAGACGCGGCCGAGGGCGAGGGTGATGAGGCCCGCCACCACACCGATGGCGAGGCCGCGCAGGATACGATTGGCCAGTTTGGGATCGGAACCGGAAGACATGGGGTAACGTCGGGAAAGCCGCGACGGTATCAACGCGAAGGCGACTGACGAGGGCGAAGTGCGCCGGTGCGGTCGATACGTAACCTCCGGTTGCGCAACAACCCACCCGGCGCGCGCGAGGTGCGGCGGCGGGGCGCAGAGGCTGCGGCGTGCATCCGGGAGGGCGCGGAGGGCGGTGCGGGTGACATTTCCGCCCTTGACCCGCCCCGTCGTGCGCTCTTCTTTCGCCCGCTCTACTTACTCACTGCCTGGTGGTGTAATGGTAGCACAGGCGACTTTGACTCGCCTAGTCATGGTTCGAATCCATGCCGGGCAGCCACTTCGAGAAAAATCCGAACCGATTACCAGATCGGTCAAAGAATCACCGAAGTGCCTGAGAGAGTGATGGAAATCGAACGAACGGTTTTGACCGCTCTGTGCACGAGTTCGCGGTTCTATTCGGAGACCCGACCATTTTCGGTCACCTTGCTTCTGCTCACGAAAAGATAGGTCAAAAGATTTTCAGCAAATCGGGGGCGAGGCGGATCTCGGCTTTCATCAGTTCGCGTTTGGATGGGTCGAGTTCGTTGCCGGTAGTCGTGGTGCGAGCGCCGCGAGCGGCGCTGGTGAGTTCTTGGGTTCCGTTGTTCATGGTGAATGCCGCTTGTCCGGTATATGGACCCGTGCCCGCTGGATAAGCGGGGCGCTTGACTCGCATCCATACATTCAACAAAAGCGTTGAATGATAATATGAGCGCACCCGGGATCAAACGACAGCTCTATGCGCAGTTCGCCAAGGTCGCGAAGACGCTCGCGAGCGCTCCGCGACTGGAGATTCTGGAGCTGCTCGCCCAGAGGGAGCGTAGCGTTGAAGATCTCGTTGCGGCCATCGGCCTGCCGGTGGCCAACGTTTCCCAACATCTCCAGCACCTACGCGGGAGCGGGCTCACCGCCAACCGCCGTGAAGGGAAATACATCCGCTATCGTTTGGCCGATCCGGCCGTGGTTACCCTCATCGGATCACTCCAGGAGCTGGCGGAGCGGAACCACGTTGAGACCGCGCGCACGATCAACCGCTACTTCAAGAAGCGGGACTCGCTTGAGCCCGTGTCGCGCGCCGAGCTCCTCCGACGCAAGAAGGCTGGCGCGGTCTTCGTCATCGACGTGCGTCCGCTCGACGAATTTTCCGAAGGCCACATTCCCGGGGCAGTGCATCTGCCGCTGGCGGAACTGGAGCGGCATCTGTCGGAGTTGCCCCGGGATCAGGAGATCGTGGCCTACTGCCGCGGCCCCTATTGCGTGATGGCGTTTGAAGCCGTGGCCCGGTTGCGCGCCCGCGGATTTCA
>JAMPXH010000092.1 GCA_023701285.1 Candidatus Didemnitutus sp.
AAGGGCTGCGTGCCGGGCGCGCAGATCGTTGAGAAGCCTTCGAAGTTCGAGGCCGCCAAAATTTGGAACGCCAACAAGAAGCTCGGCCAATCCACCGCCTACCGCGCGATGGCCGAGGCCATGCGCCTCGCCGACAAATACGGCGTCGGCACGGTCGCGGTCGACAACGCCTTCCATTACCTCTGGGGCGGTGGCTACGTGATGGACGCCGCGCGCCGCGGCTACATCGCCTACACCAACTGCACCGCCGCGCTCGCCGAGGTCGTGCCCTTCGGCGGCAAGTTTCCCACCCTCGGCACCAACCCGCACTCCTGGGGTTTCCCCACCACCGCCGCCGTCGGCTACCCGATCGTGATCGACTGGGCCACGTCCGTCGTCGCGATGGGCCGCGTGCAACAGCTCGCCCGCGAGGGCAAAAACCTGCCGCCCGACGCCGCTGTCGACGCGAATGGCGTGCCGACCACCGACCCGAAGCAGGCGAAATACCTCCTGCCCTTCGGCGCGCACAAAGGCTACGGGCTCTCCCTCATCAACGAAATCGTCGCCGGCTTCATCGGCGGCGCGCTCCCGACCCTGCGCAACCGCTGGACGCAGGCCGAGGCCGCCGGCGAGAAGGGCACCTGCTGCTTCTACTTCCAGGTGATTCATCCCGACGCGATCAGCGGCGGCGCCTTCGCCCAAGGCCGCGACCAGCAGGCCAACGTGCAGGCCGTGATCCGCGACGTGCTCGGCCACGGCAACGAGAAGTGCATGCTCCCCGGCCAGCTTGAAGCGACCTGGGCGCAACACACCGCGAAAGCCGGCGGCCTGCTCTTCAGCGCCGCGGAAATCGCCGCGCTCAACGAACTCGCCGCCGAGGCCGGCCAGCCGGCGTGGGACGCCGCCGCGTTCCCGACAGTCGCGATCTGACGCCCCGCGCCACCCACCGCGGCCGTCCGGCATGGACGGTCGCGGCATGTCCTGATCTTTTCCACAGCGCGCCAATTTCGTGCGCGCAGACGGTCCGTCAGAACAGATCGGCCTTCGTCAGCTCGATGGCGAGGATGCGGCAGCCCTTGAGGTCGGTCTTGCCGGTGCCGAGCATCGGGATCTTCTCCACCTTGCGGACGAGGCGTGGCACCCAGAGATTGGGCAGGCCGGCCTCCAGCAACTTGGCGCGGATCTGCTCGGGCGTGACGTCCTGCGTGGTCAGCAACACCAACGCCTCGCCCTTGGAGGGATCGGGCACGCCGGTGACGACGGCGGTGGGACCTTCGTTCTGGTCCCACCCGAAAAGCTCGGCGATGCGCAGCTCGATCGTGCCGTGCGGCACCATCTCGCCGCCGATCTTGGAGAAGCGCGACAACCGGCCCTCGATGTAAACGAAGCCGTCATCGTCCATGCGTCCGAGGTCGCCGGTGATGAACCAGCGGTCCTTGATCGCCGCGGCGGTCTTCTCCGGGTCCTTCAGGTAACCGGGGAACACGTTCGGGCCCTTCAGCCAGAGCATGCCGGTGGATTCCATCGGCAGTTCCTCGCCGGTGTCGGGGTCGACGATGCGCGCCGTCATGCCGGGCATGAGCCGGCCGACGGAGCCCGTGCGCTTGCCGTCCTGGTGACCGGCGGTGGAGGTCGTCACCGGCGGGTGATGCTGGTTCACGCTGGCCACCGGCGTCGTCTCGGTGAGGCCGTAGCCCTGCAGCACCTCGATGCCGAATTGCGCGAGGAACGCGTCGTAGAGATCCATCGGCAGTTTCTCGGCGCCGGTCACGACGAGATGGAGCGACTGGAGTTCCTCCTTCGTCGCCTTCTTCAGGAAGGGACGGATGAAAGTCGGCGCGCCGACGAGCACGGTGGCCTTCTCCTCGTGGATGGCCTCGACGATCTTGCGCGTGTCGAGCGGACTCGGGAGCGTCACCAGCCCGCAACCGCGGAGGATCGGATACCAGAGCGTCACGGTGAAGCCGAACGAGTGGAACACCGGCAGGCAGCCGATGAGGATGGAGTTGGCCGGCAGAATCGAGAGCGAGGAGATCTGCGCGCAGTTCGAGAGGATGTTGCGGTGCGTGAGCACGACGCCCTTGGGTTCGCCGGAGCTGCCGCTGGTGAAGAGCAGGCCCGCCTCCTCGTTGTCGCCCTCGCGCGGCAGGCCGAGCAGGTCCGCGATCCACTGGTTGGGCAGCACGAAGACCGCGAGCAACCAGGGCAGGATGGCCTTCTTGCCGCCCATCGCGGCCAGCGTCTGCTTCAGGTCGAGCGTGTTCTCCGGGAAAGGGAAATGCGGGATCTTCGCCCGCATGGCGTCGGCGGTGATGACGGTCTTGATCTCGCCGATGCGGAGGGCGGCCTCCACGGCCGCGCGGCCGACGGTGAAATTGAGGTTCACCGGCACCTTGCCTGCGCAGGCGACGGCGAGGTTGGCGATGTGCGCGCCCATACCCGGCGGCAGGACGATGCCGACGCGTTTCTCGGGCACGTGCTTGCGCAGGTGGCGCGACAGCGCCGCCGCCACCGCGAGCAGCTGGCCGGAGGTGACCACCTTGCGCTCGGCGGTGCGGTCGACGATCTCGCGGTGCCGCGGCCGCTTGGCCAGCGCCCGCACGCACTCGCGCGCGAGATGCCGCCGGAGCAGCGGGCGTTGCTGGAAGGCCTCCTCGCCGAGGTCGAGGAGCGCGCGGCGCGCGACCGGCAGGTCGATGCGGCTCGCCGGGATCGGCGTGCCGAAGATCACGCACACATGCGTGGGCATCAGGCGCGGCGACTTCCAGAGATACTTGTTGCCCGCGAACGAATACACCGAGCCCCACAGGCCGTCGATCACCGCAGGGATGACCGGCGCGTGGGCCTGCCGCGCGATCATCTCGAAGCCGCGCTTCAACTGCATGAGCTGGCCCGTGCGCGAGATGGCGCCCTCGGGGAACACGCACACCAGCTCGCCGTCCTTGATCGCGTCCACCGCGAGGCGGATGCCCTTCATCGCCTTGTCCGGTGCGACCGGGATGACGCCGGCCGCGCGGAACAGGAAGCGCAGCAGCGGGCTCTTCGCGAGGCCCGCGAAGGCCACGAAGCGGATCGGCCGCGGCGAGGCGATCTGCAACACGACCGCATCGACGTAGGAAAGATGGTTGCAGATGAGTAACGCGCCCGTGCCGGGAACGTTTTCCCGCCCGCGCACCTTCACCCGGTAGAAGAACGGCCCGAAGAAACGCATCACCGTGCACACCGTCTGGTGCGGCAGGTGCCAGAGCGCGTAGCCGGTCATCGCCAGCGTGAGGACCGTCAACACGATGAACTGCGTGCCGGTCGAGAGCTGCAGCGCGCTGTCCGTCGCCAGCACCTTGTAGAGCCCGGCCGCGCCGAGCCCGGCGAGACTGTCCAGCAGGCTGACACCGGCGAGCACGCGCCCGCGGCGCTGATCGCCCGCGCGCTGCTGGATGAAGGCGTAGAGCGGCACGAGGAAGAGGCCCGACGAAAAACCCGCGCCCACCAGCAGCGCCACGAAGGGGCTCGTCCAGAACTCCGCGCCCGTTACGGCGAACGACGCCGGCGGGGTCGCGATGCTCAGCGCCGCGAGTGTGCCGCACAGCAGCAGGCCGCCGATCGGCGCCAGCCCCATCTCGATGCCGCGCCGCGAGAACAGCCCCGCGGAGAGGTTGCCGAGGATCGTGCCGAAGCCGATCACGAGCATCATCAGGCCCTGCACGGCGCCCGTCTGCGCGCCGCTGTGCTGGTGCTCCTGCGCGATCTGCGGCACCAGCGCGGAGATGTAGCCGCCGACGCCGTAGAAGAAACAGATGCCCATCACCGAGCGCCACAGCGGCTTCTCGCGCCACACCTCGGCGATGTCCGCAAAGTGCCGCACCCACAGCGACCAGCGGAACGGCTGCCCGCCCTGCGCCGGCGTGCGCGCGGCGAACTGGAACACGCCCCACGCGACGACCGACAGCACACCCAGCTTGAGCGCGATGTTCGTCGCCGCCTGCCACGGCGTGGCCCCGGCCTCGAGCCAGCGGCTGAACATGTCCCCGCCCGCCCAGGAGCCGACGAGGATCGCGCCGATCGTGGCCATCTCCATGTAGCCGACGTAGCGCGAGAGGCGCGCCGGCCCGCAGTATTCGAGGATGATGCCCCGCTTCGCCGGCGCGAGCAGCGTGGTCTGCACCGAGAGCAGGAAGAAGCACGCCAGCGCCCCGCCGAACGACTCCGCCCAAGTCGCCACGATCAGCAGCGCCACGACGCCGACCTGCACCATCAGGGCCGCGTTGAACACATCGCGCTTGGAGAACCGGTCCGCCAGCCAGCCGCAGATGGGGCCGAAGAGGATGTAGGGCAGCACCAGCAGCGTCCCGATCAGCGCGACGGTGGATTTCGCGTCCAGATCGGTGCCCAGCGCGAGCTGCTGCGCGAGGGAGACCAACATGAACTTGGCCGCACAATCGTTGAACGTCACCTGGGCCTGCGCGCCCAGCAGCGCGGCAAACGAAAGTCGGGAGGATTTCATGCAGGGGTGGAACACCCAGCTTGGGCAACGCAAGGGACGCCCGGCAAGGCTTTCCGCACGGTCCGGGCCGCCCCCGGGCCGGCCTCCGCCAAGGGCCGTCCGGCCCTGTTCAACCCGGCCGCCGCCACGCGCGCAAATCGCGCACGAGCGAACCGAAGCCTTGCGGAAAATCGTGCTCGAGCCGGCGCACGTCGCCCCGGTGGCGCGCGATCTCCTCGACCGCCCGCTTCGTTTCCCACGGCAACGACGGCCGCATCGTGCCATAGACCCGCGCCTTCAGCTCCGCCCGCGTGTAGGGCAGACGCCCACTCTCCTGCCCCGCGACCCAGGCCGCCTCGTTCACCGCATCGTCGCGCCCGCACAACAACCAGGCCTCGATCGCCGGCACGGCGACGCCCACGGCGCGCAACGGACCGGAGCGCCCGCGCGCCGGCGGCAGATTTCTCAACGTCCGCCGGAACACCGCGCGCAACCGGCAGACGCGGCAGAAGGGATGATGATGCCCCGGCGCGTCGTGCGCCTCCGTGTGCACCGGCGAGTCGTCCGAATCCACCACGACCACGAGCCCCTGCGCGTCGGTGTGGAAATGCAGGTGGCGCAGGATCGGCGGCAACACCTGCTCCACCGAGGGCCAGCCGCGCGCCCGCAACGTCGGCGTGACGAGCTGCAGCGGTTCGCCCAGCACCTGGCCCACGAGCAGCCGCAGCGCCGCCTCGTCCGCCGGGGATTCGCTCAGGATCGCCAGCTTCATGCCTCGTCCGGCGTGCCACCGAGGATGCCGCTGAACCAGAGGTCGCCGAGGCTCGCCTCGCCCAGCAATTCGCGCAGATCCGGACGCTCGGACAGCCGCTCGAAGTTCGCCGTCCGCCCGTGCTTGTTCGCCAGCACGACCTCCTCCGGGTGGTCGCGGAACAGATCCAGCAGATACGGCGAATGCGTGGTCGTGATCACCTGCACCGGCGCGCGCGCGAGCCCGAAATCCTGCGGATAACTCAAGCGGTAGAGCGCATCGCGCACCTCGCGGAGCATGCGCGGGTGCACGCCGCGGTCCGCCTCCTCGAGACACACCACCGCCGGCGGCTCGGGGGAGAAGGCCAGCGCGAGCACGGCGAGCAGGTAGAGCGTGCCCTGCGAGAGACTGTCCGCCGGCACGCGTTCGCCGTTCACGCGCCCGAGCAGCTCCACGCGTTCGCCCACGGTCTGGAAATCCAGCCCGCCGAACTCCGGCACAATCCGCGCGAACTCCGCCTCCAGCGCCGCGAGCGCCGCCGGCTCGCGCTCGCGCCAATCGGCCAGGAGCGCGGCGAGGTTGCCGGCGTTGGAAGCGAGCTCGCGCCGCTCCTCGCGTTTCACCGGCACGGCCATTGCATAGTGATCGAAGAGAAAACCGCGCACCGTGAGGAGGCGCGTGCGCAGCCGCTGCCAGTCGGCCTCGTCCTCCGGCCGCCCACCGTGCTCGACCACGAGCGTGTCGCACACCAGCTCGTCGTGCGCGCAGGCCGCCCGCACCGTGATGCGCTCGAAGGGCGGCGCGAACGAGAACACGATCTCCGGTCCGCCGGCCCGCGGGTGCGGCAGCTCCCCCGCGCGCGCCCCGGGCAACGCGGCCAGCGTGCGCAACCGCAGCAGCGCCTGGATGAGGCTGGTCTTGCCCGAGCCGTTGGGGCCCACGAGGAGGTTGAACGGCGTCAGGCGCACCTTCGCCGAGCGCAAGGCCCGGAAATTCTTGAATTGGACGGCCGCGATCATGCCCGCACCCTACCCGCTTTCGCGTCCGGCTCCAGCCAAAGCTGGTCCGCCACGCACACTGTGCTCAGCTCGCGCGCACGACCACGAGGTCGTTGGCGTGCAGGGCGCACCAGACGCGATCGCCGCGGCCGATCGATTCGTTGAGCGCGCTCTCGTTGGCAAGGATCGCGCTGAGTTCGAGGCCGCCGTCGGCGGCGAGCTCGAGGTAATCGGTCGGGCCCTGGAAGACTTCCTCCTCCACGACGGCCGCGAAGACGTTGGCCGCCTCCGGCCGGCGCTTCGAGACCGCCACTTTCTCCGGGCGCACCGCGATGAGCAGGCGCGTGGCGTTCGCGGGCACGCCGGCGGCGTTGATCTGGAGTTCGATGCCGCAGGCCAGCCGCACCGTGACGACCGCACCGAGTAGGTCGCGGTCCGCCACCGTCGCCTCGAGCAGGTTGGATTGCCCGAGGAAATCCGCCACGAAGGCCGAGGCCGGCTGATGATAGACGTCGACGACCGGACCGAGCTGCTCCACGCGGCCGGCGTTCATCACCGCCACGCGGTCGCTCAGCGTGAGCGCCTCCTCCTGGTCGTGCGTGACGAAGATGAAGGTCATGCCCAGCTGGCGTTGCAGGCGCTTCAGCTCGAGCTGCATCGCGCGGCGCAGCTTGGCGTCGAGCGCGGAGAGCGGCTCGTCGAGCAGGAGCACCTTGGGCCGCGGCGCGATGGCGCGCGCCAACGCCACGCGCTGCCGCTGCCCGCCGGAGAGCTGCTCGGGCCGGCGTGCGCCGAGCCCGTCGAGGTCGACCAGCGCGATCGCCTCCTCCACGCGCCGCGCGATCTCGTCCGCCGGCCGGCGCTCCATGCGCAGGCCGAAGGCGATGTTCTCCGCCACGGTCAGGTGCGGGAACAGCGCGTAGCTCTGGAAAACCTGGTTCGCCGGCCGGCGATACGGCGGCAACGCGGTGACGTCGACACCGTCGATCCAGACCGTGCCTGCATCGGGCGTCTCGAAGCCCGCGATCATGCGCAGCAGCGTGGTCTTGCCGCAGCCGGAGGGCCCGAGGAGCGTGAGGAACTCGCCCGGCTCGATGCGCAGGTGCAGGTCGTTGACGACATCGACGGCGCCGAAACGCTTCCGCACGCCATGCAGCTCGACGCTCGCGCTCATCCGAGGGCCTCCGCGCCGCGGCGGCGCAACAGCAGCCAGTAGGCCACGGCGAACAGGCCCATGAACACGACGCCGAGCGCCGCCCCGAAGGGCCAGTCGCGCGCCTGCATGAACTGGTTTTGGATCACGTTGCCGATGAGGGGCATCTTCGCCCCGCCCATCAAGTCCGTGATGGCGAACATGCCGATCGCCGGCACGAACACCAGCAGCGTGCCCGCCGCGATGCCGGGCAGCGTCAGCGGCACGATCACGCTGGAGAACACCCGCAACGGCCCGGCGCCGAGATCGTAAGCCGCCTCGATCACGTCGGCGGGCACCTTTTCCGCGCTCGTGTAGATCGGCAGGATCATGAACGGCAGGTAGGCATAGACGAGACCGATGACGACGGCCGTCGGCGTGTAGAGCAGGTCGAAGGGCCCGAGGCCGATATCGAGCAGGCGCACGAGGCCGTTGAGCCAGCCTTCCTGCTTCAGGATCGTGATCCACGCGTAGGTGCGCACGAGGAAGCTCGTCCAGAACGGGATCATCACCAACAGCAGCAGCTTCTGCCGCCACGCCTCGCGCGCCCGCGCGATCGTCCACGCCACCGGGAAGCCGATCGCCACGCACAGCCCCGTCGTCAGCGCCGCGTAACCGACCGAGCGCGCGAACACGCGCACGTAGGTCGGCTCGAAGGCGCGGCGGTAATTCTCCAGCGTGAACGAATAGACGAGCCGCCCGAGTTCGTCGCGCTGGCAGAAACTGTAGACGAACAGGATCAGCGTCGGCACCACCACGAACAGCAGCAGCCAGATGAGCATCGGCGACAGCAGCAGCCAGGCCACCCAGCCGGGCTGGCGGCGGCCGGCGGCGGCCGGGACGGAGGCGGACGGCAGGAGCGCCACGGTCAGCAGGCGCGGCGGGACGGCCGCCGGCGGGATGCGTTCATGGACACGAGGGCACGCACCGCACGGTTCACTGGCTGCGCAGGTCGGTCATCATGCGGTCGATCTCGCTCGCCGCCTTGCCGATGTCGCGGAACGCCTCGAGCTTGGTCGCGCCTTCCGGGTAGCTCGCGTAATTGGCGAGCTGTTCCGGCGTGAGGAGTTTCCGCGCGCCAAGGTTCGGGTTCGTGTAGGGGAACGCGTCGGAGATGAGCTTCGAGACCTCGGGGCGGAGCAGGTAATCGATGAACCGGTGCGCGGCGGCCGGGTTGCGCGCGACCGCGGGGATCGCGAGCAGGTCGAGCCATTGGTGCGCGCCCTCCTCGGGCAGCACGTAGCGGAATTTCTTGTCCTCGTTCCACAGTTGCGCGGCCTCGCCGCTCCACACGATGCCGAGATCGACGTCGCCGTTGAGCAATGCGGTCTTGGGGCTGTCGGAATCGTAGAGCTTCACGAGTTGCACCCACTCGGCGACCAGCGGGCGGGCGCGGGCGAGCGCCGCGGGCGTGATCTCGTTGATCGGCAGGCCGAGCGTGCGCAGCGCCCAGCTCACGATCTCGCGGTTGTCATTGGGCACGACGAGGCGGTTCTTGAACTGCGGGTGGAAGAGATCCTTGAAGCCCTTCACGGGCGTCTTCACGACCTCGGTGTTGATGACGATGCCGACGGTGCCGCCCATGTAGGGCACGGTGTAGTCGCCGGCGGGATCGTGCGGCCAGCCGGTGAACTCGGGCGCGATGTGCCGGAGATTCGGGAGCAGCTTCTTATCGAGCTTCGCCAGCAGTTTCTGGCGCACCAGCACCTCGGCGGCGTAATCGGAAGGCTGGATGAGGTCGTAGTTGCCGCCGCCCGCGATGAGCTTGGCCAGCATCTCCTCGTTGGAGGCGAAGGTCTCGAAGTTGACGGCGATGCCGGTCTCCTTCGTGAAGCCATCGATCACTTCCTGCGGGATGTATTCGGACCAGCCGAACAGGTTGAGCTCCTCCTTGGCGGAGCCCGCGAGCGCCGCGGCGAGCGCCACGGCAGCGAGGACGGAATGACGGAACGATTTCATGGTTGAGAGCGAAGTGACGACGTCGGCGCGCGGCCGGAGCGGCGCAGGTAATGCGTGAACAACACCACCGCGACCGTGGCGACGATGAAGAGCGCCGACAGGGCGTTGAGCATCGGGTTGAGGCCGACCTTGGCCATGCCGAAGATCCGCACCGGCAGCGTCGCCGACGCCGCGCTGGTGGTGAAGAAGGTGACGATCAGCTCGTCCCACGACAGCGTGAAGGCCATCAGGCCGCCCGCCACGATCGCCGGCCGCAGGCTGGGCAAAATCACGCGCCAGAACGCCTGCCACGGCGTCGCGCCGAGATCGAGCGCGGCCTCCTCCAGCGCCGGGTCGAGGTCGTGCAGGCGCGCCTGCACGGCCACGAGCACGAAGGGAAAACAGAACGTCACGTGCGCGACGATCACCGTCGCGAAGCCCAGCCGCACGCCCGCCGCGGCGAAGAGCACGAGCAGGCTGATGCCCATCAGCACCTCCGGCACCACCATCGGCACGGTGAACAGGGTCCGGATGATCCGCGCCCCACCGAAGCGATACCGGTGCAGCAGCCACGCCCCGAGCGTGCCGAGCACGAGCGACAGCGCGGTCGTCACCACCGCGATCACGAAGCTGTTGGAGGCGGCGCGCATCAGCGGCGCGTTGGCGAACAGCTGTTCGAACCAGCGCCATGTGAAGCCCGTCCACACGATGTTGAGGCGCGAGGCGTTGAAGGCATACGCCACCAGCACGAGGATCGGCGCGTAGAGAAAGAAGAACACCGCCGCCGTCCACCCGCGCAGACACCACTCCGTGGCCCGGAGGCCCGTGAAACGGAAAGGAGCCGGCTGCTGCGACGCCATCGAACGCGCAGTGTTGCGCCACCAGCCCCGGCGACGCAACCAGCGAGTGACCGTCTTGACGCACGAAGATCGCGCAGACGCACACCCGATCATCGGCGCGCGGACAGACCGCCACGCCGCATCCGCGCACGAAAAAGGCCGCGCCTCGCGGCGCGGCCCGGGGAGATGCGGCCGGCGTGCGGCGCCGGGCTCAGTTCGTGATGTCGAACGTCGTGCTCCGCTCGCGGATCGGCGTGTAGACCTTATACCAGGCCTGCTGCGCGTCGCTCTTGGCGTAGGCCTTCAGCGCGGCCTCGTCCTTGAACTCCATCACGATGGCGTGCGTGCGCTCGCCCTGGGCCTTGATGGTCTTCGTCCAGACGCGCGCGATGCCGGCATAAGCCGCCGGCAACGCCTGGGCACCGTCGAGCGCGGCTTGGATCTGCTCGGGCGTGGTGCCGGCCTTCCAGGTGACGGTGACGACGTGGATGACGGACTTCGGCGCGGTGTCGCTGGCCGAGGCTGCGGACGCGCAGGCGAGCAGCGCGACGGTGAGGAGGGTGGCGAGGATTTTTTTCATAGGTTGAACAAGGTTGCGGTAACTGCCGCCCGGCAGGGGAATCGCTTGGGCGGCGGGGAACCGTCACAGTGTCCTCTTCCGTCCACTGCGCAAGCCGGGTGTGCGCAAGCGGGCGTTGACGCCGGGGGCGCGCTCGCGGACCGTCGGGGTCGACCGCATGGACGCGCACCCGAAAGACCCGCTGCACGGCATCACGCTCGAACGCATCGTCACCGAACTCTCCGCCGAACTCGGCTGGGCGGAGCTGGCGCGGAACGTGCCCGTGCGCTGCTTCCAGTTCGATCCGAGCGTGAAATCCAGCCTCACCTTCCTGCGCAAGACCCCCTGGGCCCGCACCAAGGTCGAACGGCTCTACATCGAGCGCCGCCGCCACTGAAACGGGCGCCGCGAGTAATAGTGCCGACTTTCCCTCACCGCCGCCGCTCCGCGGAGCCGGCAGCTAATGCCATAATCCAACCGCGGTAATAGAAGACCCCGTTCGTTGTTCCGTCCGGGGGTTTTTGCTATCCTACCGGCATGAAACGCCATGCGGCTGGTGGCGACCTCGGGCCGGTGGAGCCCGGGTCATTCCGGAGTCCGTCTCTGCGTTCGCAGATGATGCTTTTCGGGGCGCTGTTTCTCTGGATTCTGCCCGGCCCGCTAGCCGCTCAATCCAACTACGAAGGCGCGATCACCGCCAAGCTCAGCGAGATCGAGTGGAAGCGTGCCGACCTCAAAGCCGCACAACGCGAACTCGCCATTCTCGACGAATTTCTCGGCGGCTATGAGACCAACTCCGGCCAGCTCGACGCCGCCCGCCAGCAACTCGCCACCGCCGACGGCAAGCTCGCGACGATCCAGCAGCAGAACCTCGTGAAGCTCACCATCCGCATGGGCATCGAGACCTACAACACCGTGGCAGACAGCATCAACCTCGGCAAATCCGCCGCCTCCGCCCTTGTCACCAACGGCGTCTCCAGCGCCATCGGCAGCGTCGCCTTCGACCAGTTCACCAACGGTCTAACCAACGAGAGCCGAGCCGCGCTGGGCATGGACGCCGCCCACCTCACCACTCCCCGCACGGTGAAGATCCAAGCCGTGTCCGCCGCCGCCCGCGATGCGTTCCCCGAGCTCGCGCGCGTGCAGCAGACTCTCTCGCTCAGCCTGGAAGCGGTCAAAGCCGCCGCCTACCACGAGGACGGCACCGAGCTCGGCGACACCGGCGCCATCCTCCGCAAGAATCTCATGGTGCGCGACGAGATCGCCGCCGCCCTCGGCAAGCTCACCGCGCTCGACACCGAAGCCGACACCGCGAAAGAGGAGGCGGAAAGCCGGCGCCCCGAAGTCCAAGCCGACGTCGACCGGCTCACCAGCGAGCTGGCTGAATTGCAGACCCAGCTCGAGACCCTGCGCACCCAGTGGGCCGAGGCCGAGGCGGCCGAGCGCGCCGCCGCCAACGCCGCCGCGACCATCCCGCCCGCCGACCTGCCTGTCCCGGTGGTCAATCTCCCGCGCGAGGATCAGGAAGACGATTATAGCTATGCCGCCCGCGTGCAGGCTGCCATCCGCGCCGCCGCGCAGGCGCGCTGGGACGAGGAATCCCCGCCTCTCTTCTCCTCCATTGCCGAGCACAAGACCCTCATCGACGAGATGCAGGCCACCCTGCTCGCCGGCGTGAAGACCACCGTCACCGACCCCCAGCTCGCCTACTTCATCGGCAGCCACAGCGTCAGTGCGTCGACCGATTTCGGAACCACCGCCTCCTACGCCAGCACACTCGGCAGCCACGATGCCTTGCAGACGTGGATCGCTGCCGTCACCGCCGCCGCGCCCAGCCTGTCCGGCCTCATCACGCAAGCCGAGGCGCTCTCCGACGAATACACCGAGCTGCACAACGACCAGAACAAGATCGTCGCGCTCGTCGACTTGCTCATCGAAAGCGGAGTCTCTCCCCTGCCCTTCAACTACGGCTCCGCGCTCAGCGACACCGGCATGGGCCAGCCGGCTGCCGAGGCCCATGCCGCCACCTACGCGCAGCTGCAATCCGAGCTGCCCGCCGCGCTGGAAAACGCCCAGGAGCGACTCGCGCAACTCGCCGCCGCCGGCGAGGCGTGGAGTTCCGGCATCCACGCCGTGCGCGCCGACCTTGACGCCCAGCTGCGCGACGCCGAGGCCGCCCTCGCGGAATTGATCGCGCGCGGCCGGGCTTGGGACTCCGCACTGGCGACCGCCACCGGCCTCGTCGTCGACCACACCGACATCCTCTATCAAAGCCGCGCCGGTTACTACACGGACACCACCTTCACTCCCGTCATCAGCCACGCCTTCAGTCTTCCCACCTACCAACAATCTCTCCTCTTCGCCCTCGCCGAGCGCGGCACCGGCGGCCTCGCCACCGCACAGGGGTTGAAACACAAATACGACACCCTCGTCGCGCTCTCCCCCGCGCTCAAGGACGCCTACGACGCGGCCATTCTCCGCTATCACGCCGCCTACGCCCGCGTCTCCGCCTACTCGTCGGGCTACAGCACCAATTTCCCGGTGCTGGAGGACCTGCGCGGCGCCGCCGCCTTCAGTTCGGAAGCGCATCCCGTCGACGCCTCCGGCGTCACCGATCAGGCCGAGCGCTTCCGCTCGCTCTTCAACACCAACACCTACACGCACATGACGAGCCTCAGCGGCGGGCCGCCCGTCTCCGGACAGCCCGCGTTGCAATGGATCGGCCTGCCGCGTCTGCGCCAGCTGCCCGACCCGGGGCTCGACGATCCCGCTGCTTACCTGCCTCACCGCATCCTCGCGGTGAAACAGACCGTGCTGCAGGACGGCCCCGATTGGATCGGTCTGCCGCCCGCTTCATTCAACGCGCACTACAGCGACTCGATGGATGAACTCTTCGCCGTGCTCGACGCCGCCAACACCACCAACGACAGCGATGTCCAATCCGTCGTCTTCGCCGTCTTCGGCGATCTTTCCGATCTCCACGACGCCTACACCGCCGCGCACCCGCCCGCGGTGATCACCGCGCAGCCGCTCAGCAGCAACAACAGCATCCCCGCCGGCACGACGTTCAGCACCACGCTCTCCGTCAGCGCCACGGGCGACTTCCTGAGCTACGAGTGGTATTCCACGCAGTGGCCCGATTACGAATACACTTGGACCAAGATCGAAGGCGCCACCGCCAGCACTTACACCACGCCCGAGCTCACCTCGACGACCCACTACCGCGTCCGCATCACCAACCCCGGCGGCGAGGTCATCAGCGACCGCGCCACGGTCGGCATCTATCAGGTTTATCCGCCGCCCGTGTTCACCAGCCCCGCCAAGGCCACGGCGCAGGTCGGCGTGCCCTTCAGCTGGACCTTCACCACCGAACCCGCCGGCTGGGTGAGTTCGCACGGCGCGGCGATGCCGTCGGGTCTGAATTTCAACTTCATGACCGGCAAAATCGAGGGCACACCCCTTGTCGCCGGCACCTACGTGCTGAACATCATGGCGAGCAACCAAGGCACGATGGCGTTCCAGAGCTTCGAGCTCACCATCGAGCCCGGCACGCTCACCGGCTACGACAGCTGGCTGGTGCAATGGACCACGCCCGAGGAACGCCTCAACACCACCTTCACCCGCGCCCTGTCCACACCTGCCGGCGACGGCGTGCCCAACCTGCTCAAATACGCCTTCAACCTGCTCGGCACCGGACCGGGCCAGTCCGCCTCGCTCGCGACGCCTAACCTCGGCGTGCTCGTCGCCGCCGGCGCGGCGGGATTGCCCGCGATCGGCGTGAGCGGCGACGGTCGCGTCACTTTGCTCTATGT
>JAMPXH010000093.1 GCA_023701285.1 Candidatus Didemnitutus sp.
CCGCTGTCCCAGCGGCGACAGGCGTCAGTAGGGACACCGACGCCCACCACCTGCATGATCCCGGCTCAGGCAGGAATCCGGCGCGCACGGGCACCTGCCTCGCTTGTTTGCGGTGGCCACAACAAAATCGCCTGCGCGCGGTGGGGCGAGTCGCTCTCGCCGAACCGTCCGCTCGCGCGCGTTGCTTGGCCAGGTAGCGGCGGTCGTCCCGACCGCCATGCTCGCGCTGCCGCCGGCAGCAAGGCCCCGCGTCCTTCAGGAAATCCAAACGCTCGCGCGTCCGGGCATCACTCGCCCGCAGATGCGGCGGCCGTGGGCGCAGCCGAAGGTTCGGTCGCGGACGGCGGCTGGCTTGCCGCGTCGGGAGCGGCGGGTTTCGCCTCCTCGGTTTTCTTCTTCGGCGCGCCGACGAGCACATCGAGCTGCCCCTGGATCTTCACGAAGAACTCCGCATTCAGGTCGCCGGCCGGGATCTCATACATCTGCCGCAGCCGCATGTGTTCGAAGATGTTCTTCGTCCCGTCAGGCGTGACGCCGCGCGGCTTCAGGATCTTCTTGCGCTCCATCATCAGCGCGAGGAACTGCAGCAGCGGCGTGTTCGCCTCGTTCGGCGGATTCGTCGGATCGGCCAGCGTGAGGAAAAGATTTTCGGCGGTGAGCTTCAGCGCGCGGTCCGCGTTCTCCTCGCCGCGGCGTGGCTTGTAGCTGATCACCCAGCGGCAGTAGATCTCGGCCGGCGCGGGCAGATTCGCGTCCTCGCTCTCCAGCAGGTCGCGGCGCCCCGTGAGCCCGTCGGCCTCGCGCACCAGGTAGCACACGACGCGGTCTCCCTCGGCGAACTCGCGGCCGGACACGCAGCACTTCGTGGCGATGGGGTGGAGATTGAGTTCCATGGCGGCCCCTTTTCCAAGGGCCAACGGGAGAAGTAGCAAGGAGCAAGTGCCAGAAGCCGGCCCCACCTCGCGTCCCTCCATTCGCGCCTTGCCGCTCGGGACTTGTCCCCCGTGGTTCCTCTTCCTCGCCGCCGGAAAATCTCCGCGCGCCCGAAATCAGTGTGGCCAATCCGCCGCGCCCGCGCTGAAGTCCCCGCATGGCCGACATCACTTCGTTGCTCAGCGTCCGCGAGATCAAGGCGCTCGATAAAAACGGCTCAGATACCTTCGCCAGCGTGCTGCTCATCCGCCGCGTCACCACGCGGACCGCCAAGAACGGCAACGCCTACCTCTCCGTCGAGCTCGGCGACAAGACCGGCAGCTTCTCCGTCAACGTCTGGGGCGACGCGCCGGCCTTCGAGCTTTTTTCCAATCTCCGCGAGGGCGGTGTCGTGCGCATCGAGGCCGAGGTGGATTACTACCGCGACGCTTTCTCGCCGAAACTGTTTCGCGCGGAGTCGATCGCCCCGGAGGCGCTCGCCGGCTCCGCTGTGCTGGCCAACCTCGTCGAGACCGCACCCGAGGACGCGGACGCTTTGTGGACGGAGTTCCAACAGCACATCGCGGCCATCCAGCACCCGGAAATCCGCGCGACCGTGCAGGCTGTCTTCGACGACATCGGCGAGGCGTTCCGCGTCGCTCCGGCCGCGGTGGCGATGCACCACGCCTATCGCCACGGCCTGCTCGAACACACGACGCACATGGCCCGCGCCGCCCGCGCGTTGCTGCCCCTTTATCCGGAGGTCGACGCCGACCTCGCCCTCGCCGGCGTGCTTGTGCACGACACCGGCAAGGTCATCGAATACCAAGGCGACCTCGTCACCTCCAAGAGCCGCCGCGGCCTCCTTCAAGGCCACGTCGTGCTCGGGTATCAACTCGTGCGCAAGGCCGGCATGAAGGTGAAGCTCGCCCCCGACCTTCTCGAACGCCTTGAGCACATCGTGCTCTCGCACCAGGGTGAACTCGAGTGGGGCGCCGCCGTGATCGCCGCCACGCCCGAGGCCGTCTTTGTCGCCAAGGTCGACGACCTCGACGCCAAGATGGGCATGGTGCAGCGCCTCCTGCGCCACGCCGGCGAGACGCCGGCCGAGGAATTTTCCGAGAAGCATTTCGGCCTCAACAGCCAGCTCCTGTTGACCAAGCCGGCCACACAGCAGCCGCCCATCGCCTGAGCGCGGGCGGAACCGGATTCAGCGCCCGCCTGGCGCACATTTCCCCCTTGCGCGCCCCTCCGGCCATCCCTCGACTCGCATCGTGGTCGCCGAAGCCGATTATCGCATCAAACTCCCCGTTTTCGAGGGTCCGCTGGATCTCCTGCTCTTCCTCATCCGCAAGAACGAGCTCGATATCTACGACATCCCGATCGAATCGGTCACGCGGCAATACCTCGAGGTCCTCTATGCGATGAAGGACCTCCAGCTCGAGGTCGCCGGCGATTTCTTCGTCATGGCGGCCACGCTGATGGAGATCAAGAGCCGCATGCTGCTCCCGAAGCACCAGCAGGTCATCGATCCGAACGCCGATGACGAGGAACTCGATCCGCGCTGGGAACTCGTCCATCAGCTCATCCAATACAAAAAGTTCAAGGAGGCCTCCGCCAAGCTCGCCGAGATGGCGCGCGACGCGCAGGACCAGCTCCCCCGCCCCGCTTCCGCCTTCGCGCCCGCCTCCGAGCGCCCGCTCAAGCACGTCGACCGCATAGAGCTCTGGAACAGCTTCAACGTCGTTCTTCGCCGCCTCGCCGAAAAGCTCGTCGTCGGCGAGATCCACGCTGAGCAGGTCACCGTCGCCGACCAGATGGAATACATCCTCGAGCACGTGAAGACGCGCCGGGAGTTCACCTTCTCCAGCCTCTTCACCGAAAAGATATCCCTCCGCACGCTCGTGGCCACCTTCCTCGCCATGCTTGAGCTCACGCGCCTCAACAAGCTGCGCCTCCGTCAGGATGAGGCCTTCGCCGACATTCTCTGCACGGCCGTGGAGGAAAAGGCACTTGAAACACCCGCCGAGCCGACCACCGTCTCGCCCGAAAATGAAAAAGCCGCCCCGTCGCCGCTCCCCGAAGGCCAGCCTCCCGAGCCCCAGCAAGACTAAGGGTCAGGCGCACCTGCTCGGGGTCGGCCTCGACCACGCCGACGGCCACAAGCGCATCACCCGCGCCGAGCAATTCACCCTCGTCGGCGGCTCCGCCGAGACCCACGAGCGCATGACCGAGACCGTCGTCAAGACGTTCGAGGAGCTCAAGCACCGCGGCAAGGCGCTCCAGCAAGTCGAGCCGCAGGAACTGGCCGAGATCATCCACAAGTCCACGCCGCGCTGACGCCCGCAGTTGTCTTTCCGGCAAATCCCACTTTAATCCTCCGCAACATGGCAGCGAACCTCCTCCAGCTCGATTCCAACAACTTCAAATCCGCCGTCGCCGGCGCGACGCCCGTCCTCGTGGACTTCTGGGCTCCCTGGTGCGGCCCCTGCAAGGCGATCGCCCCGATCCTCGAGGACCTCGCCACCGAGTTGGCGGGCAAGCTCACGATCGCCAAGGTCAACGTCGACGACAACGGCGACCTCGCCGCCCAGTTCGGCGTCCGCGCGATCCCGACCCTGCTCCTCTTCAAGAACGGCGCCGTCGTCGAGCAGTTCGTCGGCATGATGGACAAGACCGCCCTCAAGGCGAAGCTCGCCGGCAAGATCTGAGCGCCCGTCGCGCTTCCTCCTTCCGAGCCGGAGCCGTCGCGCTCCGGCTTTTTCATTGCCTGCTCCCGCCTTCGCCGGCCGCAACAGCGCCACGCCAACCACCGCGCCACAGGCAGCGAGCTCGCGCGCCGCATCCAGACCGTCCGCAGCCTCAGCCCGCGAGCGCCACTCCCGCGCTCAGCAAGAGGCCATAGGCCGCGAGGAATTTCGCCGTGCCACCGAGCAATTCGATCTGCTCCGTCGGTTCGGTCGAGCTGCCCAACCGGTGCGTCAGCCGCATGCCCCACGGCAACAGCACCAACGCGACCAGCACCGGCCAGCGGTAACCGCAGGCGAGCGCCAGCGCCGGCGCCACGGCCAGGGCGCCCGCGACCGACAGCCCGTATTGCCACAGCGCAGCTCGCTGCCCGAAACGCACCACGAGCGTGCGCTTGCCCGCTCGCGCGTCCGTCTCCGCATCGCGATAATTGTTCACGACCAAAATGTTTGCTGCGAGCACGCCGACGCCTGCGCCCGCCAACAGCACGTCGAGCGGCACGCCGCCCGCTTGCACGTGGAAAGTCGCGCCGACCGCCACGAGACCGAAGAACAGAAACACGAAGACATCGCCGAGACCGTTGTAGCCGAGCGGATACGGTCCGCCAGTGTAGGCGATTGCGCAGACGATGCTCGCCACGCCGATCGGCAGCAGCCACCACCCGCCCTCGATCACGAGCAGCAGGCCGGTCGCGAAGGCCAGCCCCAGCACCACCGCCGTCGCCGCCAGCATCCGCCCCGGCGAAACGAGTCCTGCCGCCACCGCGCGCCGCGGGCCCACGCGCTGAGGCGTGTCCGCGCCCTGCACGAAGTCGAAGTAGTCGTTGGCGAAATTCGTGCCGATCTGCACGAGCAGCGCGAAAACAAGGCACACGGTCGCCTTGCCGAAATGCGCCGCACCGTGCGCCCATGCGAATGCGGTGCCCACCAACACGGGAATCACCGCCGCCGGCAGCGTCTTCGGCCGCGCGGCCTCGATCCAGACGCTGGCTCCGGAGGCCATGCCGTTACCAGCCGAGGTGCCGCTTGCGCGTGAAGATCACCATCGGCCGCTTCGCCATGAGGCTGAACAGCGGCGGCAGCAGCGCCAGCAGCGAGTTGATCCACGCCAGTTGGAAATCCCCGCCGAGCAGCCAGTCGAAGGGCAGCAACAGCAGGCCGTAAACCGTCATGAACATGCGCGGTGTCGGGATGACCGGGTTGAACGCACACACGAGCAGGAACGCCATACTCGCCGAGAAATGATTCCCCAGCACGAACGGATCCGAGATGCCCATGCTCAGGCCGGGCAGGAAGAAGATCGCCGCGAAAAACGTCACCCGCTCACGCCAGCGTGTCGTCTGGATGATGATCGCCACGAGCGAGATCAGGCCGCAGATCGTGTGGAACAGATCGCGCTGCTCCAACTCGATCGTGAAACTGAAATGCCACAACGCCAGCGAACCGGCCAGGCCGCGGAAGAAGTCGATGTAGTTGCGCGGATTCTTCAGCTCGCGCTTCAGCCGCACCGACTTGTCGTCCGGATCGTTGCCGCCGTCCTGCTGGAAACGCTCCATCGTCTCGCGCTCGCGGCGCCGCTTGCCCGTGAGCCGGCCGGCGCGCAACCATTGGCGGGGAAACCAGAGCATGACCAGCGCCGCCGCAAGATAGGGCCAGTGGACGGTTGGGAAGTTCTCCATGTGAACGTCGAGATAATCCGGGCCGGGCGGGGCGTGTCAAAAAGGTTCTGTGCGTGCGCGAAGCCCTTTCAGCTCCGCGATCCGGTCCACCACCCAGTCCCGGCCGGCCTCGGGATCGTCGGCCGGCAACCTCGGCAACCACTCCTCCAGCCAGGCAAGCGCCGCTGCGTGCTGCCCCGTCTCGAGGAGGAGACGTGCGCAGATGCGACCCGCGGTCCACGGCGCACCGTCCATCCGGGCCGCCCGCTGATAAAGCGCCGCCGCCTCGCGCGGGTCGCCTTTGCCATACAAGGCGATGCCGCCCGCTTCGACCCAGAGCTCGGCGGAAATTTCCTCCGGGCTCGCACCCAACAGGAACGCGATCGCCTCATCGGCCGCCCGCTGTCGCCAGGCTTGCTTCACCGCCTCCGGGGCTAGCGGCTCGCGCGCGGCGCGCCACGACGGGAAATCGTAGGCGAGCATGCGCGCGGCATTCACCCGGAAGTAAGGCGTCTGCGGCTCGGCCGCGACCGCCAGCCGCGTCAGCCACCGCACTTCCGTTTCCGCCCGGCGCTCCCAAGCCAGATTGGCCTGCAGCCAAAAACCGTCGGCGAGCAACGGTCGCCAGGTCCCGGCGGTTTCGAACCACGCCTCCACCGACGCTGTCGCTGCCGCGGCCTCCGGCGTCACAGGCGCAGCGAGCCGGCGTTCCCACGTCTCGAGCGCCGCGCCGAGCAGAAGCGTCAGCAAGCCGATCCGCCACCACGTGCCGGGGTCAGAATTCACGGCGGGAGAAAATCAGCGCCGCGAGCAGCGTCAGCGTCGCGCCATACGCGCCGGCATACAGCGCTCCAGTCGCCCCGTTCATCGCCACGGTGAAGTCCGGCACGAGCCCATCCAGCAACAGCCCCGCCGTCCGCGCCCAGCCGTCGGTCGCAGACTGCAAGCGCTCCAGCACCGGCGCCAAATGCCCGGCCGCCGCCAGCGCCAGCGTGCCCGTGCCAGCCAGCAACACCGTGCGGAAGATCACCGCCATGAGCACCGCGACCGCTGCCGTCACGCCGAGCACCGGCCACGTCGGGGCCAGCGCGGCCCAGACCTGCGCCCAACCTTCTCCGGCTTTCGCCGCCGGCAACACGCCCCAAGTCACCGCGGTCACCGTCAGCGTCAGCCAGCCGAGCAGGATGCACAGCGCGACCACCTGCGCGACGATCAGCTCCGTGCGGCGCACGCCGCGCATCAGCAGCAGTTCTGTGGTGCGTTGTTCGATGCCGCCGATCACAAGCAGCGGACCCGCCAGCGCGGCGAGGACCGTGCCGCCCAGCAGCACGGCGCCCCGGGCGAAATGGATGACGAACCGGCTTTCTTCCCCGCCGAAATCGAATCCCCGCAGCGCCGCCCCGCCGAGCACCAGCCCCAGCGCGCCCGCCGCGAGCACCCAGGCCGCGCGTTGGTGCACCAGCACCCGCAGTTGCCATTGCAACACCTGCCAGAGTCGTGCGCCTGCCGTCAGCATGGGGCCGTCTTTTCCAGGTAGACGCGGTGCAATCCTCCGGCCGCAATCACCGCTTCCCGCGGACCGGCGAACACGACGCGCCCCCGCTCGAGGAGCACGACATGATCGCACAGCTCCTCCACCTGCGGCAGAAAATGTGAACTCAGCAGGATGCTGCGCCCCTGCCCGCGCCATCGCTCCAGCAAGCGCGCCAACTGCTCCACCGCCCGCGGATCGAGCCCGCTGGCCGGCTCGTCGAGCAACAACACGGCCGGGTCGCCGAGAATCGCCTGCGCCAGACCGAGGCGTTGCCGCTGTCCTTTCGAAAGCTCTCCCACCCTGCGCGTGCGCGCATTCTCCAACTCAGTCTCCCGCAGGGCATGACGGACTGCATCTGCCGTCTCGCTCGCGCCCATCCCGCCCAGACAGGCCAACGCGGACAGCACCGCCTCCACCGTGAGATAGCTGGGCAAGCCCGCGTGGTCGGGCACGTAACCGATCCTGCCGGCCGCGGCCACCGCGGCCGGCGACTGCCCGAGCACCTCACACCGGCCTGAGCTCGCGCGCGCCAAACCCGCGCACAGCCGCAGCAACGTGCTCTTGCCGGCGCCGTTGGGTCCCACCAAGGCGCCCAGCATGCCCACGGGCAGGGCGAACGAGACCTCATCCAGCGCGCGCCAGCGGCGCCCGCGCCAGTCCGTCGCGTAGTCCTTCACCACCCGCTCGCAACGGATGGCCGGCTGATCTGAGTGTGTCATCGGATCTCAAACCCGCGGAAGCTCCGCGGGCGTCGCGCCGCGCTGCGCTCGATGTGGCGGATGTAGCCCTCCATCTGCTCCGCCACCGCGGTGACGAACGCCGCGACCTCCGCCGCGCTGCCCTCCACCTCGAGCTGCACCCGGCCGTCCGCGAGATTGCGCACGTAGCCGGACACTTCGAAGCCTTTCGCCACCTGCGACGTCTGATAACGGAACCCGACGCCCTGCACCCGGCCGGTGAAATGAACGGTTTCGTGCTGCACGTCGGACATCGGGACATGACACTCCGGCGTCATAGGACGTTCAAATCCAAACATCACCGTCACAGGAGAGAATTTTAATTGCGCGACCCCCGACCCTGCTCACACTTCCGGCCTGCGTCCCAAGACGCACTTCCTTTCAATGACCAATCAAGATTCCGACGGGCTGTTCGATAACGACTGGGAAGAACGCCGAGAGCTCTCGTGGACCGAGGCCGATTGGGAAGGTTATCTGGCGGAGCATGAAAACTCCGTGCGCGACTACCTGAAGCATTACGAGCAGCTTTCCGAGGCCCCCGACCGGGTCGACGAGGTCGCACGCCGCATGGGCTGGGACATGCAGGCGGAGGATCTCCTGGCCGAGACCGAGACGGATGCCGACGCCGAGGAGGCGCCTGATTTCGAGGAGGACTTCGACCTCTACACCGTCCACCGCAACCCGGTGCACATCGCCACCAAGGCGATTTACGTCGGCCTGATCGCGAACTGGGAGCGCATCGCCGCGCATCCGGAGCACATCCATCCGGCCCAGACCATCGGCCTGCTTGGGTCGCTCTACCGCGGCCGCGAACACGCGCTCCAGGCGGTGCAATCGCTCGACATGGGCGACTACGCGCTCGCCATCTGCTTCTTCAAGCGTGCGCTGCGCGAATTGAACGACACCCTCGCGCGCCTCACCTCCGCCACCGAGTCTGAGACCGGCTTGGTGGCGCGTTACCGCGAGTTCGCCCTGCCCCGCCTCTTCGACCTGCGCGAAATCTGGCTCCGCGTGATGGCAGAATGCCGCGCAGCCGAGGAAGGCCGCTGAGCATTGCCGCCGCGAAGCCGGCGGATTGAAATTCGGCGTTGCCTGAGGCTCGAAATACGGTCGTGCTCCCGTCGCCCCTATGAAAAAATACGTCCTGTTCGGCAGCGCCTTGTTCGTCCTCGCTCTCGCCGGCTGCAACACCACCAAGACGGCCGAGACGGAGAAGCCCGCTCCGGCGAAGAAGAAGGAATACACGCGGGTCACGCCGACCGGCAGTTGGATCACCAAGAAGGTGAAGAAGCAAGACGCGCAGACTTCCGAGAGCGACACTGACCAAGCTCAACGGGCGATGAGCGACATGCAGCGTCGTGGCACCAGCATGCCGCGCGACACTGGCAACTGAGCAGGTCGACTGCCTTCGCTACCCTCAGCGTCGTCCACCCGGACGGCGCTTTTTGCTGTCCGCCGTCTTCGCGCCGCGACCATAGCTCGTTCGCATCAGGCGGCCGCCGCCCTCGCGCAGCGTCTTGACCTGGTCGCGCAACAGCGCGGCGCGTTCGAACTCGAGCCGGTTGGCCGCCTCCTGCATCTCCTCCTCCAATTCGGCGATGACCGCCGCGACATCGTCGGCGGAGGGCTCGGCCACCGCCCCGACGGTTTCCTGATCGCGTCCGCTGCCGTCGTAGACCCGCAGGCTGGCCTGCGCGGCGCGCTTCACGCTGCGCGGCGTGATGCCGTGCGCGGCGTTGTGCGCCAGCTGTTTCTCGCGCCGGCGCGCGGTCTCCGCGATGGTCCGGCGGATCGATTCGGTCTGCACGTCTGCGTAGAAGATTACACGTCCGCGCTCGTGGCGCGCCGCGCGGCCCGCCGTCTGCAGCAGGCTCGTTTCACTGCGCAGGAAACCTTCCTTGTCCGCATCGAGGATCGCGACCAGCGCGACCTCCGGCAGGTCGAGCCCCTCGCGAAGCAGGTTGATGCCCACGAGCACGTCGAAGTTGCCCTGGCGCAGGTTGCGGAGGATCTCGACCCGCTCCAGCGCATCGATGTCGGAGTGCAGATACTCGACGCGGATCTTCGCCTCGCGCAGATAACTCGTGATATCCTCGGAAAGGCGCTTCGTCAGCGTGGTCACGAGCACGCGCTCGCCCTGCTCCACCGCCTTCCGGATCTCGCCGATCAGATCCTCGACCTGCCCCTTGGTCGGTCGGAGCGAGATTTCCGGATCGAGCAGTCCCGTGGGACGGATAACCTGCTCGGCCACGACCTGGCTGCGTTCGAGTTCGAACTTCGCCGGCGTCGCCGACACGTAGAGCGTCTGGCCCGTGATGCGCTGGAACTCGGCGAAGCTCTGCGGCCGGTTGTCGAGCGCCGAGGGCAGGCGGAAGCCGAAATTCACCAGCGTCGTCTTGCGCGCGATGTCGCCGTTATACATGCCGCCGATCTGCGGCACGGTCACGTGGCTCTCGTCGAGGAAGAGCAGGAAATCCTTCGGGAAAAAGTCGATCAGGCAGGTCGGTCGGTCGCCCGGCGCGCGGCCGGAGAGATGCGCCGAGTAATTCTCGATGCCGTTGCAGAAGCCCATTTCCTGCAGCATCTCGAGATCGTAGGCGGTGCGCATGCGGATGCGCTGTGCCTCCAGGTATTTCTCCTGCGACTCGAAAAAGGCGACGCGCTGCTCCAACTCCGCTTTGATCCGCGCGACGGCAGCCTCGAGCTTGCCCTTGGTCGTGACGTATTGGTTGGCCGGATAGAGATCGAACGCATCGATCTTGCGCAGCACCTTGCCGCTCACCGCTTCAAACTCCGTGAGAGCCTCGACGTCGTCGCCGAAAAACTCCACCCGCAACCCGTGTTCAAGATACGCGGGCATGACGTCGACCACGTCGCCGCGCACGCGAAACGAACCGCGCTTCAGTTCGTAATCGTTGCGCTCGTAGAGATTCTCGACGAGTCGCTCAAGAAATCGGTTGCGCCCCAGCGGCAGGCCGGCGCGGAGCTGGATGCGCATGGCCGAGAAATCCTCGGGCGAACCGAGGCCGTAGATGCACGAGACGCTCGCCACCACGATGACGTCGCGGCGGCTGACGAGCGAACTGGTCGTGGCGATGCGCAGGCGCTCGATCTCTTCGTTGATCGAGGAATCCTTCTCGATGAACGTATCGCTCGACGGCACGTAGGCCTCGGGCTGGTAGTAGTCGTAGTAGCTGACGAAGTATTCGACCGCGTTCTCCGGGAAGAAATTCTTGAACTCCGAATAGAGCTGCGCCGCGAGCGTCTTGTTGTGCGAGATGATGAGCGTCGGCCGGTCCAGCTGCGCGATGACGTTGGCCATCGTGAAGGTCTTGCCGGAGCCGGTGACGCCGAGGAGCGTCTGGTCGCGGTGGCCCGCGCGGAACGAGGCGACGAGTTTCTCGATCGCCTGCGGCTGGTCGCCGGTGGGCTGATATTCCGCGTGCAGCTTGAACATGGGATACGGCTAGCCAGCGTCACCGCCGCCGCAACCGTTCACAAGCCGAAGATGCGCAGCAAGCCGTCGCGCAGACGCTCGCCGAAGCCGGGCGTGCGCACGCCGTCCTCCGGTGCGGAGGTTTGCTGGCAGAGGAGCAGCCCGTCCCCTTCGAACAGGTCGTCGAAGAGCGGATTCTGGCCGCGCAGGTAGGCCCAGCAGGTCTCCGCGCGGACCGGCCGGTAGGCCAGACCCGGCGTGAACCCGATCGTCGCGTCCTGGTTCGCGCGTCGCGCCGCCACGGACAGGCCGGGCTCCGTGCGCAGCGTCTCCGCCCGGACGCCGCGGCTGCCTGCGAGCAGCAGCCGGCACGGGCCGACGAATTCGAAATAGCGGAACTGTCCTGTCGCCCACGCCTGCAGGGTGAACCAACGCCAATGCTTCCGGATGGCACGATCCTTCCGCCCGAGCGGCCCCATGAAACCGGCGATGAAGCGCGGGCGCAGCACCACGCTCGCCCCGGCGGGCAGCTCCAGCACGGCGAGTTCCACCTGCGCCGAACGCTGCGACGAGCACGTCACCCGCTGCGTCGCGACCGGCGCGGCGTTGCGCAGTTCCACCAACTCCTTCAATCCCGCCGCGAGGCAGGTGAACGGCATGCGCCAATCGAGCAGCAGACGCGTGCGCCGGAGCAGGCCTTCGTCCGAAGCTTGCAGGAAGGATTCCTTCACCCAGAGCACATCGCCCGGTTCCAGGGTGAGTTCCACCGCCGCGCCGCCGGACGTCACCGCCGGAACCGCCGGTTCCGCCGTCTCGCGCAACCGCACGGGCCGTCGCGTGGAGATGAACGGCGCGACCAGGAAATAGGCAACCAACCGCCCGAGCGTCGGCGCTACCAGCCACACGGCGACTGTGATCGCCACGTAGGCGCCGTAGCGGGACCATGCCTCACGCGCATAGTGGACGACCGCGGATTTCTGCTTCTCGGCCTCGCGCAATTGCCCGTCCAGCCGTCCCAGCGCGATCGTCAGGCCCTCGCGTTCCCACTCGGCCCGTGTCAGCGCCTCGCGCTGTCCGGCCGCCTCGCGCCGCGCCGCCGCTTCGATCTCGCGCAGGCTCGCGAGCCGCTCCGCGTTGCGCCGCGCTTGGTCCGCCGACGTGCCCAGACGATTCAAGCCGCCGCTCAGCTGGTCGAGCTCCGCGGCGACGCGGGCCGCTTCGCGCGCCCGCTGTTCATGCCGCACAAGCGAAGCCTGCATCTCCGCGATACGCAGTTCTACGCCATCGAGGGCGGCGCGGATGCGCCGGTTGTCGCCGTTGATCGTGCGGACGAGTTCCTGGCGCCGCAGGTCGAGGTCGACGTGTTCGCGCAGGAAAATCCAGAGGGCAAAGCCCGCCACGCCAACGACCAGCACCGCCACGCTGAGCGTGAGCTTTTGCAGCAGCCACGAGATGAATTTGCCGAGTGCGCCCATAAATCACGCCGACTTCTTTTCCGATTAAGTGGATTCATTGAACGGTGCGCGCGTCCGAAGCCAATTGCAAAGCCCCTTCGCGCCGCCATCTTCGCCTCAACCCACCCCCATTGTAGAAACGTCTGTTATCCACCCATGGCTCTCACCAATACCATCTATAATTCCCCGGTGTTCCAGCAGGCTTGCGACCAATTCGATCAAGCCGCCGACATCCTGGGCATGGACCAAGGCCTGCGCGAACGCACCAAGCAGCCGCGCCGCTGCCTCATCGTCCGCCTGCCCGTGCGCATGGACGACGGTCGCATCGAGACCTTCGAGGCGTATCGCGTGCAGCACAACATCTCCACCGGCCCCGCCAAGGGCGGCATCCGTTTCCACCACGACGTCACGCTCGGCGAGGTCGCCGCGCTCGCCATGTGGATGAGCTGGAAATGCTCGCTCGTCGGCCTGCCCTTCGGCGGCGCCAAGGGCGGCGTCGTCGTCAACGCGCGCGACATGTCCACGGGCGAACTTGAGCGCCTTTCCCGCCGCTATATCCAGGAAATCGCGACGTTCATCGGCCCCAACCTCGACATCCCGGCACCCGACGTCGGCACCAACGAGCAGGTCATGGCTTGGATGATGGACACCTATTCCAACCACGTCGGCCACTACGATCCTGGCGTCATCACCGGCAAGCCCGTCGCGCTCGGCGGCTCGCTCGGCCGCCGCGAAGCCACGGGCGAAGGCGTCGCTTGGTTCACCAAGGCCTACCTCACCGACCTCGGCATCAAACCCGCCGACACCACCGTCATCATCCAGGGCTTCGGCAACGTCGGCAGCGAGGCGGCCCTCGCGCTCGATGCCTGGGGCGCCAAGATCATCGGCATCTCCGACTTCACCGGCGCGATCCACAACAGCAAGGGCATCAATGTGCGCGACGCCCTCGCCTACGCCGCCGCCAACAAATCCCTCGACGGCTACAAGGGCGGCGATGCGCTCACCAACGAGCAACTCCTCGAACAACCCTGCACCGTCCTCGCGCCCTGCGCGCTCGAGCGCGTCATCACCGAGCAGAACGCCCCGAAGCTCAAGTGCCGCCTCATCGCCGAGGGTGCCAACGGCCCGACCACCTACGAAGCCGACCGCATCATCGAGCAACGCGGTGACATCGAGCTCATTCCCGACGTGCTCTGCAATTCCGGCGGCGTGATCGTCTCCTACTTCGAGTGGCTCCAGAACCAGTCCGCCTACTACTGGTCGAAGGAGGAAGTCTTCGAGAAGCTCCACAAGATGCTCGCGAAGGCCAAGGCGTCGGTCGACGAGACGAAGAAGAAGTTCAATTGCTCGCGTCGCACGTCTGCGTTGGTGCTCGGCATCGCCCGCGTGGCGGAGGCGAAGGCGAAGCGCGGCCTCTTCCCCTGAGCCGGCGCCCGCCGTCCCTTTTCAAGCCCGCGGTTCGCCGCGGGCTTTTTTGCGTCCGCTCGTGCCGGCGCCCTCAGAGCACGAGGAAGGCGAAGGCGACGATGAGCGTCGGCGCCAGCGCGCCAAGCAGCAGCCCGAGCGGCGAGACGCCGCCGGGGAAGAATCGCTGCAGGATGGACTGGCCGGCGGGATTGGGAGCGTTGGCGATCACCGTGAGGCCACCACCCGTGACGGCACCCGCTACCACCGCGAATTTAAGCTCCTCGGTGAAACCGGGCACCAAGGTGGCCAGGTAGGTGATGAGTGCGTTGTCATTGAACGCGGTGAGAATCGTGGCTCCCCAGAAGAGCGGCATCTCACCAAGGCTGCCCAGCACGGGCTCGATCCACCACCCTTGGAGGCCGCCGTGGATCACGAGGCCCGCGAGGAAGAAGCCGACCAGCATGGGGCCCTTCATGTCCATACGAGACTGGTGGTGTGCCGTGGCCTGTGCGAAGGCGAGATAGAACAGGAAACCGCCGATGAAAAGCGCCGGATAATGCGCCATCCACACGGTGAAGCCGAGGAAGAGCACGTGCGCCATGGTGATCCACGCCGGCACCGACTCCTCGCGTTGCTCCTCTGC
>JAMPXH010000094.1 GCA_023701285.1 Candidatus Didemnitutus sp.
GTTGGCCATCTCGATGCGCTCGGGCAGGTATTCGTCGAGCACGGCCAGTTGTTCCGCCAGCAGCCAGTCGCGCAGGATGGGCATGACGGGCTTGTCCCTCAGCTCGCGCGCGCCGTAGCTGCCGTAGCAGATCTGCTCGATGAGCGTCGCGCGGTCGGCCTCGGTGATGGGGTTCACCTCCAGCTCGGGCCACCATTTCGCGAGGCAGTTCACGCGCACGATCCAGTGTTCGACGGACTCGTTCCACTCGGTCAGTTCGATTCGGCCGGCCATGACCTCGCGCGCTAGCAAGGCGGCGGCCTGCCCTTCCGGCGGCTCGTCGGCGGTCTGCTTCGACTCGAGCACGAGGTCGCGAAAACGGCGCTCCTTGCGCGCGAGCACGCGGCGCTGAGTCACATCGTAGGTGACACCGCCTGCGTCCTGGAAATCCTCCGGGAACAGCTCCTTCAACCACGCCTCCTCGACGGCGGTGTTGAGGTTGAGGATCGTGTTCACCTCGCCGCGACTTTCGATCTCGGTGATTTCGGCGGCGACGAACAGCGGGGCGTTCTGGATGCAGCTCTCGCGGGCGAGCACGCCCTTGCGCCCGTGCACGAGTTCGCAACGCAGCGTGCCTTGGTCGATCCGGCGCGCGAGATGGTCGCTGAAACCCAGCAGCACGCACTTGCGCACGGCGACGCCATCGATGCGCTTCTCGGTCGTATCGAGTTTTTCGGCCGCGGCGATTTCGAGGAATTGCTCGAACAGCGGTCCGACCTGCCGCACAGCCTGCGCGTGGATGCCGAGGCGGCGGCAGGCGTCCAGATTGTAGTTGGCCTTGTCCGCGTAGCGCCACGCGCGCATGAGCAGGAAGAAATCGGACTCGCTCTCGGCGCCAAAGAGATCGTCGCGCGCCTCCTGCGTGCGTTTGTCGACGCCGCGGAGGAGGAAATTGCGCCCCTGCGTGAGCGCGGCCATCAGCGCGACGGAGCGCACGCAGCCATAGTCCTGCGCCGCGAGGAACATGCGCGCATAACGCGGATGCATCGGGAAGCGCAGCATGCGCCGACCCACCTCGGTGATCGTCTTTTTCGCACCGTGTAACGCGCCCAAGTCCTCCAGCAGCGTCTCGGCGCGCTCCAGCGCCTTCGGCTCGGGCTTCTCCAGCCAAGGGAAGCCATAGATGTCATCGATGCCGGCGGCCTTCAGGGTCAGCACGACTTCAGCGAGGTCGAGCCGCTTGACCTCGGGCAGCTCCTGCAAGGCCCGCTGCGCATGCTCGCGCTCGGTCCAGAGCCGCAGGCAAACGCCGGGCGCCGTGCGGCCGGCGCGGCCCGCGCGCTGGTCGGAGGAGGCGACGGAAATTTTCTCGATCAGGAGCGTGTTGATGCCGCGGTGCGGATCGTAGCGGGCCACGCGCGCGAGGCCGCAGTCCACGACCGCCGTGACTCCGTCGATCGTGAGCGAGGTCTCGGCGACATTGGTGGAAACGATGATCTTGCGCGCGTCGTAGCGCGCCACCGCGCGATCCTGCTGGTCCGGCGGCAGCTCGCCGTGCAGCGGGAAGCAGATGAAGCCGCGCAACCCGTGCGAGCCCTGGATCTCCTGCACCGTGCGGCCGATCTCGAAGGCGCCCGGCATGAACACGAGCAGGTCGCCCGTGGTCTGGGCGGCGATACGCTCGCACTCGCGCGCCGCGACGGCCCAGACGGGGTCGTGCTCGAAGTTGACCGGCTTCGGCAGATACTCGATGCGCACGGGAAACGTGCGTCCCTGCGACGTCAGCGTCTCGCACGGCGCGAGGTAAGTCTGGAGCAGAGCCGCATCGAGCGTCGCGGACATCACGATGATCTTGAGGTCGGGCCGCGTGCTTTGCTGGATCTGCAGCGCCCGGGCCAGCGAGATGTCGCCGTAGAGGTGCCGCTCGTGGAACTCGTCGAACACGATGGCGCTGATGCCGCGCAGCTGCGGGTCGAACGACATTTGCCGGAGCAAAATGCCCTCGGTGACGAAACGGATGCGCGTCGCCTCGCTCACCCGCGAATCGAGCCGGATCTGGTAGCCCACGACGTCGCCGAGCCGCGTGCCGACCTCTTCCGCGACGCGCTTGGCCAGCAGGCGCGCCGCCAGCCGCCGCGGCTGGAGCACGACGACCTCCCCCCGCGCGCCGAGCAGACCGTGATGGAGGAGCATCTGCGGCACCTGGGTCGATTTGCCCGAGCCGGTGGGCGCCTGCACGATGAGCCGGCCCTGCGCCCGCACGGCGTCGACAAGACGGGATTCGAGTTCATAGATGGGCAGATCGCGGGGCGCAGGCATGACGCGCCAACTTCGGGAAGGAGTCCCGCCGCCGCAAGCAGAACGTCGAGGATGGACATCCTACTGCGACACCGGGGTCGCAAAGGACGGACCGCAGGTGCTGGAACTGTGCCAGGCAACCGCCAAGGACCTCCACCGTAACGCCAAGGATTTCATCGGGCGCTGACCGCAACGGCGCCTCGGGGCGAACTCCCGGTGCGGTGCGCGTCGCCAACGCGCTCACCCGCCAAGGTCCGCCGGCCGTCCGCCGGTGCGGCACAGGCCCGCAATACCGGAACGCAACCCGAGGAGCATCTTCGCGGCGTGTCCGGGCGACACCCGCTTGTCGCTCGCCGCACGACGCTTGGCGCGCGTGCTTTTCGAGGCCAGCAGATGACGGAAGCTTGGCGCGCGCCGGAGCAGCTTGCCCCGAGCGGTGATCTTGCAGCATCGGGCGACGGACTTGCCGGTCTTCTGCATGGCAGGACGGGGACGCTGGGTTTCAGACCGCGGCCGGCTGTCTGGGATGGAAAATGCAAGCGGATGCCTGCCAGCGCTGCCACCAGATACGGTCGGCCCGCGGCAGGAGATCGGATGCGCCGCTTTCGAACGGGCACCAGACGACGAAGCCGTCCTCGTCCATATGCTCCAGCACCATCCGATGCGGGCGGGCCGCGCCATGCTGGGCCTGCGGCAGGGGTGCGCAGTCCATTGCGACGATCACCGCCTGCCCCAGCCGATGCGCCGCGAGTGTCTCGGCGTAGTCGGTGGTCACGGTCATGTTTCCGGCGACGCCGATTTCGCAGGCCAGCTTTCCCAGCGCGGCGACGTCCAGCTCGCCCGGGTGGGTGGCCCACTGGGGATGGCTGTCCGCATAGCGCCTCAGGAACTCGGCATCGGACATGCCGGGTTGGCCCAGATTCTCCCTCAATCGCAACAGGCAACGGCTGGCTGCGCCATGGCGGTCGAGCGTCTGTGCGCAGGGAGGCGTGAACGCGGCGTCCTTCATACGCGTGGGGTGCTGTTCCCGTCAGGCTCGGTGTTGAGCATGGCATGGATGTCGGCGGAGCCGATGCCGCGTCGGAGCTGGAGCGTCGCGATCGCCGAGTCAACTTGCAGCGCGGTCGCGTTGCGCAGAACGGAAAGGCCGAAGATCATCTGGCGCACGTTGCGGAGGTCCCACCCGTCGAGATAGATTTCGAGCGCCCCGACCGCCGCCGGCTGGGAGGGAATGTAGGGATGCACGCGACGGTAACACGACAAGGCCGGCGCGGACCGAGCGCTGGACGGCCACGCGCTCCGTGTCGCGGCTGCGCCTTGGTGTTGGGCGGAGATGGGCATGTCAGGGAGTGCGCGCACCGACGAGCTGGTTGTGCGCGCGGAACGTGGTTTCGCGCGCAGGAGCGGGTCGCGCGCCCCGCGCCAGGGACGGCGTTTCCGCTTCGAGTTCCTCGGACGTGGCGATGGTGTAGGTGATTTTCCGCTCGGCGATCTCGCGCAGGGCGATGTCCTCGGGCGAAAGTTTTTCGAGCGACTCGATCAAGGGGCGATGACCGCGGCGCAGTTGTTTCACACGCCGGGAGACGACGTTGACGAGAATATAGGGATCGTCGATGACCTTGGAGGCATTAAGGAGGTAGTCGTTTCTCATGGGAGGCGGACGGCTCGCGATGCACGCGCCGGAAGTGGCGCAAGCGATCGCAAGGATGGTGGGCAGGCGCACATTCTAGTCCCTGACGGAGTGGAGGGCGAAGAGTTTCCCGCTTTGGCGCATTGCACTCGGGCAACCGGTTCGCCGGCCATGCGCTTGCGGCGATAATAGATGCACCACCCGACGGTTTCGCGAAGCTGCGGCACTCCCGCGGGCGGCCCCGTATGCGCCGCAGTGTCCGCGCGAAGGACACCGCCGGGCGCAGGCCCGGCGCGGACGGCGGGTGCCGCACCGTCGAGCGTTGTCGGCGCTTCGGCCGTCGCCGATGGGAGTTCCCGCCCCGTCAGTTGATACGGTGGAGTTTCCGTCGTGGCGCGGGCTGGTGAATAACCCGTGAGCAAGTCGCCGCTCCCAAGTTATTCACCGGCCCCGGCGGTGAGCAAGTTGGTGGTAAGAACCGGTGGACTTTGGGCGCCGGCGGGCGGACTCTACACCCGTTCCTTGATAGAACAGTCGAAATGCGCGGCGGCATGAAAAAACCGTCGAGAGCGCGACTGGGATAATCCCGGGCAACCGGGGAAAGGCGGGCCGCAACTGGTGCGGTCAACCCCTCCGTGGCGCAAGCCGCGCGCAGGCATATGTCACCAGTTCCTCTGGACGGTGTCGCAACCGTTCCAGTTCCGGGCGGCGCAAGTCGCTTGGATAATGCGACCAATGGAACTGTGCGGTGAGGCGCGAATTCAGAAACCGTGTCCGAGCCGAGTCAGATCCGAGGCCAGTTTCGGGCCTCGCATTCATGCAGTTACCCAGAGGGTTATGGCTGCTACTGCACGACCAGGACGCAGCGGATTATCCGGGAGGGGTCGCACCCTCCGCAAGGCTTGGCTGGCGCAACCGGCTGAGCCGCAAAGGACGAACCGCAGCGTGGAGCGGCGCGGGATGGCAACACCCGCCAGCCTTCCGAGCTTGGGGCGGTTCCGCAAACCGGGATCACCCAACTGTAAGTCGAATGCAGCCTGAGAGTTAAGAGGTCAGACCCGTCGCACGGGGCCAACGCACGGCCAAAAGCCGTGGCCGTCCCCGTGGTCAAGGTGCCGGAGCGAATTGTCTTCTTGCAGGCGTCCCAGCACCCGTCCGGCGAGCGAACCATCGGCAGATGGTCACCGAACCGGGCGTAGAGGCCTCACTCGATAGATCCTGTGCCTGAAAGGGCCGGGACGGTCCCGCTATGAGACCGAGATCATCGCTTGCCGCGGTGAGTAGCGTCGGGAAGCACTTGGCCCGCCAACCGGCGAGAGCGCCAAACAAGTGCGCATGGGAAAGAGCGCGTGGCGAACGCCCACTCCCGAATTTGGCCCGGATTCCGCAAGGAGTCCGGGCCTCATTCTTTTAGTAGAACCCTTTGACAGTGCGCCGGGCAGTCCTTCAGCCCGGAACCACGAGCCGAAAGCCGGCCCGGCGCGCTGTCCGAGCGGTTTTACAGGGCTTGCCGGACTCCCCGGACGCCCCACCACCTTGGACGAAATCGCCCCAAGCTTCGTCCTTGCCAAGTCGGAAGCCCGGCCGCACCGTGAACCTTTTTCCGCTTCACCAGGAGCCGCCAGGTATGAACCAGAACATCCGCAATATCGCCATTATCGCCCACGTCGACCACGGGAAAACCACCCTCGTGGACAAGCTCCTCAAAGAAGGCGGAGTTTACCGAGCCAACCAGCAAGTCGAGGAGCGCGCCATGGATTCCATGGACCTCGAGCGCGAGAAGGGCATCACCATCAAGGCGAAGAACACCTCCGTCCACTGGAAGGACAAGACGATCAACATCGTCGACACCCCGGGGCACGCCGACTTCGGCGGCGAGGTCGAGCGCGCCCTCCGCATGGTCGACGGCGTTCTCCTGCTCGTCGACGCCTACGACGGCCCGCAGGCGCAGACCCGTTTCGTGCTCCGCAAGGCCCTCGCCCACGGCCTCAAGGTCGTCATCGTCATCAACAAGATCGACCGCGACAACGCCGAGCCCGCCAAGATGTATGACAAGGTGCTCGAACTCCTCATGGAGCTCAACGCCACCGAGGAGCAGTTCGACGCCCCCGTCGTCTACGGCTCCGGCCGCGACGGCTACATGATGTATCACCTCGGCGACGAGCGGAAGGACATGACCCCGCTCTTCGAGACCATCCTCGACCACGTCCCGCCCCCCTTCGCCAAGCCGAACGAGCCCTTCCACATGCTCGTCTCCAACATCGACTGGAGCGACTACGTCGGCCGTATCGCCATCGGCAAGATCCTCGGCGGCTCGGCCGCCATCGGCGACCCCGTCTGGGTCATCCGCCATTCCGACGGCAAACGCATCCGCGCCAAGATCACGAAGGTCTTCGAGTATTCCGGCCTCGGCACCAGCGAGACCGCGACCGCGGTCGCGGGCAACATCGTCGGACTCTCCGGCTTCGAGGACATCGACATCGGCGACACACTCACGGCGGACGAGGCGGGCCACGCCCTCCCCTTCACGCAGATCGACCCGCCCACGCTCGAGATGCAGATCGGCGTCAACGACGGCCCCTTCGTCGGCACCGAAGGCAAGCTCGTCACCTCGCGCCAGCTGCGCGAGCGCCTCTTCCGCGAGGTGAAGACGAACGTCTCCATCAGCGTCGAGGACTCCGAACGCGCCGGCGTGTTCAATCTCAAGGCGCGCGGCGCCATGCAGGTCGCCGTGCTCGTCGAGACGATGCGCCGCGAAGGCTTCGAACTCGTCGTCTCCCGCCCCACCGTCATCGAGAAACTCGTCGACGGCAAACGCCACGAACCCTACGAGAGCGTCTGGATCGAGGTCCCCGACGAGTGCGTCGGCGCGATCATGCAGAATCTCGCCAACCGCAAGGGGCAGATCACCAACATGGAGAAGCACCACTCCACGACGATGATCGAAGCGACCATCACGACCCGCGGCCTCATCGGCCTCGAGATCGACATCGTCAACGCCACCAGCGGCCGCGGCGTCATGTCACACTTGTTCAAGGAATACGGCCCCTACGCCGGCGAAGTCCTCACCCGCCTCACCGGCACGCTCATCGCCACCGAGGCCGGCGAGACCACCGCCTACGCCCTCGTCATGTGCCAGGAGCGCGGCAAACTCTTCGTCGGCCCCGCCGAGCGCGTCTATGAAGGCATGATCATCGGCGAGAATCCGCGCAACGAGGACATCGCCGTCAACGCCGTGCGCGAGAAGAAGCTCACCAACTTCCGCTCCCAAGGCGAAGGCGTCGCCGCCGGCCTCACGCCCGCGACGAAGCTCTCCCTCGAACGCTCGATCGAATACATCGCCGCCGACGAGCTCGTCGAGGTCACGCCGCTGAATCTCCGCCTGCGCAAGCGCATCCTCAAGGAGACCGAGCGTCGCAAGATCGAGCGCGCTTCGAAGAAGGCGAACGACGCCTGAGTCGCGTTCCACGCGCAGTTTTCCGGGCGGCCTCACGGCCGCCCTTTTTTATGCCGACCCGACGGCCACTTCGGCGGCCCCACGCGGCTCAACTGCCGGCCGGACGGCTTTCCTCCGCGGCGATGCGCGTGATATGGCGCGCGAAATCCGGATCCTCGCCTTCGAGCAACTTCGGCAGCACCGCGCGAAAATCGCTCCGGCGGCACCACTCGCGCATGTAGTCCTCCCACGTGCGCCACAGGCGAGTCGCCTGCCGGCTCATCTCCTCCTCATAGACGAGGATGTAGGCCCGCTCGAAGAGCGCCACGAGGATCTCGAACAGCACGTTGCGGCGCTCGAGCTGCTCGGCCGTCAATTGCAGGCTGTTCGCGGAGGCCGTCATCAGCCGCAAATCCGCATGATCGAGCACGAGCTTGAGGAATTTCTCGTAGTCGTCCGCCAGCTGGAGATAGACCTCCTCGTCGTCGTTCGTCCGCTCGCGGCGGCGGTCGCGGATGTAGACGTAGATGGCCATCGGCAGACCGATGATGGTCACCGCGTAGCTGAGCCCCTCGAGGATCTCGAGCCAAGTCATGCACCCAAGCTATCCAGCACCGCCACGCGGGTCAAACCGCGATGCGACGGGCGGGATCGCGCAGCCGGACTCATGCAGTTGGACGCGATTCCCGACTGATGAGCGCCTGACAATTAGGCGGTCGCCGCTGTCCCAGCGGCGACAGGCGTCGGCAGGGACACCGACGCCCACCTCCTGCATTGATCCCGGCTCAGCGCGCGTGGTTGGCCGCCGCGATGGACTCGGTCTCGCGGGCGATTTCCTCGGCCTTGATCAGACCGTGGGCGCTGTTGCGGCCGGTCAGGCGCACGCAGATCCTGTCCATCAGCAGATAGACGATCGGGATGACGTAGAGCGTGATGACGGTCGAGATGAGCAAGCCGCCCACGACGACGATGCCCATCGGGTTGCGCGTCTCCGCTCCGGCACCGGACGCGAACGCGATCGGCACCGCGCCCAGGATCGTCGAGATCGAGGTCATGAGGATCGGGCGGAAGCGGATGGTGGCGGCCTCGAAGGCCGCCTCGGCGGCCGCCAGCCCCTTCTCCACCTGCAGCTGGTTCGCGAACTCCACGATGAGAATGCCATTCTTCGCCACCAACCCGATCAACATGATCAGGCCGAAGCGCGAGAAGAGGTTGTCCGTCATGGGCGCGCCCCAGAAGCGCGTGCAGTAGAGCACGAGCAGGCCGCCGGCGATGGCGATGAACACACCGGTGAAGATCGTGGCCGGATGGATCCAAGACTCGAACTGGGCCGCCAGGATCAGGAAGGTGAACACCAGCGCGAGAGCGAAGAGAATCAACGTATCGTTGCCGCTCTCGACGAACTCGCGCGTCTCGCCGTCCCAAGCGTAGGTGTAGCCGGCGGGCAACTTGTCCGCGGCGAGGCTTTCCATGAACACCACCCCGTCGCCGATCGTGCGGCCTTCCGCCATCTGCGCGGAGACCGTGACCGAGCGCAGCCGGTTGAAGTGCGGATAGCTCTCCGGCACGGTCGCCTCGGACCAACTCACGAGATTGCTCAGTTGCACGAGCACGCCATCGCGGGAGCGCACATACAGCCGCGCGAGATCGGCCGGCGTGGCCCGGTTCTCGTCGGTCACCTGCACCATGACGTAATACTGCTGGTTGCCGCGCTGGAATTCCGTGACGCGGCGGCTGCCGAGGAGCGATTCCAAGGTGGAGGCGACGACGTTCACCGAGACACCGAGGTCAGCGGCCTTGGCACGGTCGATGCGGACATCAAGCTGCGGCTTCGTCGGTGAGGGATCGACGCGCGGCTGGATGAACTGGCCGCTCTCCCGCATCGCCGCGAGGAACTCCGCCCCGAGACGTTGCAGTTCGTCGAAATCGCTGCCGAGCAGCACGAAACTCACCCCGCTGCTGCCGCCGCGCGGACCGCGGCCGAAGGGGCGCACCGGATTCGCGACCGCCTGACCGCCCGTGATCTCGCGCTGGAATTGCCGGCGGAGGTCGGCGACGATCTCCTGCGTCTTGCGCTCACGTTCCTCCCAAGGCTTGAGGGTGGCAAAGACGAAGGCGCGGCCGCCGTCGCCCGTGCGGTGGAAGGTGCGCTCGATTTCCGGAATCTTCAGGATCATCTGCTCCATGTCGTAGGAGTAGAGCCGGAGGTATTCGGGCGTGGCGCCGATCGGCGCGATGAGATTGGCGGTGAAGATGCCACGATCCTCGAGCGGCGTAAGCTCGCGCTGCAGCTGCGTGTAGAGCGCGATGCCGCCGATGGTGAACAACGACACCGCGACGAGCACCACCGTCTTCGCCCGCAACGCCGCCTTGAGCGTGCGCTCAAACAGGGCGTTCAACTTCACGAAGAATGGCTCCGTCTTCTCATAGAACCAGCCGTGCTGCGCATGGCCGTTGACAATCTTCGCCCGCAGAATGCGCGAGCACAGCATCGGTGTCAGAGTCAGCGCGACAAACGCCGAGACGAGCACCGAGACGGCCAGCGTGATGCCGAACTCGAAGAACAAGCGCCCCGTCTGTCCGGACTGAAACGCCACCGGCAGAAACACCGCGGCCAGGGTCAAGGTCGTGGCGATGACGGCGAACGCCACCTGGCGCGCCCCGAAGATGGCGGCGTGGATCGGCGCCTCGCCCTCCTCCATGCGCCGGTAGATGTTTTCCAGCATCACGATGGCGTCGTCGACCACGAGGCCGACCGCCAGGACCAGCGCCAGCAAAGTGAGGATGTTGATCGAAAACCCCAACCAGCTCATCACAGCGAAGGAGCCGACGATCGACACCGGAATCGCCACGAGCGGCACCATCGTCGCGCGCCAGTCGCGCAGGAAGAGGAAGATCATCAACACGACGAGCACCGACGCCTCCCAGAGCGTCTTGTAGACCTCCTTCACGGAGCGATCCACGAAAACGGAGCTGTCGAAGCCGACCTCCACGTTCACGCCCTCAGGCACGTCGGAGCGGATGTGCGGGATCATGTCCTTCACGCCGTTGGCCACGTCGAGGAGGTTCGCCTGCGACTGGCGCAGCACCTGCACGCCGACGGTGGGCCGACCCTTGAAATAGCTCTCGGAACGGTATTCCTCCGAGCCGAGCTCGACGCGCCCCACGTCGGAGAATTTCACCTGGTGGCCGTTGCGCGTCGCCAACACGAGATTCTCGAACTCCGAGACCTCGGTCATGCGGCCCTCGGTGCGGACAGGGAACTCGCGCGCGGTCGACTCGATGCGGCCACCCGGGATTTCGACGTTTTGCTGCCGCAGCGCGGCTTCGACGTCAGCGATCGTGAGCTGATGCGCCGCGAGGCGGTCGCTGTCGACCCAAAGGCGCATCGCATAGCGCGGGCCGCGGACATTCACCGAGCCGACGCCCGGGATCGTCTGGAGCCGCTGGATCGCGACCCGCTCGACCATCTCGCGCAGCTCGAGCCGGCTGTAACGGTCGGAATTGAACGCGAGCGTGATCACCGGGGACGAATCGGCGTCGGCCTTCGTGACCTGCGGTTCCTCGATTTCGTCCGGCAGTCGGCCGCGCGCGCGGCTGACCCGGTCGCGCACGTCATTCGCCGCCTCATCGACGTCCCGGTCGAGGTTGAATTCGACGGTGATGCGCGACTCTTCCTCCTGGGAGTCCGAGCGGATCACGCGGATGCCATCGATCGACGCGATCTCGCGCTCGAGGGGCTCGGTAACTTTGGCCTCGACGACTTCCGCCGAGGCCCCGCGGTAGGAAGTGGATACCGTGACGATGGGCGAATCGATCAGCGGATACTCCCGCACCGGCAGCCGGACGAAGCTCAGGATGCCGATGAGCACGATGAGGATGGACGCCACCAAGGCGACCACCGGACGACGGATGGAGATATCGGAGAGGATCATGGCTTACGCTCCGATGCGGAATTCCGGGCGCAGCGGGCGCGGCTCCAGCTTGATACCCGGGAAGAGAATCAACGCCCCGACGCCGGAGGCCACGACGCTCTGGTCCTCGGCCAGATCGCCTTCTTTCACCGGGATCACTTCCACCAAGCCCTTCTCGCGCAGCCCCAAGGTGACGGGGATGAACTGCGCGACTTTGTCCGCGCCCTGCTCGCGCACGGCGATCACCTGCGTGCCGCCGGGTGTGGTGAGCACGGAGCCTTCGGGCACGGTCAGCGCCCCGCGGCGCACCTGCAGCACGATGTCGATGTTGGCGAACATGCCGGGTTTGAGCCCCGGCGTTTCCGTCTTGAGGAAGCCCTTGACCTGACTCGAACGCGTGGCGCGATCGATGACCGAGGAGACAAAATAAACCTCACCGCCCTCCCGAACCTCGCCCGCCGGGGTTTGAGCCCGCACGGTGAAGATCGACCCGGGACGCACGCGCTCGACGAAGCGCTCCGGCACTTGGAAATCGAGCTTCAAGCGGCTCAGGTCGTCGAGCGTCGTGATGACGGTCGCCGCGGTCACATAGTCGCCGGGCGAAATGGTGCGCGCGCCCACGATGCCGTCGAAGGGTGCCTTGATCTCCATCTTGTCGACGCGGACGCGCAGCAGGCGCAGCTCAGCCTCAGCCGAGCTGAATTCCGAGCGCACGCGGTCGAGTTCGGCCTGGGACATCGAGCGCGCCTGTGTCAGGTCCTCGCTGCGTTTGAGGTTCAGCTCGGCGAGACGGTGGCGCGACTCGGCTTGGGCCAGCTGGGCGCGCAGCTCCGAGTCGTCGATCCGGAGCAGCACTTGGCCGCGGCGGACGGATTCGCCCTCGTTGAAATCGACGCTGCGCACCTGGCCCGAAAGCTCGGCGCGGATCTGGGCGGTCTCGTTCGGGGCAAGGGAGCCGACCAACGAGAGCGACTCGACCAGATCGCGGCGCGCGACGGCGACCACCTCGACCGGTTGCGCGGGGCGCGCGGACGGTGCGGAACCGGTGTTTGCGGCACTGGGTTTACCGCAACCGACAAGGAGTAATACGGCACCGACGGCGCCGACGGCCACAGAGCGAATCAAGGGCGACATTGCGCCCGAATCTCGTCAAAAACCCCGCTGGCGCAAGGGGTAATCGCCGATTCGCGGAAAAGTCGATCAGCCCGTAACCTTGGCGTAGTCCTCGGACGTCATGAGCGAGTTGACGTCGGCGGGATTGGTGAGCTTGAGCTTCAGCATCCAGCCCTCGGTGTAAGGCGCGTTGTTCACCGTCTCGGGGTTGGCATCGAGCGCCTTGTTCACCTCGAGCACGGTGCCGGCCGCCGGCGCATAGACGTCGGATGCCGCCTTCACGGACTCCACGACGCCGAAGGAGGTGCCGGCCCGCAGCTCCATGCCGACCTTCGGCAGCTGCACGAACGTGATGTCACCGAGGCTGCTCTGCGCGTAGTCGGTGATGCCCACCAGGGCGGTGCCGTCGGCGGCGACCTTCAGCCATTCGTGGGATTTCGCGTATCGGAGATCGGAGGGGATGTTGCTCATGAGGGAGGGGAGTCAGGATTTTTTTAGCGCCACGAACGGCGGCTTGACCAGTTGCAAATTCAGTTTCGCACCACGGATGTCCACCTGCAGCGGCTGCGCCGCGGCGGAGGCGTCCACGAGCGCCGAGCCGATGGCCTCGTTGAGGATGGGCGACAGCGTGCCGGAGGCGACGCGGCCGACCTCGACGCCGGCCTCGTTCAGCACCGGCGATTCGGCGCGCACGATGCGGCGGTCGCCGGTCTTGAAAAAGACAATCTTCTGCGCCGGGCCCTTTTCCTTCTCGGCCCGCAGCACGTCGGAGCCGATGAAGGGCCCCTTGTCGAACTTCACGACCCAACCGAGGCCGGCGGCGATGGGATTGATGCGGTCCGTGATCTCGTGGCCGTAGAGCGGGAAGCCGGCCTCGAGCCGGAGCGAATCGCGCGCTCCGAGCCCCGCCAGCTCAAGCCCGTGCGGAGCGCCGGCAGCGAGCACCGCCTCGGCTAGTTTCTCGACGTCGCCGGCGGCGCAGTAGAGCTCCACGCCGTCCTCCCCCGTGTAACCCGTGCGGCTGATGAGGCACTTCACGCCCGCCACTTCGCCGTCGGTGAAGTGGTAATATTTCAGGTCGGCGAGCGGCGTCGCCGTGAGCGCCTGCACGATCTGCACCGCCCGCGGCCCCTGGATGGCGAGCTGACCGTAATCGGCGGAGCGGTCGACCACGGTGCAGGCGAAGCCCTGGGCCTGCTCCTTGATCCACGCGATGTCCTTGTCGATGTTGCCGGCGTTGATGCAGAGGAAATAGTCGTCCGGGCCGCGCATGTAGACGAGCAGGTCGTCGACCACGCCGCCATGCGGATAGCACATCACCGTGTAGAGGATGCGCCCGGGAAAAAGCTTGGCGCAGTCGTTGCTCACGAGGTGCTGCAGGAATTTGAGCGCCTCCGGTCCCTTGACCTCGGCCTCGCCCATGTGACTCACATCGAAGAGCCCGGCCCGCTGGCGCACGGCCTTGTGCTCCTCGAGGATGCTCCGGTATTGGACGGGCATGTCCCAACCGGCGAAGTCCACCATGCGTCCGCCGTGGCGGCGATGAAACGCGTTGAGCGGGGTGATTTTCAAGGCACTCATGCGGGCTAATAAGCTCCGCGTCATACGCCGCGGCAAGGAATCTTTGGGCGCGCGCGGGGTAATTACATCCCGTCCCTCGGCGCAAAAGAGATTGTGTTCGCACCGTCCGCTTGGCCTACAGTGCGCGCATGTTCGTGTTCCTCCTCGCGGTGGTGCTCACCCTTCTCGTCTCGTTCCTCTGCTCGATGACGGAAGCGCTCATCCTCAGCTCCACCACCGCCGAGATCGAGGCGCTGAAGCGCAGCCACCCGAAGCGCGGCGCCCTGCTCGACCGCTTCCGGCACAACCTCGACAGCACCATCTCGA
>JAMPXH010000095.1 GCA_023701285.1 Candidatus Didemnitutus sp.
CCGCCCTCCGCCACCACCGGCTCGTTCCCCACGTGGGCCAAGCGATGCGACCACCTCTCGCCGCCGCCGGCCGCGTCGAACACGCCCAGCCGGCTCTCCGTGAAACCGCCGCGCTCGTAGAAAAAGACCGCATGCACCTTCCCGTCAGCCAAGACCGGCGCGCGCGACTCCACCCGCCGCTCCTTCGCGAGTCGGTAGGACCAGACGGGCTGAAGAGAAAGAGGATTGGTCATCAGGAGGCGGGAGATGCCGGGGAGGCGGAATATTAGTCCGCCGTCCTTTCAGTGGGTTTGGCGCTCCGAGGTCAACGGGAGAGCGCGTTCCGAACCCGGCTGCGCCGCAATCCCCGCGCACCGGGTCCGGCTCCGGTCGGAAATCGGGGCCGGGGCGGATCAATTGCATCGCGTTACGCGTCGCATCCGTGACGCTGCCCCAAGATGCCTTCCCGCTTTCCAGTTGCCCGCCGGTTCGAATCCTTCGACCGCACCATCGCGCAACTGACCCCGCGGTTGCAGCGCATGCGCTCGCCCCACCAGTTGATGGCCGCGCTCCGCTGGAGCATGGACGAGCTCGACCGCACCTTCGCCGAGAGTCCCCCCGCTGTCCGCGCGGCCGTCGCCTGCCGCTCCGGCTGCGACTCCTGCTGCCATGTGCCGGTCGACGTGCAGGCGCATGAAGTCCTCTTCGCGGCCGATCACCTCCTCACCCACTTCGCGCCCGAGGCCTTGGAACAGGTCATCGCGCGGCTCGCCGCCCACCGGGAGCGTGTCGCGGCCTTCGCGCCGGGCGAGCGCGACGCCAGCCGCCAACCCTGCGCGCTCCTGCATGACGGCGCCTGCTCGATCTACGAAGGCCGCCCCCAGCCTTGCCGCGCGCACCACACAAGCGATGCCTCCGTCTGCGCCGCCCACCTCGCCGATCCGTCCATCGACATCACGAAGGTCTACATCCCCGCCCTCCGCGCCCGGATGTTCGCCGTGATGATGGGAGTCGACGAGGCGATGGAAGCCGCCGGCTACGACGAGCGCTCCTACGATTTCGGCTCCGCGCTGCACGAGGCGTTGACCAACAGTTTCTGCCTCACCGCCTGGCTCCGCCACCAAGCCGCCTTCCCCAACTCCTGCCTCGCCGACCGCAGCGATTGAACTGCGGCGGCTGCAAGCCAGTTGCCCGGACCGGCATCGGGCGTCCCTTTCCGAGAACAGCGAGGCTGGCCACGCGCCCTGCGCGGGTGGAAGCCCGGGGTCCGGCGTGCGCTATGTGACGGCCGATGCGGAACGCCGCGCCGCTCAGCGCGGCCAGAGCCACGCGAAGGTGCCGGCCGTGACGAGCCCGTAGGCGAGGCCGTCGATCGTGCACTTCACCGTCGTGGACCACTTCCGCCGCATCCAGATCGACTGCGGCCACTGCGCCGCGGCGTAGGCGAGGAACGCCACCGCGCCCACGATGCGGAACACCCCGAGGTAATGCGTGCCCGCCGCGACCGAGTGCGTCGCGACGTAGGCAACGAAAACATTCACCACCAGCAGGAACACGAACCATTGAACAAAGGTCGGCCCCATCGAGCAATTGCCCTTCGGCAGCACGGTCACGAGCCAGTTGGGGCCCGCGTCGAGCTTCGCCTTGAACTCGGGTGAATTGTAGTTCCCGCCTTCGCACATCGGCGTCATGTAATCGCCCGGCGGCACGTCGAAGGGACGGAGCGCGTCGCGGACCTTGTCCTCGTCGGGCAGTTTCTCGAAATCGTTTTTGTGCCAGGGCAACGCCATGTGGATGATGCCACTGAGGACAAACACGAACACGGCGGACAACAGGATCGGGAGCCAGAGGCTGAGCATGGGGGTAATCTCCTTTTTGCCCGACGGCGCCACGCGAACAGCGCCGCCGGAGTTGACGTGGATGAGACGCGCGGAGCCTGACGGATTGCCCGCGCAGGTCAACCGCCGGCACGGAGCACCAGCCCCCCGCCCTGCTGCGCCTCAGCCGGACTCATGCCGTTGGACGCGATGCCCGACTGATGAGCTCCTGACAATGGGAAGGACGCCGCTGTCCCAGCGGCGACAGGCGTCGGTAGGGACACCGACGCCCACCTCCGGCATGATCCCGGCTCAGTCTCGGATGCGGCGCATGACCCGTCCGGACGCGCCAACTTGGTGCGGAGAGGCGAAAACTGCTCTGCGAAAAAGGCGCAATCTGCATTCGCAGATTGCGCCGGAGAAGTATCCCGAGTCGCGCGAAGACGCGTCAGGCCTTGGCGTCGGGCTTCGACGTTTCGGGTTTGGCGGGGTTCGCCGCCTCAGGCTGCGTCTGGCCGAGGAAGGCGGGGAGATTGAGCCCGACGCTCTTGGCGAGCTCGTTGATCGGCAGCACGCCCTTGTAGAGATCCTGCACGAACTGGCCGGGGCCGACACCGCCTTGCGCACCGCCGCCCATGACGACAACTTTCTCGAACTGCAGGCCTTTGATCGCGCCGGCCTGGATCTCGGCGATGCGGACGATGTTCTCGGCGATAAGCAGCTGGGTGGCGCCGGAGGTATCGTCGGCGACCTTGAGAAGTTTTTCGAAGCCTTGCGCCTTGGCGTCGAGGAGAGCGCGCGTGCCCTCGGCCTCGGCGGTGAGCTTGGCCTGGATGCCGCTGGCCTCGGCGCCGAGTTTGACGCGGATGCCGGTCGCCTCGCCTTCGGCGACGCGCTTGATGCCCTCCGCCTCGGCGTCCTTCTGGATGACGTAGGCGGCGGCCTGGCCTTCCTGGAGGATCTTGGCTTGGGCGGCCTTGGCCTCGGATTCGATGCGGATGCGCTCCTTGTCGATCTCGGCCTTCACGATCTGGTCGGCCTGTTGCTGGGCCTTTTCGCGAGCGGCGCGGGCGAGTTCGGCTTCCTGCTGGGCCTTGTAGGACTCCTGGAGCGCGCGGGCCTCCGCGACTTTCTGGGCGGCCTCGGTGCGGCGTTTGGCCTCGGCCTGCTCCATGGCGAGATCGGCGTCCGATTTGGCGATGACGACTTGGGCGGTGTTCTCGCCCTTGCGGGCTTCGGCTTGGGCGGTGGCAACGCGGATGGCTTGTTCGCGCTCGGCCTCGGCCTTGCCGACGGCGCCACGCTGGTTCTCCTGAGCGACGCGGATCTGTGCGTCGTTGATGGCCTTCGCGGCGGCTTCCTTGCCGAGCGCGTCGATGTAGCCGGAGTGATCCTTGATGTCGCGGATGTTGCCGTTGATCATCCGCAGGCCGACCTTGTGGAGTTCGACTTCGACGCCCTTGGTGATGAGCGCGATGAGTTTCTCGCGGTCGGTGTTGATCTCCTCGATCGACATGGAGGCGAAGACGACGCGCATCTGTCCCATGATGATCTCGGAGGCCAGTTGCTGGATTTCATCGAGCGTGCGCCCAAGGAGGCGCGTGGCGGCGTTCTGCATGACCTCGGGTTCGGTCGAGATGCCGATGGTGAACGAGGCGGGAGCGTCGATGCGGATGTTTTGGCTGGAGAGCGCACCACGCAGCTCGATCTCGATGTTGATCGGCGTGAGATCCAGGTAGCCGTAGCTCTGGAAAAACGGCATCACGAACGTCGAGCCGCCGTGGTAGCACTTGGACGACTGACCTTCGGCCAGTTTGCCGTAGACGACCAATATCCGGTCGGGCGGGCACATCCGATAGCGCGAGATCAGCGTGATCAGGACGATCAGGAAGAATACGACGATGAACGAACCGGCGATGATTTGGATCATGGGAGGATATGTCTGTGCAGAGGGATGGCCCGAAAGGGAGATGCGCTCAGAGCGCGGCGACGAGCACGGTGCGGCTGTCCACGACGGCCACCACCTTGACCTTGTCGCCGCTGGCCAGCGGTTGCTCGGATTCGCTGAGCGCAGACAGCGTCTCCTGCCGCCCGCTGAAGGTCACCACGACTTGGCCGCCCACGGCCTTGCGCGGCGGCACGGTCACATAGACGGTGCCCACGGCACCGAGCGCCCGCTCGATCCGCACAGTCCCGTCGCTTTTCAAGGAATAGATGGCCCGGATCAGGGCGACGATCACAGCCGTCACCGCCGTGCCGGCCGCGAAGGCGATCAGCAATGCCACGCCGAGACTCGTTCCTCCGTCGAGTGCCAAGCCGCCGGCCCAACCGAAGCCGAGAAAGAAGCCTGTGAGCGGCTTGATGGAGAAAATGCCGCCGCCCGCGCCCGCCGCTTCCAAGGCGTCGGCCGCATCGGCATGCTCCATGCCCAGTATGGCGAGCACCGCCAGCACCAGCGAGACCAAGCCGGCCATGAGGCCGAGCCCGTAGAACAGTTGCTTGGCGAGGGTGAGTTCGTTCCACCACCCGCCCACTTGGTCGATGAGAGCCAGCGTCGTAATCATAGCGCGTCCGAAATGATATGTGAACCCGTCGGAATATTATATTACAATCCCATCGCCAGATGCGACGCAAGCGCCGCTTTGCCGTGCACACACGGGGCGCCGGCCAGGGACATTCCTTGCAACGCGGGCAGACCGGCGCCGCGTGGTGATCAGGCGCACGTCGCGCTGCATCGGCGCTTTTCTCGCTCCTGTTTTCCGCCCATGCTCACGGCATGATGCGTCACGTGTTCGCCCTGCTCTGCCTCCTCGGTCTTTGCAGCTGCGCCCGCCTCGCGTTGCCGGACACGCCGGTCCGCGCCGAAGACGAACCGGCATTTGCCGCGTTCCGCGCGGAACTTGGCAGCCGCTTTGCCCCGGCCGAACTCGCCGCGTTCGACACGGCGATCCAGGAACTGCAACTCGCAGGCATGGACCAGGGCCTCGTCTCCGCCGCCGAGCGCGCCGCCGCGATGCGGCGTCAGGTGCACGGTCTCACCGTGCGCGCCGCCGAGATCCTCGGTTGGCAGGCGCGCCGCACCCGCATCCTCGGCGAGATCGCCCAGATGTCCGCCACCCTCGAACGCGACCTGCAGACCCGCGAGCGTCAAGGCGCCGGCACCTCGCTCACTGTCAGCAACCGCATCCAGAACGTGCAGGACATACTCGCCCGCCTCCGTGGCGATCTCGCGGAAGCCGAGCAACGCCTCGCCGCCTGGGGCGCGGCACCTGCGCGCTGAGCACGCAAGCCGGGATGATTCCGTCGGGCGGCGTGTGACATCGTCACACCACGCCCTGCCGCCATTCCCCGCCACGCCCCGGCGCGAGTGGAGAAGGGACTTGTCTCTGTGCAGCGTGACGGGATTGTCGCGCCATGAACTCGCTTCCACGCCGCCTGTTCTGCGCCGCGCTTGCCTTCTTGGGTGCAGTCACCCTGCCGGCCCAGTCCCTGATCCAGGATAACTACGGCACCGGCACCGCGACCATGCCCGGCGGCGTGGCGGTTTCGTCGGTCGACCTTCTGCAAACCCACCTGACCTCCGCGACGCGCACCGGCGCGCCCGGTTCCGGCAACACCTATTTCTATCGCGAAGACAGCGGTTACACCGTCGACCTCGGCCGTCTGAGCGACGGCGCGTATGGCACGTTCGGGTCCAGCGGCCTGGGCGGCGACGGCCAATACACCGTCATGCCGAACAACGTGACGCTCACCTTCACGCTCGACACCGTCGCGCACCCCGCCGGCTACTCGCTCTCGAGCCTGCGCACCTTCGCCAGCTGGGACTCCGGTCGCGACGGCCAGGCCTACAGCGTGAAATATTCCACGGCGGACAACCCGCTCACCTTCCTGCCGCTCATCACGATCACGACCTACAACAACACCAGCTTCCCCACCGGCACCAGCATGGAGTGGGACGACGAGAGCGGCCAGTTCATCGAGGTCGAGACGACCGACGAATCGATCGCCAACACCCTCGTGCAGATCTCCGCCAGCAGCGGCTACCTCGTGACCAACGTGGCCGCGTTGCAGTTCGTCTTCAGCGGCCACGAAAACGGCGGCACGGCCTACCGCGAGATCGACGTGTTCGGCGTCGCCTCCATCCCTGAGCCCGGCGCGCTCGCCGCGCTGCTTGGTGCGATCGCACTGGGCGTTGCCAGCGTCGCCCGCCGCCGGCAACGCTGACCGGCCCGCCGCCGCGCCGTCCGCCCGACGGTCGCGCCCCGCGTGCGCGCTTGAACGCCGGTCGGCACGCACTAGTTGTCACGCATGCCCCGCTCCCGCCTGTTCCTGCTCTGGTGCAGCGCCCTGCTCGCTGTCGCGATGCTCTCCGTTCCCGCTCGCGCCGCCGAGCCGGTCACGGACGTCACGACGCAGACCATCGCCGCGCTGTTGGACGAATTTCTCGCCCGCGTCGACGATCCTGCCATGCACGAGCGTTTCTGGGCCGACGACCTCGTCTATACGAGCGGCCAAGGCGTGGTGCGCACGAAGGCCGAGATCGTGCGCAGCGTCGCAGCCGCCGTGCACGATCCCGCCGCCGCGAGGACCTCCTACGGCGCGGAAGACGTGCGCGTGCGCCCCTACGGCGAGTTTGCCGCGCTCACCTTCCGCCTCGTGATCCGCAATCCCGACGGCACCACTTGGTATTCCCGCAACAGCGGTGCGTTCCTCCGGCGCGACGGCCTGTGGCAAGTCGTGACGTGGCAAGCCACCCGCGAGCCCGCGGCCACGCCGTGAATCGCCCGCGACGGCACGCCCACCGTCGCCGCGCGGGGGAAATCCAGTTGCAGCACCGCAGTCGCTGATGCATTGACGCGACGCTCCATGCCCACGGCCCCCGCCCCTTCGCCTGCATCGCCGACGACGTCGGATCGCTCCCACCTCGCGCGTTGGGGCGTGCTTTTCCCATTGTTCGCGATGCTCACGGCGCTTGGCGCCCGCGCCCTGCTGGTGGCAACGAATCCCGAATTCGCCTCCGAGCCCGGTGCGGCCGCTGCGCTCGTGGTGCAAAGCGATGCCGTGCTCATCGCCGCCGCGTGCCTGCTCCTGTGGGTGAGCCTGCACGGGCTGCCGCGACGGCTGCTGCCACTCGCGCGCGTGGCGCTGGCCGGCTTCATCGTCCTCTACTCCGTCGACGTCATGATGGTGTGGTGCATGGAGACACGGCTGTCATGGGGGCGCCTGACGACGTTCGCGCCGCTGCCGGATGTCGTGGTCGGTTTCCTGATGGATCGCTTCGGCGTGGCCGGCGTGGCGCTCATCGCGCTCACCGCGCTGACGCTGATCGGCGGACTGCTTTTCGCGCCGTGGGGGCGCCCTCGTTATTCGCACGCATTGCTCGCCGGCGGCGTCGCCTTGGGCGCCTTCGGCCTGTGGCGGCCGATGGACCCGGACCATCTGCCGCGCTGGATGCGCGAAAACGTCGTCGCGCTCAACACCCCGAACCCGCAGCGCAAACGCTACTCGCCCGCCGAGGAGGAGCGGCTCACCGCGGCGTATCGCCAGCTGCCCGTCCGCACGCTCGCCCCCGCCGCGCCCGACCGGCGCAACGTCATCCTCCTCATCGTCGAATCCTGGTCGAGCTACCACTCCGCCGCCTTCGACGGCGTGCTCGACTGGACGCCGGAGCTCGACGCGCTCGCACGGGCCAACACGCGCTTCACCCGCTTCCACGCCGGCGGCTATTGCACGGCCGAGGGTTTGGTCAACCTGCTGGGCGGGGTGCGCCTGTGGGTGCCCTACGGCAAGACCAGCCAACTCGACCAGCTGCCCTCCGTCGCGAGCCAGCGCGACACCTTGCCGGCCGTCTTCCGGCGCGCGGGCTACTTCACCCGCTTCATGACGACGGGCACGCTGGACTTCGTCGGCAAGGGCCCGTGGCTGACGGGCATCGGCTACGAGCAGAGCGAAGGCAGCGAACATCCGTTCTACAACGGCTGGCCGCGCATCGCCGCCTTCGACGCCGCGCACGACGAAGCGCTCTACAAGCGCACGCTGCAATGGCTCGGCGACCGGCCGGCGGATCGGCCGTTTTTCCTGACCCTCGAAACCGTCTCGAGCCACATCCCTTACCTCGACCCCGACAGCCACCGGATCGATATCGAGGCGTGCTTCCGCTACACGGACCGCTGGGCGGGCTGGTTCGTGCGCGAGCTGGAGCGGCGCGGCTTCTTCGAGGACGGCATCCTCGTCATCACCTCGGATCACCGGGCGATGACGCCCACGCTGCCGGCGGAGAAGAGAGCGTTCGGCCTGGGCCTTTCCTCCCGCGTGCCGCTCGTCATCGTGGATCGGCGTCGGCCGGATCCGCAGGTGATAGACGCGGTTTACAAACAGGCGGACTTGGTGCCGAGCTTCCGCCACTGGCTGGGCGAGAGCGTCACGCTCGACGCGTTGAGCGCGAGCCTGTTCGAGGCCGGTGGCCATCCCGAGAACGTCGCGCTGCACCGCCGCGACCGCGAGGTCGCGACGCTCGATGTCTTTTTCTCCGACGGCGAAGGCCAGGTGAAGATGACCGGCGACGCCACGGACTTTCTCTGGGCGAAAAATCTTTCCGCCGAACGCCGTGCGCGCGTGCTGGCGCTCATCGCGCACGAGCGGCTGACCGTCGACGCCGACACCATGCCGGCCGGCGCGCCCGGCAAGTAAATCGCGCAGGCGCGCGCCGAGCTCCGCTCAGTCTCCGGCTGATTCCGCGCGGGCAGCGCCGCCAGCCGAAGTGGCCTCATCCACGCCGACGTCGGCGCGTTCCAACTCGCGCCGCAACCACGGCAGGAAGCGCGCCGCGAGATCCTCGGCGGCGAAATCGGAGCCGAAGGTGTCGTTTTCCTCGCGCAGGAAGGCAAGGATGTCGGCCAGCTCCACGACATCCTCGTCGAGGAAATGCTCGTCAATCACCGCCTGGCGGCAGGCGTGGGCGGCGAGCACGGGGCAGAAACGCCCCACCTCGGGATCGACCGGCTGGAGCGCGAGCGGTCCCGCGATGCCCGCATCGGCAATCCGGGCGGCAAAGACCTGCAAGCGCGCGTAGGCGAAGGCCAGATTGGCCAGCCGGGCGGCGCGCAACAGCCCGGCGCGTTGTTGAAGGAGTTGATGGAAGTTCATGGTCGGTGTGGGTGTTGAACGCTGACGTTTCACTGCCGCTGACCTGCAACGCGCCGCAAGCGACGCGCCTGAACCTAGCCTGACTGCCGCGCGGATGGACTCATCGGGCGCGGCCTTTCGTTCCTGTCGCAAATCACGATCTCAACCGTGCATCTGACCTGACATCGAACACGCCTACCCATCGTCACAATTACGGGCAGCGCAAGCGCTATCTGCTCGCGATTCCAACCCGCACCAGCGCCGCCTTCGTCTGCGTCCGCAAACGCGCCCCGCCCACTCAACTCGACGCCGACGGGTGCGTGTCCTTGGTCTGCGTGGACATGCAGTCCGCGCAGATGCCGTGCGTGATCCGGATGTTGCGCCGGGAAAGGTAATCCTCGACCTGCTGCCAGTAACCCTCGTCGTCGCGCACCTTCTTGCACCAGGCGCACACAGGCAGGAGCCCCGACAACGTCTCCACCTCGGCGCGGGCGCTCATGAGTTCCTCGTGCCGTTGCTGCAGCGTGGCGATCAGCAGGGCGGTGAAGAGCGCGACGATGAAGAAACTCGCCTCCAAGTCGCCCACGACCTGCAGCGCATCCGCGACGCGCGGCCAGTCATAAGCCGAGGCTCCGATCGCCAGCGTGATGCGCGCCACATGGAAGAAGCCGTGCAACAGGAACACATTCGCCGGCGCCACGATCGGCTGCCAGAAGAAGACCGGCGCCTTGCGCAGGCTCAGGAACGCCATGAACGCGATCGATGCCCAGATGACGCCGTTCGTCACCATGCGCCAGGGCGTGGCCGGCCCGCCCAGCAGGAAATAAGTCAGCGCCAGCGCATGGAAAAGCAGCACGCCGGTAATGAGTTTCCACGGCACGGGCTGCTTCGCCGTCGTGCGGGCGCCGGCGAAGAACGTCAGCTGCCCGACGGTCACGAGCAGCGTCGGCAACAAGCGCCCCACCCAGTGCGGCAGATCCGGCCGCAATGCGAAGAACACATCCGCCACCACCATGATCCATGCCGCGACCATCCAGTAGAAGCTCGGCGTGCTGCGACCCAGCCGCAGCCAGGAGTGCGTGAGGAGACCCGCGAGGATCACGGCGATGACGATGTTGGTGAGATAGATCGCGGTCTCTTCTTGCATGGGGGCGCGAGGCAGCCTCGCGTAAACCCGGCGGCGAGGGAAGCCCGATTCTGCAACATTAACGCCACCTGCCGTGCCGGCCGGCGCGCCGCGGTCAATCGCGCGGCGTCTCCCCGCGCAGCAGCTTCGCGTCGATCACGAACGGCCCGAACGGCAGCACGGACCCGAGCAGCACGAGCGCCGTGCGTTTCATCGCCCAGCCTTGCACGACGGCGGCATGGACCGCAGCCAGGACGAAGAGCACGAAAAGCACGCCGTGCGCCATGCCGACGACCCGCACCGCGAGCGGCTGGTCCGCGAAGTATTTCAACGGCATCGCGACGAACAGCAGCAGCAGGAAGGAAAGCCCTTCCCACCAACCGACGAGGCGCAGTCGACCGAGCGTGGTTTTCAGCGAATGCATCCGGCGAAGAAACGAGGCTGCCCCGCCCGCTCAAGCCAAACCGGCCTGCCGGCGAGGATTCGGGGTGACTCGCACCCGCGGGGCCGTTGGACTCGGCCCGATGAAGATCCTTTCCGCCGAATTCGAGCTCAGCGCCCCCCGCCACACGGAGGGACCGCGCCTGCCCTTGCCCGAGTTCGCGTTCATCGGACGCTCGAACGTCGGGAAATCCTCGCTCATCAACCTCCTCGCCGAACGCCACGGCCTGGCCCGAGTCTCGGACCTGCCCGGCAAGACCCGCCTGCTGAATTTTTTCGTCATCAACCGCCGCTGGCGCCTCGTCGACCTGCCCGGCTACGGCTACGCGCACGGTGCGAAGACGGACCGCTTCGACTTCAATCGCGCCGTCGCCGACTACCTCGAACAACGCGAGGCGTTGCAACACACCTACGTGCTGATCGACCCGCGCATCGAGCCCCAGCCGATCGACCTCGCCTTCATCGAGTGGCTGGCGGGCGCTGGCGTGCCGTTCTCCCTCGTGTTCACCAAGGCGGACAAGCAGTCGCCCACACAGACGAAGAACGCGGTCACCCGTTTCCAGCGCGACGGCCTCGAGCCGCTCGGCCTGCAACCGCGCCTGTTCCTGACCTCCTCCAAGACGAAGGCCGGGCGGAAGGAAATCCTGCAGGACATCGCGGAGCGGTTGGCCGAGGCCTGACGCAACGCCGTCCACCGCGCCCGGCCGGACGCGGGCGCACGTGAGCCGGCGTCCGACTCACTCCTCGCGATGAGTGACCCAGAGCACCGTGGCGAGCGCCGCCATCATCAGCGTCGGCACGATGACCCACGCCGGATGCACCGGCACCTGCCAGCGCCCGATCGCCCACCACACGAGCACACACTTCGCCGCGATGATGAACCAAGCGGCCGCCATGATCCGTCCCATCGGCCACGTATGGCTGACGCCATCGAAATGAAACCGGGAGTTCATGAGCCGATTCTACGCCGGGGCACCGCCTTTGGCTCGGCATCGGTTGTCATAAAGGCGGCTTACCTTCACGGCGACCCGCGCTCGCCTCGGCGACCGGCATCGGTTCCACTGGGCCGGTCATGAGCCCGCCCCTGCTGACCGAGCGCCTCGCCTTGCGCGCCTTCGCGCCCGCGGACGCCGCCTTCGTCCTCACCCTGGTCAACTCGCCGGGCTGGCTGCGCTACATCGGCGACCGCGGCCTGCGCACGGTGACCGACGCGGAGGCCTACCTCGTCCAAGGGCCGATCGCGAGCTACGCGCGCCACGGTTTCGGGCTCCTGCACGTCAGCCGCCGCGAGGACGGCGCGCCCGTCGGGATGTGCGGCTTGCTGAAGCGCGACACGCTCCCCGACGTGGAGCTGGGCTTCGCTTTCCTCGGTGCCCACGAAGGGCGCGGCTACGCGAGCGAATCCGGCCGCGCCGTGCTCGACCTCGCGCGGCAACGACACGGCCTGCGGCGCCTCACCGCGATCGTGCAACCCGACAACGCCGCCTCGATGCGCGTGCTCACGAAGCTCGGTTTCATGTTCGAGCGTGAGATCCGCCTGACGGCGGAAGCCCCTGCCCTGCACCTGCTGGGCGTCACACTGCATCCTGACGCCTGATCATCCCTTCGCCGTGAAACGACCGACCCGGGAGCAACGCGAGAAGATGTGCGTCGGCAAACGCCGCTACCGCACGCAAGGCGACGCCCTCGACGCCGCGCTGCTCGCCGGCGTGGAACGTCGGCGCACGGCCTACCGGTGTCCGCTTTGCGGTTGCTGGCACCTCACGAGCAAATGAGCCGGGGCCGCGGCCGGTCGCAGACGCCGCGCGCCTGGGCGCAAGGTTGCGCGCCTCGTCTCCCAGCGCTTCCCGGCGGAACCGAAAAGCGAAAACTCCTGCCATGCACCGCCGCCTTTGCACCGCCTGGCACGTTGGTTTCATGGTTCTCTCCTTGCTCGCCACCGCGGCTCCAGCGGACGCCGCCCCGCGCGTGCTGTTCCTCGGCAACAGCCTGACCGCCACCAACGACCTGCCTGCATTGGTGGCCGCGATGGCCACGCTACAGGGCGTTGCCTTGGAAACAGAAATGAGCGCCCCGGGCGGCTACGCGCTGGAGGATCACTGGCAGGACGGCGCCACGGCACGTCTCGCGTCCGGTCGGTTCACCGTCGTCATCCTGCAACAAGGTCCCTCCACGCAGGACGACAGCCGCGCCCACTTGCGCGCTTGGACCGCGCGTTGGGCCGAAGCGGCGCGGCAGGCCGGCGCGCGCCCCGCGCTGTTCATGGTCTGGCCTCGCGAGGGCCAGCCCCGCGGGTTTGCCCTCGTCGGCCGATCCTATCGGGAGGCGGCAGCGGCTGCCGGCATCGCGCTATTTCCCGTCGGCGAGACTTGGGCCGCAGCCTTGGAGAAAGCCCCGGGGCTGAGTTTATACACGGACGTGCTCCACCCGACACGCGCGGGCTCATTCCTCGCGGCGATGGTGATTGCCCGCCGCCTCGTGGCGCTCGATCCCGTCCGGGTGCCGCCGGAGCTGCCGCTGGCAGGCGGTCGCTATGCCATCACGCCGGAGGAACTCGCCTTGTTCCGCTCACTTGTCACCGCGCTGCCGGCAGCGAACCTGCTGACCCGCGACCTGACACCGTAGGCGACAGCGACGCACCGGTTGACGCACCCTGCGGCCTCCGGATAATCCGTCGGCGTGCGGCTGGTCCGAACATTTTTTCTGCTCCTCGCCTGCGGCGTCGCCGGGCCGGCCCCGGCCCAGACCGACCCAGACGATGAGTTCGCGGTGCGGCCGGTGCAGGACTGGCTCGAAGCCCAAATCGAGCTGCACCGCCGCGGTTTTTCCTGCGGATCGATCGACGGCGTCCCGGGCGGGCAATCGGCCGCGGCGTTGCGGGCGTTCCAGCGGAGCGCGTTTCTCGAGGAGACGGGCCGGCTCGACACCCCGACCCGCGAGGCGCTGCTGCTGACCGCGCCGGCGCTCACGACGCACACCTTCGCCGCGCAGGAGCTCGCCGTGCTGCAACCGGTGCCTGAAACCTGGCTCGGCAAATCAGAACGCGACCAACTCGGCTACGGCTCGGCCCTCGAGTTCGCCGCGGAGCGCTACCGCGCCAACCCGAAACTCCTGCGCCGGCTCAACCCGGCGATGGACTGGGAGCAGCCGTTGCCCGGCATGACCATCGAGGTGCCCGCGATCGGCCGCGTGCAACTGACCGGCAGTGCCGCGCAACTCCACGTGAAGCTCGCAGACCGCGTGTTGCAAGTGAACGACGCCGAGGGGCGCATCATCGGCCATTTTCCCGTGAGCATCGCCCGGGCGGTCGACAAGCGGCCGCTGGGCGAGTTGCACGTGACCGTGGTGATCCCGGACCCGAATTACACGTTCGATCCGGCGGTGTTTCCCGAGTCGGCCGAGGGGCAGACGCTCGGTCGCCGGCTGATTCTGCCGCCCGGGCCGAACAATCCCGTGGGCGTGGCGTGGCTCGGGCTCGACGTGCCCGGCTACGGCATCCACGGCACGCCCGAACCGGAGAAGGTCGGCCGCACGGAATCGCACGGCTGCTTCCGCCTCGCCAACTGGGATGCGCGCACGCTGCTCGCCGTCGCGTGGGTCGGGCTGCCTGTTTTTGTTGAACCGTAACTGCGCGCAGGCGACGGCGGAAACACCGGGCCCGCGCGGTCAACGGAGATGAGGGCGGCTCAGCCGGACCCATGCAGTTGGACGCCACTTCCGACTGATGAGC
>JAMPXH010000096.1 GCA_023701285.1 Candidatus Didemnitutus sp.
AGATCATCGGGGGAGGTCCTGCGGTTGCAGCCGCGTCATCGGGCGAGGCTGCACCCGGGAAAAAGATCGGGCGGAGTCGGAAGACTCCGCCCGGCAAGTCTCGCCGGGCAGGCGGCCACTTCGTTGGTCGTCGCGCGGCGCATCGGGGTCAGATCACGGGTTCGCCCTTGGCGTGCTCGGCGGAGCCGCGCTGGCCGGAAGGCGCGCCGGCTTTACCGGGGAAACCGGAGACGCCGGACGCGTGCGGCGCCTCGACCTGGTGCTTCGCCATGAACTTCCAGCCACCGATGATCGACGTCAGCACGCCGTGCCCTTCCACGTAGTCGTGATACATCACGAGATAGACGTGGATGAGCGCGAAGATGCCGAACGCCCAGGTCACCGCGTAGTGGAAGATCCGGAGGTTCTGCTCGCTGCCGAAGAGCGGGAGCATCCAGGCGAAGAGCTGCGGGAAGAAACTGTCGCTCATCGGGGCCAGCAGGGCGAAGCCCGAGGCCACCTGGAAGAGCGTCAGCAGCCCCGTGCCGGTGTAGGTGAAGTAGGCCACGGAGTTGTGGCCCATCGTGCGCACCGGCTTGTTCCGCGCCTGCAGGATGTCGACCGTCAGCACTTCCCAGATCTGGCGGATCTGCGCGAGCGTGAGCGGGAAGAAATTCCGCCAGTTCGCGTATTTGTTGCCGACGAGCGACCAGTAGAGCCGGAACATGAAGTTAGCGAAGAACACGTAGCCGGCGACGAAGTGCACGAAGCGCAGCGTGCCGAACCAGTAACCGAACGTCGCCTCGTTCGCGTTGAGCAACGCGGGCGGATGCGCGATCAGGTAACCGGTCGTCGCGAGCACGACGATGCAGAGGGCGTTGATCCAATGGAACCAGCGCACCGGCTGCTCCCAGACGTAGACCCGTTGGTATTCGTTCGAGGCGTGCATGTGAGCCTCCGGGTTACTTCACCAGCAGTTCGTGACGCGCGATCTCCTTCTGGTCCTCGTAGAGATGGACGGCGCAGGCGAGGCACGGGTCGAACGAATGGATGGTGCGGATGATCTCGAGCGGCTGTTGCGGATCGTGCACGGGCGTGCCGATGAGCGAGGCCTCGTAGGCCGAGCGCTGGCCCTTTCCGTCGCGCGGGGAGGCGTTCCAAGTGCTCGGAACCACGAGTTGGTAGTTCGCGATCTTCTGGTCCTTGATGACGATCCAGTGCGCGAGCGCGCCGCGGGGAGCCTCGCTGCAACCGACGCCGCGAGCCTCGGCCGGCCAGGTCGACGGCTCCCACTTCTCCTTCGTGAACGTGCGGGTGTCGCCCGCCTTGATGTTCGCGAGGAGTTGGTTGAAGAACTCAAGGCCCCACATGGCCGCGAGGCGCGACTCGATCGCGCGCGCCGCGGTGCGGCCGAGCGTCGAGAAGAGCACGGAGGCGGGCGCCTTGAGCGCGCCGAGGGTGTCGGTGACGGCGCCCTTGATCGCATCATTGCCGGAGGCATAGCCGACGAGCATGCGCGAAAGCGGGCCTACTTCCATGGCGTGCCCCTTCCAGCGCGGTGTCTTCAGCCACGAGTATTTCTGGTCGACGTCGAGATGCTCATACGGGGGCTTCGGGCCGGAATACTTCAGGTTGGTCTCGCCCTTCCACGGGTGGCGGCCGCCGCTGATGGCGCCGCCTTCGTATTCATACCAGGAGTTGTCGATGAACTCCTGCACGCCGGTGTCGTCCTTGGGGTCGACGGCATGGACCTCGTTGAGGTTGCGGCCGAGGATGGCGCCGCGCGGGAACTTGAAGCCCTTCACGTCGGCGAATCCGTTGGTCGGCAGGTCGCCGTAGCAGAGGTAATTTTCCAAGCCGCCGCCGAGGCCGGCCCAGTCGAGGTAGAACGGCGCGACGGCCAGCACGTCGGGGATGTAGACCTGCTCCACGAACTCGAGTCCGCGCTGGAGCGTCTGGCCGACGAAGGCGAGGCGCTCGGCGTTGATGGCATTGGCCTCGTCGAGGTTGATCGAGCAGGGCGCGCCGCCGACGAGATAGTTCGGGTGCGGGTTCTTGCCGCCGAAGATCGTATGGACCTTCACGATCTCCTTCTGCCACTCGAGGGCCTCGAGGTAATGGGCGACCGCCATGAGATTGGCTTCGGGCGGGAGCTTGAAGGCCGGGTGGCCCCAGTAGCCGTTGGCAAAGATGCCGAGCTGGCCGCTCTCGACGAACTTCGTCAGGCGCTTCTGCAGGTCGCTGAAGTAGCCGGGCGAGCTCTTCGGCCACTTCGAGACGCTCTGCGCGAGCTTCGAGGTGGCGGCGGGATCGGCCTTCAACGCGCTCACGACGTCCACCCAGTCCAACGCGTGCAGATGATAGAAATGCACCACATGGTCGTGGATGTATTGCGAGCAGAACATGATGTTCCGGATCAGCTCGGCGTTGGGCGGGATGCGGATGTCGAGGGCGTCCTCGACGGAGCGCACGGAGGCGAGCGCGTGCACCGTGGTGCACACGCCGCAGACGCGCTCGCAGAAGGCCCACGCATCGCGCGGGTCGCGGCCCTTGAGGATGATCTCGAGGCCGCGCACCATCGTGCCGGCGCTCCAGGCGTCGATGATCTTGCCGTCCTTCACCTCGGCTTCGATGCGGAGGTGACCTTCGATGCGGGTGACGGGGTCGACAACAATTCGGGTGCTCATGGGATTTCTCCGGGGTTAGGATTTCTTTTCGTTGTTGTCGGCCTGTTCGGCCTGTTCGGCGTTCTCGCCCGGGTGTTCGCCGATCTCGCCGCGCTTGCGGAAGTTGGTCATGACGGCATGCGCCACGGCGCCGCCGGCGGAGGCCGCGAGGGCGGCGAGGCCGAGCTTGTCGGCCGTGCTCTCGATGCCGAAGCCGGGGAAGTTCGGCACGCGTTGGTAGAACGGGCCGTTGTCCCAGAAGTTCGCCTCCGAGCAACCGATGCAAGGATGGCCCGACTGGATCGGGAAGCTGACGCCGCCGTTCCAGCGGATGGTGCCGCAGGCGTTGTAGGTGGAGGGGCCGCGGCATCCGACCTTGTAGAGGCAGTAGCCTTTGCGCGCGTTCTCGTCGTCGAAGCTCTCGACGAAGAGGCCGGCGTCGTAGTTTGGGCGGCGGTAGCAGGTGTCGTGCACGCGGCGCGAGTAGAAGGCCTTCGGGCGGCCAAGGCTGTCGAGCTGCGGGATGCGGTCGAAGGTGAGCAGGTGCACGAGCACGCCGGCCATGACCTCGGCGATGGGCGGGCAGCCCTGCACGTTGACGATGGGCTTGCCGGCGATGACCTTCTGGATCGGGGTCGCGGCGGTGGGATTCGGCTTGGCGGCCTGCACGCAGCCGGACACCGCGCAGTTGCCCCAGGCGATGACGGCCTTGGCATCCTTCGCGATTTCCTCGGCGATCTGCTTGGCGGTCTTGCCGCCGATGCAGCAATAGACGCCGTCGTCCGCGAGCGGCACGGAGCCCTCGATGCAGAGCAGATACTCGCCCTTGTATTTCGTGATGGTGTCGTGGAGGCACTTCTCCGCCTGATGGCCGGAGGCGGCCATCAGCGTCTCGGTGTAGTCAAGCGAGACCTTGTCGAGGAGGATGTCGGCCACGATCGGGTGCGAGCTGCGGATGAACGACTCGCTGCAGCACGTGCACTCCTGGAAATGGAGCCAGACGACGGGGATCCGCTTCTTCGTCTCAAGGGCATTGACCATCTGGGCCATGCCCGTTTTTTCCAATCCGATGCAGGCGCCCATCCAGGCGCAGAACTGCATGAACTCGCGCCGGCTCACGCCGCGCGACGTCATGCGTTCGTAGATCGTTTCTTCCTTCTTGGCCGTATGCTGGGGTTCGGTTTCCTGGAGCATGTATGCGGAGGCGGGCCGCGAGGCGTGGGACAGGGGCGACGCTGGTTGGGGTTGCGGGGCGTGCGTGGGGGAGGCGTGGAGCTTGTCTGTTAGCGACCTTACCGGACCCCGCCGAAACCGAATAGCTGAGTTTTGTCATAGACTGCGCACGTGTTGGCAATCCATGCGCTTCCACTCGACGGCGGCGGTTGCCGGGTGCAATGAACTGCGCTATGCACGAGGTCGGCATCATCGAATCCGCGCTGACGGTGATCCGGCGCGAGGCCCACGCCCATGGAGCCAGCCGCGTCGACCGGGTCGTGATGCGCATCGGCGCGATTTCCGGTGTCGAGCCCGAGGCCCTGCGCTTCGCCTTCGAGGCGGTCACGCCGGGCGGCATCGCCGAAGGCGCCGTGCTCGAGATCGAGCTCGTGCCCGCGCGCGTCCATTGCCGCGCCTGCGCCGCGGATTTCACGGTCGAGAGCGGCTTCATCTTCGCCTGCCCGCACTGCCAGGCGCTCTCGGGTGACGTGCGCAGCGGTCGCGAGCTCGAACTGGCCCGACTCGAATTTTCCACCCCTGCGTCCAATGCCCACGCCTGAAGAATCCCCCGCCGTTGCTGATGGCGGCGTCCGTATCAATGCCCTGAACGGCGCCGCCTCTTCCCCCACCCGCGCTCTCTCCGCCCCGCTGTCGGCGGAGATCAGCGCCGCTTTGCAAGCCAGCCCCCGCGGCGAGGTGCAGGTCAAATCCGTCGACCTCAGCCTCCCGTTGCTGGAGAAGAACGACATCCTCGCCGAGCGCAACCGCGGCTACTTCCTCGGCCGCGGCCTGCTCGCGCTCAACATCGTCTCCTCCCCCGGCGCGGGCAAAACCACCCTGCTCGAACGCACGCTCGACGAGTTCGGCAAGGAAGTCCGCTGCGCCGTGCTCGTGGGCGACCTCGAGACCGACAACGACGGCCGCCGCCTCAACCGGCCGCACGCCGCCGTCGCTCAGATCACCACCGGCACCGTCTGCCACCTCGACGCCGGCATGATCGCCCGCGCCGCCGAGTCCATCGATCTCGACGGCGCCCGCGTGCTCTTCATCGAGAACGTCGGCAACCTCGTCTGCCCCGCCTCCTTCGACCTCGGCGAACAGATCCGCGTCGTCCTGCTCTCGACCACCGAAGGCGAGGACAAGCCGCTCAAGTATCCGCCCATCTTCAAGTCCGCGCACCTCGTCCTCCTCACCAAGGTCGATGTCGCCGACGCGCTCGGCTTCGACCGCCGCGTCGCCGTCGAGAACATCCGCCGCATCGCCCCGCAGGCCGAGATCATCGAGCTGTCCTCCCGCAGCGGCGAAGGCCTCGCGTCCTGGTATGACTACCTCCGCGCGCGCCTGCCGCGACGACGCTGACCTTTCCCCGCCGCACCCGGCCCGCGCTCACCGCCGTCCGGTCCACCTCCGCGCCCACGCCGTCCCATGACCGTCGCCCCCCCGACCACCGACACGCTGCTCCGCGTCCGCGGCACGGTGCAGGGCGTGGGCTTCCGACCTTTCGTGCACCGGCTCGCCCTGCGCCACGGCCTGCGCGGCTGGGTGCGCAACGACGCGCACGGTGTCCTGCTCCGCGTCGCCGGCGAGTCCAGCCGCGTCTCGGCGTTCACCGAGGCGCTCACACGCGAAGCACCGCCAGCTGCGACCATCACCACCGTCGAATCCACCGCACCCACGCCGGCCGACCTGCCCGTCGGCGACACCTTCGCGATCGACGCCAGCGCATTGTCCGCCGCCGCCGTGACGGCCGCGATCCCGGCCGACCTCGCGCTGTGCGCGGACTGCCGCCGCGAGTTGCTCGATCCGGCCGACCGCCGCTCCGGCTACCCTTTCATCAACTGCACGCAATGCGGTCCGCGTTACTCGCTCATCGAGCGCCTGCCCTACGACCGCGCGCGCACCACGATGCGCGTCTTCGCGCTGTGCCCGGCCTGTGAGCGCGAATACCGCGATCCCGCCGACCGCCGCTTTCACGCCGAGCCCAACGCCTGCCCGAACTGCGGCCCGCAACTCAGCCTGCTCGACCGCGACGGACAGGAACTCGCCCGCGGCGCCACCGCGCTCTCCGCCGCGATCGTCGCCCTGCGCGCCGGTCGCATCGGCGCCGTCAAGGGCGTGGGCGGCTTCCACCTCATGTGCGATGCCGCCGACGAGACGGCCGTCGCCGAGCTCCGCCGCCGCAAGCACCGCGAGGAGAAACCGCTCGCGGTCATGTTCCCGCACCTCGAGTCCGTGCGCGAGCACGCGCAGCTCACGCCGGCGGACGAGTCGCTGCTCCAATCGCCGGCCGCGCCCATCGTGCTGCTGCCGCGCCTCCCCGCGAGCCCGCTCGCCGCCGGCCTCGCGCCGGGCAATCCGTGGATCGGCGCCCTCCTGCCCTACGCGCCGCTCCACGTCCTCTTGCTCTGGGATTTTGCCCGTCCGCTCGTCGCCACCAGCGCCAACCTCTCCGAAGAACCGATCTGCACCGACAACGACGAGGCGCGCGCGCGCCTCGCGGGCATCGCCGATTTCTTCCTCGTGCACGACCGGCCCATCGCGCGTCCGGTCGACGATTCCGTCATCCGCCGCACCGCCGCCGGCGACGCCATCCTTCTCCGCCGCGCCCGCGGCTACGCCCCGGCGCCACTCGCGCTGCCGGCCGCCCTCGACGCCGTCCACCTCTGCGTTGGCGCGCAAATGAAGAACACCGTCGCGATTGCCACCGGCCGGCAAGTCGTGCTCAGCCCTCACCTCGGCGACCTCGGCAACGCGCCGACGCAGGCGGTGTTCGAGCGCACGCTCGCGATGCTCGGTGAACTCCACGCCGCCGCCCCCGCCGTCGTCGTGCACGACAAGCATCCCGACTACGCCTCGACTCATTTCGCCGCCCGTCTCGGTCTGCCCTGCGTCGCCGTGCAACACCACCTCGCCCACCTGCTCGCGTGCCTGCTCGAGCACGCCCACCCTGCGCACGACGTGCTCGGCATCGTGTGGGACGGCACCGGCTACGGCGAGGACGGCACCGTCTGGGGCGGCGAGTTCATCCGTCTGCGCGAAGGCCGCGCGACGCGTTTCGCCCGCCTCAGGCCCTTCCGGCTCGCCGGCGGCGAGGCCGCCGTGCGCGACGCCCGGCGCGTGGCGCTCGGTTTGTCCCATGAACTCGGACTCTTCTCGGAGATCGCCGCGCGTTTCGGCTTCACGACGAACCAGCGCGCAACCCTCCGCCAGATGCTCCAGCAGGGCCTCAATGCTCCGCTCTGCTCCAGTGGCGGACGACTCTTCGATGGCGTCGCCGCGTTGCTCGGCCTCTGCGAGCACAACCATTTCGAGGGCCAGGCGCCGTTGCACCTTGAAGCCGCCGCAACTCGCGCCGCCGCGGCGTCGCACACCCTGCCATTCGACGTTGTGCCGTGTGTCTCGGGAGGCGCCGAGTTTGACGTCGACTGGGCTCCCGCCGTGCGCCAACTCGCCTTCGCCGGGCGCGCACCGGATGAGTTGGCCGCCGCCTTCCACCGCGGCTTGGCCGAGGCCATGGTTGCGGTCGCACGCCGCGCCGGCGCCGGCACCGTCGCCCTATCCGGCGGCTGCTTCCAGAACGCCCTCCTGCACGAACTCGCCACTCAGGCCCTGCGAGCGGCGGGTTTCCGTGTGCTCACGCACCGCCAGCTTTCCCCCAACGACAACTCCATCGTCGCCGGTCAAGCCCTCGGCGCGCTGTGGAATCTCACCACCGTTCACTCCCCATGATCGCCACGCTGCTCCTCCCTATCGTCCTCGTCGGTGCCGTCGTCCTCGTCGTCGCCCGCCAAGCCCGCCCGCACTAAGCCGCGCTTTCCACCGCCGCCCCCCATCGCACCCCATCACCCCTTACCCCTAACCTATAACCTATTTTCCCCATGTGCCTCGCCGTGCCCGGTAAAGTCGTCGAAATCATCGGCGACGATCCGCTCCTCCGCTCCGCCAAGGTCAGCTTCTCCGGCGTCGTCAAACAAGTCAGCCTCACCTGCACCCCCGAGGCCAAGCTCGGCGACTACGTGCTCGTGCACGTCGGCGTCGCCATCAGCACCGTCGACCCCGAGGAAGCCGCGCAGACCTTCGAATACCTGAAACAGATGGGCGAACTCGACGGCATCGAACTGCCGCCCGCACCCGGTTCTCCCTCCACCCAATCTCATCCGTCGCCATGAAATACGTCGACGAATACCGCGACGCCGCGCTCGTCCGCAAACTCGCCGACGCCATCGCGCGCGCCACCACGCGCCCGTGGACGATCATGGAAATCTGCGGCGGCCAGACGCACGCCATTGTGAAGTTCGGCCTCGACGATCTTCTCCCGAAGACCATCACGCTCGTCCACGGCCCCGGCTGCCCTGTCTGCGTTACCAGCGCCGACCTGATCGACCAAGCCGTCGAACTCACGCTGAAACACGGCGCGATCCTCTGCTCCTTCGGCGACATGCTGCGCGTGCCCGGCAACGGCATCGATCTCCTCACCGCCAAGGCCCGCGGCGGCGATGTCCGTATCGTCTACTCTCCCCTCGACGCCGTCGGCATCGCCAAAGCCAACCCCGCGAAGCAAGTCGTGTTCTTCGCCGTCGGCTTCGAGACCACCGCGCCCGCCAACGCCATGTCCGTGCTCCTCGCCGAGCGCGACAGCGTGAAGAATTTCTCCATCCTCACCTCGCACGTGCTCGTGCCACCCGCGATGCGCGCGATCCTGGGCTCACCCGACAACCGCGTGCAAGGCTTCCTCGCCGCCGGCCACGTCTGCACGATCATGGGCACCGAGGAATACGGCCCCATCGCCCGCGATTACCGCGCACCGATCATCATCACCGGCTTCGAGCCCGTCGACATCCTCGAAGGCATCCTGCTCTGCGTGAAGCAGCTTGAGAGCGGCCGCACCGAAGTGGAGAACGCCTACTCCCGCGCCGTCCGCACCGAGGGCAACACCCACGCGCGCACGATCGTCGAAACCGTCTTCGAAATCGCCGACCGCGACTGGCGCGGCATCGGCGTGATCCCGCAAAGCGGCCTCGCCGTGCGGGAGAAGTTCGCCGCCTACGACGCCGCGAAACGCTTCCCGCTCACGACCTCGAACGCCAACGCCTGCACCGAGTGCATCAGCGGTGAGATCATGCGCGGCGTGAAGAAGCCGCACGACTGTCCCGCCTTCGGCACGCGTTGCACGCCCGAGTCCCCGCTCGGCGCCCCGATGGTCAGCAGCGAAGGCGCCTGCGCCGCCTACTACCGCTACCGCAGCCGCGCGCTGGAGCCGGCGACTTAACTCTTCGCGACACGCGTTAGCCGAGAGTGATTTTGCCTTGGACCTTTGGATCGACGGCGCGATCGTATCCGCGCTGCATCGCGGCCACTTGACGATCGGCCAGGTCCTGCAGGTCGGGAAGCTCAGCCTTGAATTTTCTCGCGCGCAAAGACGGCAAACGATGCTTCAGTTCGAGTTGTCGATTCCCGGCGCCGTAGCGCTCGAAGCGCTTGTCAAAGTCTGGTAGTTCTTCGGGAAACCGATGAGTGACCTTCGCCTGTTCGGCCCAGCCGATCAGTCCGAGCCTTCTCAAGCGTATGCCGAGGTCGAGATCCTCGCCGGCCGCGATCTTGAATGTCTCATCGAAGCCACCGACGAAGCTGAACGCGAGACCCGAAACGAGTGCGTTCGCGGTGACCAAAGCCTGCGGGAGCATGATGTCGTAAAGCAATCGCGCCTTGGGCGGGTTCAAAATCCCCTGTTCAGTCATGAACCGGTTAATCAGACCATCGCCGGCCCCTTCCACCGGGCCGGAAATGGCCACACAAGAATCTCCCGTGTCCTGCCAAGCATCCGCGAAATGCTGGAGAAGACCTTCAGCGTGCTCACAGCCACTATCCGTGAAGTAATACCACTCTGAATCGCCCTTCCACACATAAGACTTCACTGGGTTACCGACGCCGACCAAGCGGCTATCGGATGTGGGCTCGCGAACGGCATGCCGCACGTAGCGCTCCCGCTCCGACCCACCGATCAGCAAGTTGTCGTGTCTCTGCTCGGGATGGAACCCGAAGCCGATGTTTCGGGCATACGCTGGCCCAATGTTGCCTTCGTAGCTTGCTGCCAGATGCACACTCGGGTGACGCAGGTTCTGGTCGCTGATCCAAGCCGGGGGATTCTTGATCCGGTTGTCATCGACTACGGTGATTTTGCGTGGCGCCGGCCTCATGCGTAGCAAGCTATCTATCGTGGTCTTTGCGCCGTCCCAATCGTTGTAGGTCGGGATGATGGCATGAATGTTCGCGGGATCGACCGGCTTTGAGCGGAGCGTCACGGGCGACTCGTGCGAGGGCGGTATCTTGTAGGTGGCAGTCATGGCGTGCTAGTTTTGCGCAGGCGATGAATTGGAAGTCAGCTCGGCGACGAGGGCGATGAGGAGTTTTTAGGCGGTGGCGCGCGAGGCCGCGAGCTGTTGCTCCAACGCGTCCACCAACGCCATCAGCTGCTCCACTTTGGCCACAATCCGACATTGTTCGGCGAGGGGCGGAATCCAAATGTTCATGAGCTATCGTTCGAGAGAAAGCTGGGTCTTGATTTGGTTCGCAATTTTGACCAGCGGATCCTTCCGCTCAGGAAGTAATGCGATGTCGGGTGCAGCCGTGAACCCCGATTTCCAGAAGGTAGATAGGTCAACTAGCCTGAACTTGCACAATAAACGACGTCCGAAATCCACTTCATAGAGTGGATACTGTCGTTTTTGGTCAGCAGAGTGGAGCTCTGGATAGTGTCCCAACAAAAAACCCTCTTGGAAATGAGGGCGAACTGCCGACGGTGGACAAATGCTCGATAGACGAAGGATCTGGAGCTCAGCTTCTGCGCTCGCTGTGATGGCTCAACTAATCTGCGGCACAGCGAGAACGTAGAGAAACGCCTCGTCATCAACAGCGTTTCTGAGAGCAAAGGTTGCCGCAATTCTCAATGATTGGGTAACATCCAACAGCGGAGTAGCACAAATTTCATAGTGCTGTATGACCGCCCAACGAATGCTCCTGTGGCGTTCAATTCGAAGCTGATCAGGGAGCTTATTGCGCTTCCATGCCTCGACCAAAAGCTCCTCCGCACGGACTAGCCGCATATATCGATCATTGATAATTGCGTGCCACTCGAATCTCAGCTCATTGCGATAGCCACGAAAAATCTTTGGCTGAATTGACGTATTATCGTCGAGATTTCGGAAATCCTCTCCCTGACCGCGGAAGAGGAGCACATGGTCGCGGTTGTAGAACGATAGGCTCGCGACGGCATGGGCGAGTGAAGGGAACGAGCGAATATCCCTGCCCTGGCCATTGCGAATTTCCTTGTTGGTAGCTCCCTTGTGGAGCATCTCGCCCGAGACGTATGTCCGCAGTTTTGACTGACCGAGAGTTTCCACGTTAGGCTGTGTAGAGCTGGTCTTCGAGATCGCGCACGGCCTGCGCGTAGACCTCGGCGCCGCCGAAGGCCTTCGCGAGCTGGACCGGCGTGCCCATTGCCGCAAACGGATCGAGCGCGAGGACGTTGGGTGACTCGAGGTCGGCGAGGCCGGAGTCGGCGTATTTGGCGAGGAGCCCCTTGAGAACGGCGCGGGCCTGCGGGCCGTATCGGGTGCCCGAGGCGTGATAGAAGACGTAGTCGGCCCGCTGCGCTTCTCCACGGCTCGTCATTTTTCCCCGGACGATCACGCGCCCCTTGGTGAACGAAACCTCTTCGCGAACCTGCGATTGCAGGTCCCAACCGGCCCTGACCAACGCGGGCGTGATGAACTGCGTGCAGATATCGCGCTCGCTAAGAGATTTTTTGACCCAATCGGGCATGGCAGTCGTGCGGTGAAACAAACCACCGATCGGCCCAAAAATCGGCGCGGTTTGCTGCTGCCCTGATACTCTCAAGCGAAACCGCCTGCGCAAGAGAGATTTGCCGCCTTCAGCAGATCCGCGGCAGCTGTTCGCCGCTGAGGCGGTCGACGATGCGCTCGGCGCCGATCACGCTGCGCTGGGTCACTTGGCCGGCGGGGCCGGCCTTCACGTGGCCGATGATGACGGCGCGAGCACCGGGGCGCGACGCATACGATTCCGTGCGATTGATGAGGTCGACGGCTTGCTGCGCCTGCTCCGCGGGGAGAATGCACACAAAGCGGCCCTCGTTCGCCACGTAGAGCGGGTCGAGGCCGAGGATCTCGCAGGCACCGGCCACCGTCTCGCTCACGGGAACCTTCGCGGCGTCGATGGCGAGCGCGAGTCGCGCGGACTCCGCGATTTCGACGAGCGAGCTGGCCAGGCCGCCGCGCGTCAGGTCGCGCAGGCAATGAATCTCCAACCCGGCGGCGAGGAGAGCGTGCACGGGCGCGACGAGGGGCGCGCAATCGCTCTCGATGTCGCTCTCGAACGACAGATTCGCGCGCGTGGCCATGATCGCCATGCCGTGTCGGCCGAGGTCGCCGCTGAGCACGATGGCGTCGCCGGCACGCACGCTCGACGGGGCGATCACGAGTGGCGTCTCGATCACACCCACGCCGGCGGTCGTCACGTAAAGGCCGTCGCCCTTGCCGCGTTCGACGACCTTGGTGTCGCCCGTGACGATGGCCACGCCGGCCGCTTCCGCGGCGGCCTGCATCGAGGCGACGACCTGCTGGAGCGTCGCGATGGGAAAGCCTTCCTCAAGGATGAAACCGGCCGACAACCACTGCGGCACCGCGCCACACATCGCGAGGTCGTTGACCGTGCCGTTGACAGCGATCTTGCCGATGTCGCCGCCGGGGAAGAAGAGCGGGCTGACGACGTGCGCGTCCGTGGTGAATGCGAGGCGTCCACCGCCGGGCAGGCGCAGCAGCGCGCCGTCATGCTGGGCCTCGAGCGCGGTGTTCGCGAAGGCGGGCCGGAACACCCGGTCGATCAGTTCCTGCGTGAGTTTGCCGCCGCCACCGTGGCCGACGGTGATCTCCGTGCGGTGCGGCAACGGCACGGGACAAGTGGTGAAACCGGAGGGCGTGGGGCCGGTGCTCGTCATGATTGCACTCTAGAAATCCGACTGCGAAACCCGAGGTCAAAGCCTGCGCAGGCGCTGGCAAGCTGTGCGCATTTTTTGAACGCAGGCATTCGCCCGGCGTCGATTGCTGGGGGCGGAGAGCGCGCGGCGGCTCCAGTTCGCCACAACGCCGATCCGCGGTCCCGCGGACCCGCGGCGCCCGACGGCGGCACCTGCCCTGCCGGACCAGTCGCTCAGCCGCGGCAGAGCGCGGCGAGGCGGCGCACGCCTTCGCGGAGGCGGTCGGGACCGGAGTTGGAGAAGTTGAGGCGCATGTGGTTGCGTCCGCCGTCGGCCGGAAAGAAATCGCGGCCGGGCACGAAGGCGACTTTCTCCACCAGCGCGCGCTTCAAGAGTTCGAGCGCGTCGAGTTCCGCGGGGCCAGTCACCCAGAGGAACATGCCGCCCTCGGGGCGCGTCCACTTGTAGCTGGCGGGCAACTGCTCGCGGAGCGCCGTGTCGAGCACGTCGAAGCGCTCGCCGTAGGCGCGACGGATTTTTTCCAGGTGCTCAGCCTGCGAGCCGGCCGTGAGGTAGGCGTGCGCGACGCGTTGGTCGAAGGTCGACGTGTGCAGGTCGGAGGCCTGCTTGAGGATGAGCATCGCGTTGAAAATCTCGGGCGACGCGGCAACCCAGCCGAGGCGCAGGCCGGGCGCGACGGTCTTGGAAAACGTGCTGGCGTAGATCACGCGGCCGGCCTCATCCCAATGCTTGATCGGGGGCACGTCGGCGCCGCGGTAGCGCAGCTTGCCGTAGGGGTCGTCCTCGACGATCGTGAGGTTGTGCTCGGCGGCGAGGCGCGCGAGTTGCTGGCGACGCTCGGCGGTCAGCGTGATGCCGGTCGGGTTCTGGAAATTCGGGATCGTGTAGAGGAACTTCGGGCGGTGCTGCTTGATGAGCCCGGGCAACGCATCGGGAATGAGGCCGTGTTCGTCCGTCGGCACCGGGACGAACTTCACCTCGTAAGTCTGGAACGCCTGGATGGCGGCGAGGTAGGTCGGATTTTCCGTCAACACGACGTCGCCGGGATCGAGGAAGAGTTTGCCGGCGAGATCGAGCACCTGCTGCGAGCCGTTGGTGATGAGGATATCCTCGCTGGAGGCCTGCACGCCGCGGGTGCCGAGTTCGTGGGCGATCCAGTCGCGGAGCGGCGCGAAGCCCTCGCTCGGGCCGTATTGCAGCGCCTGGCTGCCGCTGGTGGTGAGGACGGCATCGGCCGCGGAGCGCACCTCGGCGACGGGGAACAGCTCCGGCGCGGGCAGGCCGCCGGCGAACGAAATGACGTCCGGCTGC
>JAMPXH010000206.1 GCA_023701285.1 Candidatus Didemnitutus sp.
AGTATCTCAAGATCACGAAAGGGGTGATCGACCCCGACCCGAAGAGCCAAGCCCACGCGATGCTCGATGCCTTCGTGACCGCGCAGGGCAAGCTGCTCGACGCCATGCCCGAGGATAAACGGATGCGAGACGGCAAGCTGCTCGTCAGCCAAGACCGCTACTTCGACATGCTCGACCGCAAAGACCCGAAGATCGCGCAGGTCACCACGTTCACCGAGGACGATGTCGTGACCATGATCGAGGAGAACGGCCGCAACCGCATCAAGCAGCGTCTGGCGGAGACAAGGGCCGAGCTGGAGCGAAGCGGGTATGTGCGGAACAAGCCGGCGGCGCCCGCCGCCGCCCCCGCAGCCGCGGCGCCCGCGCCTGCGAAACCAGCTGGTTCGGCCGCCCCCGCGCCGGCGGCGACCACCGCGCCCGCCGCCACGACGTCCAGGCAGAGCGCACCGCCCGGGCGCCCCTCCAGCGCCGCGGGCTCGGCGCCGCACATGAAAGCCCTCGGTTTCGGCTGAGCAGCCGAGACCTTCCGTGAAGTCGCGCCCGACGCCAACTGGCCTCGGGCGCTTTGTTTTTTGCAGGAGACGCTGGACCTCAAGATAGTTTTGCGGAACAACTTCCGTATTTCCGTCACGTTCTACATGGTGTGACACGTCCAAAGGAACCCACCATGTCCTACTTCAATCAGTGCCTCCCCAAAGTCGTGAACATTCGCGACGGCTCCGGGTGCGCGATCACTCGCGCGACCCTTGACGCCATGACTCCAGACCAGTTCTCGGAGCTCGGCGACCAAGAAAACCTCCAGCGCGTCTACGCGACCGCCGCCGAGGCGAAGATGCGCGGCGTCCACCAGGGCTTCATCGACCAGCTCCTCATGGGGCGCGTGAAGAACTACGGCGGCTCGGTCAACAAGACCAATGTCGCCGGCCTCGCGCAGTCGATCATCCAGCCGTTCATCACCATGCGCCAGCGCACGGTGGTCAACGCCGGCTACTTCAAGATCACCGCCGGCGCCGATGTCAACGGCTACCGCCGGACGATCACCGTGGAGAACAACGAGCTGTTCTCCCAGCAGTCGCTCCCGAAAATCGAGCGCTACTTCGTCGCGGGCAACACCGTCGTCGTCCAGCACGTCCTCGCCAGCGGCGCCTCGGCCTCCGCCCACTTCAAGATCATCAGCGCGATCAATGCCGACGCGGGCGGCGTGGCGAAGGCCACGGTCACGATCGAGCCCTCGACGGTTACCAGCGCCACGTTCGCCGGCTACACGGGCAACCAGAAGCTACCCTTCCAGCCGACGGGCGGTCTCGTGCTGCTCGGCACCAACTCGGTCTCCGACTACGAGGCGTGGTGCAACTACGACGCGGTCGACAACAACCAGAACCTGATCCACTTCTGGTTCCAGACGAGCCGCATGGCTCACACCTTCACCAGCGAATACAAAAAGGCGCTGGAGGCGAAAAACGCCAACGAGTTCTTCAAGGTGTTCAACACGCTCCCGATCAAGGAGCAGCTCATCCAGCAGAGCGCGAAGTTCAACCGCCAGTGGTGGACCTCCGTGTTCTGGGGCCAGCCCGACGAAGGTCAGGACCCGAACAGCTGGCAGACCTCCGGCAAGCTCGAAGAGGTCAAGGACATCGTCGACGGCTCCTGCACGCTCGAATACAAGGCGCGCGCCGAGGGCATCGAATACCTGCTCAACAAGTGCGGCCGCGTCATCGACTACGCCGGCGCCCCGCTCAACTTCGACACGCTCGGTGAGCAGCTCTACCAGCTCAAGCGTCACCGTCAGCAGTCCTCGGAGACCGGCGAGATCATCGACGAAATCGTCATCCAGTGCGACCACCAGACCGCGGCCGGCATCAAGAAGGTCTTCGCCGCCTGGTATAAGGCAAAATACGGCATCACCTACACGCAGGAGATCGGCGTCGGCCCGAACGAGAAGTTTGCGCAGGCCACCGGCCTCGCGGTCAACAGCTACGTTTTCGACGACTACGCCGTGAAGCTGACGGTCATCGCCGACCCGACGCTCTACGACCTGATGGCTGCGACCCCGAGCGCGCACCGCGGCGCCAATCGCTACGCGCTGCTCCTCGACTACTCGGACATCGACCTCGGTATCATCAAATCCCGCGCGAAGGAGGACCAGTATCCCTCGCCGACCGACGTGCCGAGCGGCTTCCAGTGCGTCATCGAGCGCAACGTCCGCGACTACAAGCTCTACAGCCAGACGTGGACCGTGGTCCTTCCGCGCCCGGAGCGCCACCTCATCCTGAAGAACTTCGCCAACGCCTGCCCGGTGCTCGCCAACGGTGGCTGCACCGCCTACGAAGGCTGAGTTTGGTTCGTGATTAGGCATCGAGGCCGGGGCCAAAAGCTCCGGCCTCCTGTTTTCTGGGCTTGATTGTCACGTTCGGTTTGCACATGACTCATTCGGCCAATCACCGAATGAGCGAATTCTATCCGAAGCCCCCGCGTCCACCGGGCCGGCTCAAGCAACTGAACAAGGCGATGCGTCGCCTGCGCCGCGACGGCAAGCGCAGCGAATTCATCGTCCACTGCGAACACGAGGAGGCCCGGCGCCTAGCGCTGGGACACTAATGCCGAAGGGTCTTCCGAGGCCGCGCTTCCAGAAGACGGTCGGCAGCTTCTTGCTCGGCACCGAATACGTTAACCTCGTTGCCCGCGATGGCGACGGCGGAGAGCTCTACACCGCGGCGCAGGGGGGCCATCCGGCACGCATAAAGATCGGGCTGGACGACGACTGGGACGACGTTGCCGGCACCTTGCTCCACGAAGCCATGGAGTTCGTGATGATCCGCATGGAGCTCGGATACCGGCCGAGGACCGACTGGGCAGGGGATAATGGCGCCACCACTTTCCTGATGACCCACACGCAGTTTTCCGAGGCCATCCA
>JAMPXH010000207.1 GCA_023701285.1 Candidatus Didemnitutus sp.
CCGAAATCAAACCTTCTTTTTCGCCGGCCGCCCCGGTGCGCCGCGGGGAAAATCACTCACGCTTCGTCCAATTCGCGTCGCAACGCGTCTATCAAGTCCGCGCCGGTGTAGGGGTTCGACAGGCGCGTGCGCACGCCGAGACGGGCGAGTTCCTCCGCCTCGGCCTGCTCCTCGCCGGGTTCGGCGCCAAGACCGGTCGAACTGATCACCTTCAATCCGGGGGCGAGTGAGCGCAGCTCGCGAATCAGCGCCAGTCCGCCCATGCGCGGCATCATCTGGTCGACGATCGCAGCAGCAAAGTCCGCCGGCTGCCTTTGAAACAGCCCCAGGGCGTGGATGCCGTCGGCGGCGGTGACGACCTCGAAGCCGAACTGCTGCAGCATATGCTCGCCCACGATCCGGATCGATTCCTCGTCGTCGACGAGGAGCACGCGGTGGCCCCGTCCGCGAAATTCCTTGCCGGCCGCCTCCGCCCCGCGCTCCTGATCGGGCGTGCGTGGGATCGGGAGCAGGACGTGAAAGGTCGTGCCACGTCCGAGCTCCGTTTGCACCTCCACCGCGCCACCGTGGCTGCGCACGATGCCGTAGACGGTCGAGAGCCCGAGCCCTGTGCCCTTGCCCCGCGGCTTGGTGGTGTAAAACGGCTCGAACATGTGGGCCAGCACCTCGTCGGGGATGCCGGTGCCGGTGTCGGTCACCGAAATGTCCACGAATTCGCCTGGCTCGATCCGTCCAAGCAGCCGGGCGCGCGTCTCGTCGACCACGGCCGCCCGCACGCCGAGGATGAGGCGTCCGCCGGTCGGCATCGCGTCGCGTGCGTTGACCGCGAGGTTGAGGATCACCTGGTGCAGTTGGGTGACGTCCGCGAGGATCGGCGCGGTGTCCCTGCCTGTCTCGACGCGCACCTCGATTTGCCGCGGGAAAGTCTCCTCGATGAGCCGCGCGACCTCCTTGACCACGTAGCGCGGCTGCGTGGTGGTGCGTTCGCCGTCGGCCCCGCGCGCAAAAGTGAGGACCTGCTTCACTATGTCTGCGCCGCGATGCGCCGCCCGTGCCACCAGGTCGAGACGCTCGTGGAGTTCGGGCGACGGGTGCATGGACTTCAGCAGCTCGACCGAGAGGATGATCGGCGTGAGCACGTTGTTGAGGTCGTGGGCGATGCCGCTCGCGAGCATGCCGACGCTCTCGAGTCGCTGCGCCTGGGCGAGCTGCTGTTCCATCCGCTGCTCGGCGGTGATGTCCTCCTTGATCGCGACGAAGTTACGAATCCGCCCCTGGTCGTCGCGCACGGGTGCGATGGTCATGCGCTCGTTGAAAGTTGAGCCGTCCTTGCGCCGGTTGGTCAGCTCGCCCGTCCAGATGTCGCCGCGCAGGATCGTCTCCCACATCCGGCGGTAGAACTCGGGCGGATGCCGCCCCGAACTCAACAGCCGCGTGCTGCGGCCTTGCACCTCCTCGAGCCGGTAGCCGGTCAGTCGCATGAAGGCCGCGTTCACCCACTCGATCACGCCGGTGGCGTCGGTGATCGCGATGCCGGCGGGCGTAGCCTGCGTCGCGGCGTGGAGGAGCTGGTGTTCGTGCTGCACGCGGCGGCGCTCGGTCACGTCCCGCTGGATCGCGATCAACCAGTGCCGTCCCTGCCATTGCACGGAGCTGAGGGAGACTTCGCAGTCGAAATCCCGGCCGTCGAGTCCCCGGTGGCGCCAGTCGAAGGCGGGCAGGCTGCCGTTGCAGCCGGCGCCCAAGAGGCGACGGCCCTCGGTCGCGGAGTCGGCGCCGCCGGGCTGGCGGGGCGGAGAGAGGTCGATCACGTTCCGCCCGATCAGGTCCGCGGTCGAGCTGCCGAACAGCGACGCGGCGCTCTCGTTGCAATCGCAGCACCGCCCGGTCGGATCCAACAGCATGATGGCGTCGCGCGCCGCTTGGAACAACCCGCGGAACTTCTCTTCGCTGTCGCGTAGCGCCCGTTCCGCGCGGTCCTGGTCCGTGATGTCGACCGAGATGCCGGCGACCGCATAGGCCGCGCCCGCCTCGTCGCGCAGCGCGAATTTGGTCGAGGCGAACTCGTGGACTCCATCCGCCAGCCCCAATCGGTCGCGAACGCGCACCGCGCCCCTTGATTCGAGCGCCGCGACGTCGGAGGCGCGCATGGCGGACGCGTAAACCTCGGGGAATATCTCGTGATTGCTCCGCCCGATGGCTTGCTCACGCGTCAGGCCGATGGTGCGGCAGAACTCGTCGTTCATGAGCAGGAGGCGGCTGTCGCGGTCCTTCACGTAGCAGACCGACGGCATGTTTTCGAACAGGCCCTTGAGCAATTGCTCCTTGTTCCAGAGGTCCGTCGCCAGATGCATCCGCCGCAGTTCGGCCGCCGCGCGCACCGCGACGAGCCGCAGCACCGGCTCGATTCCCGGTTCCCCCTCGAGCGGCTGGCGATGGAGAAACGCGATCAGGCCGACGCACCGCCCGCCGGGCTCGAACAACGGCATCCCGCCGTAAGACTCGATGCCGTTTTCCGCCAGCCAAGTATCCGCCGGAAATGCCCCGCACACTCCCGACGCGAACAGGCAGAAGTCGCCCTTGCTCACGTTCGCGCACGGCGTATCGGCCAGCCGGTAGGTCCACTGACTCATCGCCCCCCCGTCGCGGCTGTCCGCCACAACCTCGATGTTTTCCTGGGCCTCGTCGAGCCGCCCGATCAGCACCATGCCCACCGCCAGTTCCTGCGCGACGAACCGTGCGAGATCGCGCAACAGCGCCGCGGGCGACTCCGGCAGGTCGACCCGCGCCAGATAATGTTGGGTGCGCTCGATAAGCTTCGCCGCATGAATGTCCGTGCGCTGCACGACCACGCTCCCGCCGTCGGCTCCCGCGGGGTCATCGCGCCGGTGCCCCCGATCGAGCACCCAGCGG
>JAMPXH010000097.1 GCA_023701285.1 Candidatus Didemnitutus sp.
AGCACGTTGGTGAAGATGGTCTGGAGCTTGCTGGCCCCGAGCGCGAGCGAGCCTTCGCGGAAGCCCTTGGGCACGGCCTTCAAGGCCTCCTCCGAGGCCGTGATGATGATCGGCAGCACCATGAAGGCGAGCGTCAGCCAGCCGGCGAGCAGCGAGACGCCGAAATCGAGCGCGATCACGAACATGCCGAAGCCGAACAGGCCGTAGACGATCGAGGGCACGCCGGCGAGGTTGACGATGGAGAGCCGGATGAAGCGGATGAAGGGACCGTCCGTGGCGAACTCGCTCAGGTAGATCGCGCTGATGACGCCGAGCACGAGCGCGATGAGGATCGAGCCGCCGACCAGCAGGATGGTGCCGACGATGTTCGGGAAGATGCCGCCGGCGGAATAGACGTAGGTCTGCACCGGCACGCCCTTGAGCTGGTCCGGCCGCGACTCCTTGAAGGCCCGGAACTCGCGGTCACCCATCGTGCGCGCCTCGCCGTCGACGGTGAAGACGTTGAGCGTCTCCGGTGCCTCGGTGAGGAACGGCAGGTTGATGAACGGCGCCTCGGTCCGGAAGATCACGCGCCCGCCCTTGATGCCGATGTCGAGGAAGATGAAGGTCGCGCACGCGAGCACGAAGAGGGTCGCGAAGCGCAGCGCCCAGAAGACGATCTTCTCGGTGCGCTTGGCAGCCGTGGGGCGACGGTAGAGGGAGTTGACCGTTTTGTCGCTCATGTCAGCCGATGGAGATGCGGTAGCGGCGCACGATTTTCTGCGCGAGCCAGTTGACGAGCAGGGAAATGGAGAAGAGCACGACGCCGACCATGAACAGCGCGCGGTAGTGGATGCTGCCGCGCACGACCTCGCCCATTTCCTGCGCGATGATGCCGGTCATGGTGTGCACCGGCTGGAAGATCGCGCCGAGGCCGGCGGTGAGATCGGGAATCTCGATGCGGTTGCCGGCGCAGAGCAGCACGACCATCGTCTCGCCGATCACGCGGCCGAAGCCGAGCAGCACGGCCGCCATGATGCCGGAGAGCGCGGCCGGCACGACGATGCGCAGGATGGTCTGCAGGCGCGTGGCGCCGAGCGCGAGCGAGGCTTCCTTGAAGGAGCGCGGCACGTTGTTGAGGGCGTCCTCGGCGAGCGAGAAGATCGTCGGGATCGCCATCAGCGCGAGCAGGCAGGCGGCGGTGGCGGAGTTGAGCCGCTCGAGCATCGGGAAGCCCGGCACCCAATCGAGCCACGGCACTTGCGACACGCGGCGCAGCGTCTCGCCGAGCACCGCGATGCCGAAGAAGCCGAGCACGACGCTGGGGATGGCCGCAATGAACTCGATGTAGGGCTTGATCAAGCGCTGCTCGAGCGAGGTCGCCACCTGGTTCACATAGACCGCCGCCGCCACGCCGAGCGGGATGGCGAGCGCGAGCGCAAGCGCGGCGATGAGGAGCGAGCCGGTGAAGAGCGGGATGATGCCATACCAGTCCTGCCAGAAACTGGCCGTGATCCAGTTGCGGCCGAAGACGAAGGCGTTGAACGACTCGATCCAGGCCACGGGCTTGGTCTGATCCCACTGCTGCATCCGCTGGGCGGTCTCGGTCATCTGCTGGAGGTAGCGGCCGACGAAGCCCGGGAACTTTTCCAGCTTGGCCTGCAAAGCGGGCTCCGCGAGGCGCGGCGTGGCGGCGGCCAGTTCCTTGAGGCTGGCGGCGAGCCGGGTGTTGGCCTCGATGACCTCGGGCAACATCGCCAGCAGCGGCTGCGTCTCGGCCTGGAAATCGATCACCTCGATCGTGATCGCATCGGCCTCGCGCTTGAGCATGAGGGCGCGCTCGTGCGGGACCTGGCCGATGGCGTCGAGCAGGTGCTGCTTGGCCTCACGCATGTCGGAGGCGACCTTGGCGCGCTCCTTCAGCGAGGAGACGAGGTCGGTCATGTTGCCGAGGATCGTCTCGTGGTCCGACACGCTGTTGGCGAAGCGATCGACGAAGGCGTCGAAGGGCTCCAGCTGCGCGTTGGCGGCGGCGAGGTCGAGACCGCGCTGCTTGGTGAGCGCCTCGAACTGCGCCGTGCGCAGGTCGGAAAGATAGCGGCCGAGCGTGGCGTGGTCCTTGACCTGTCCGCGCAGGAGGTCGACGAACTCGAGCCCGGCCTGCCGGTAAACGCGAAGGTTCTCGCGGTTCTGCGGGATGAAGCCGACGGCGTCGCGGAAGATGGTGAAGGTGATGAGCGCGAGCACGATCACCGAGATCGTGGCGTTGCCCTGAAAGAGAAGCTTCGCGAAGCGTTCGGTGGTCAGGCCGAAAAACCAGCCCCGCCGACGCCGGAGCAGGGCCTGGCGGGTCGGAACGCGGTCGGGATTGGGCGGCAAGGTGGACATCGAAAGTCGGGATGAGAATCGCGAGGCGCGAATGGCGCGGTCAATCGGCGCAGGTTACAGTTCTGTAACAAACCCGCGGCCGGCCGCCCGATGAAGGGAGACGACGCGTCCTCCGGGCAGGAAAAAGCCCGCAACGCCAAGGGGTGTTGCGGGCTCGCAGAGGCGTGGTGGCGGATGGTTTAGTTGACCGCCTTGACCGGGACGAAGCCGGACTTCGCGACGATGGACTGACCCTCGTCACCGAGCAGGTAGTCGATGAACTGGGCCGCGAGGCCGTGCGGCTCGCCGTTGGTGTAGAAAAAGTTCGGGCGGGCGTAGGGATAGGTCTTGTCGTGCACGGACTCCGTGCTGGGCATGACGAGCTTGCCGTCCTTGTTGACGACGCCGACGACCTTCACGCCCGGGGCGTGGATGTAGGCGATGCCGACGTAGCCGATGCCGCTCGGGTTCTTGCCGACTTCGGCGGCGATCTGCTCGTTGCCGGCCATCTTCTGCGAGGAGGAGGCGTAGTCGCGCTTCTTCATGGCGAGGTCTTTCCAGTCCTGGTAGGTGCCGGAGGAGGTGTTGCGCGTGTAGATGGAGATGGCGCCGGGGTTGCCGCCGACCGCGCCCCAGTCCTTCACGTCGCCGGCGAAGATCTGCTCGACCTGGCGGAGCGTGAGCTTCGCGACGGGGCTGTTCTCGTTCACGATGACGGCCATGGCGTCGTAGGAGACGATGATGGGCTTCATGGTGACGCCCTTGGCGAGGGCGGCGGACATCTCGGTCGGGCGGGCGCGGCGCGAGGACATGCCGATGTCGGCCGTGCCGTCGGTGATGGCGGCGATGCCGGTGGTGGAGCCTTCGGCGGCGATCTCGAAGACGATGCCGGGGTTCTTGGCGCGGAAGGCCTCGGCGACCTGCGGCACCATCTTGGCGCCGAGGGTGTCCGAACCCTTGATGACGATCTTGTCCGCAGCGGTGGCGCCCGAGACGAGCGCGGCAGCGGCGAGGAGAGCGATAAGTTGTTTTTTCATGGGAGCGATAAAGACGGGAGTTAGAAGCGGGCGGAGAGATCGAACTGGACGACGTCGGCCTTGTGGTAACCGACGGAGGACGGGCTGGCTTGGTCGATGTTCTCGGCGTGGAACCAGGTGGTGGTGAAGTTGACGGCGTCGGTCAGGTTGTAGCTGAACGAGGCGATGGGACCGCGGACGTTGGTGCGGCCGGCGCCGAAGTCGGAGTCGAGCAGGAGGCCGCTGTAGGCCCCGGCCTCGACGCTGCGGTATTCGGCGGTGACCTGCCAGTCGCCCGGGTTGCGGGTGGCGCCGTAGCGGAGGCCGGCGTTGAACATCGTGTCGTAGTCGGGCTTGTTCGCGCCGACCGGGTAGAGCTTGGCGGTGCGCTTGTCGCCGGAGAGGTTGACGCCGTAGGTGGCGTAGAGCGCGAGCGGACGCTCGTGGACGCGGATGGTGTGCTCGACCGGGAGGATGAGGCTCACGAGGTCGTCATAGGTCGACACGTCGCTGGCGATGCCCGGGGCGCTGAAGGCGACGAAGGTGGGCGCGACGCGCGTGCCGTAGGAGTTACCCTCGACAACCTGCTGGCGGGAGAACTCGGCCTGACCGACCCACATCACGGACGGGGTGTTGGTGAAGGACGAGCCCACGGTCAGGCGGGAGTTGTTGGCGAGGATGTATTGGCCGCCGCGGAGCGCGAGGTTCCAGCCCTTGGCGGGCGCGTCGAACCACGTCAGCTGCTCGGAGACGCCCTCGAAGTTGATGTCGCTGTCGATCCAGAAGCCGTTCACTCCGGGCGTGAAGAACGGATGGGCGTGCTTGCCGAGGCGGACGTCGAAGTTGTCGACCGCGCCGCCAAAGGCGTTGTTCGAGGCGTATTGGATGAAGAACTGGCCGACGTAGGCGACGTTACCGTCCTTGGCGAAGTTGGTGGAGCCGGCCGCGCCGAAGTCGTCGTTGGTGGACGTGGCACCGTTGGCGGTCTCGAGGCGGAGGCCGAGCGACCAGTTCTGGCTCAGGAGCGCGTTGGCCGCGAGGCGGAAGCGGTAGCGGTAGCGGCTGCGGTCGTTGTTCGGGCCGGCGGCGCCGGGCGAATTGGTCGTCTCGTTGTCGTATTGGTAGCGGATGCGACCGTCGAGCGCGAGGGTGAGGCGGTTGACGCGCGAGGAGAGGTCGAGCTTGCCCGCCGGGCTGTTGGCAGCGAAGTCCTTGAGCAGCTCGGCGCGGAGTTCCTCGGCTTCCTGGTCGTTGATCACACCCTTGCGGATGAGCAATTCGATCAGCGGGCCGCTGTCTTGGGCATAGGCAACACCGGCCGCGAGCAGGGCAGCGGCGGTCGCCACGAGTTTCTTGGTGAGTTTGAACATGGGTTTCTTCCGGTTGGCGGCGCAGACGTATCTGCGCACGGCCGGAGACTAGCGTCACATTGTGACGAACCCGTGACGCCCATGTTACGAACGCGGCAAAAGGGGCCGCAGGGATTGCGCTCGACGCCGCAGCGTCAGTGCACACGGGAGCAAGCGCGCCGGAACCGACGGATAATCACAGTGACCGCTGCGGTCTCCGCGCGGAACAGGCGGCCTTCGAAACGGAGCGCCGCCGTGCTCCCCCGCCCTCACCCGCTCGTCTCGGCCGACTCGGCGGCGACGGCGGTGAGTTGGATAAGGTTGTTCAGCGAGCTGAAGTGCTTCGTCCACTCGAAGTCGCCCGCGTGGCCGCCGACGATCTGGTCGAAGAGCGCTTTCTTGTCGGCCTTGAGCGCCTGGATGCGCTCCTCGATCGTGCCGGCCGTGACCATGCGGTAGACGAACACAGTGTTGGTCTGGCCGATGCGGTGCACGCGGTCGATGGCTTGGTCCTCGACGGCGGGATTCCACCATGGGTCGAGCAGGAAGACGTAATCCGCCGCATGCAACGTGATGCCGGTGCCGGCGGCCTTGAGGCTGACGAGCATCACGGCGGCGCCAGACGCGGTCTGGAACTGCTGCACGGGCTTCTGCCGGTCGACGGTCATGCCGGTGATCTCGTAGCGCGGCAGGTCGGGATAGTGCGCCTGCAACGCGCTGCGCACGCGATCGAGCAAAGCGACGAACTGGGAGAAGATGACGACCTTGTGGCCGCTGCCGACGACCTCGGCGAGTTTCTCCACCAGCAGCTGCAGCTTGCCGGAGTCGCTGAGCGGGGAATTGAGCCACGGCAGCAAATCCGGGTCGCAGCAGATCTGGCGCAGGCGGGTGAGCAGCGCGAGGAAGCCGAAGGACTTCTCGCGCAGCGCGAGCGTGATGTCCTCGCCGAGCCGCGCGAGACCCTCGGAGCAGACGCGCGCGTATTCGGCGCGCTGCACCTCGGTGAGTGGGCAGAGCAGGTCCATCTCGACCTTGGGCGGCAATTCAGTGGCGACCTCGTTCTTGGTGCGGCGCAGCTTGAACGGATCGATCTGCTGGCGCAGCCGGCGGATGGTGCCCTCGCGGTCGGCGGCGAGCGCCGACTCGAAGGCCGCGCGCGAGCCGAGCAGGCCGGGCAGCAGGTAACGGAAGATCGACCACAGGTCCAGCTGCCGGTTCTCGAGCGGCGTGCCCGTGAGCACGAGGCGGTGCGCGGCCTTCAGCGCGAAGCAGGCCTGCGTGACCTTGGCGTCGGGATTCTTGATGAACTGGCCCTCGTCGAGCACGGCGTAGCCGAACTCCGTCGCGTCGAGCAGCGCGCGGTGCTTGCGCAGCTGCGTGTAGCTGGCGAGCCAGATGACCGGCGCCTTGTTCGTGGTGAAATCGTTGCCCGACTTGAGCGTGTCGATCTTCGCCTCGGGGTGGAACCGCGCGATCTCCTCGCGCCACACCGGCACGACGCTCGCCGGGCACACGACGATGTGGCGCTGGCCGGCCATCGGACGCGCCTTGAAGAGCGCGATGATCTGCGCCGTCTTGCCCAAGCCCATTTCGTCGGCGAGCAGCCCGTGGCAGCCGGTCTCGCAGAGGTGGTGCATCCACTCGACGCCGCGGCGCTGGTAGTTGCGCAGGTAATCCGCGAGCTCCGGCGGCTGCGCGGGCGGCGACATCACCTTCTGGCGCCAAGCCTCGAGTTCGGGGCCGAGCGTGACCTTGATGCGGCTGTCGTTGAAGAGGGAGAAAATCAGGTAAGGCGGCACGGCGCCGCCGGACTCGGCTTCCTCGAGGTTCTTGCGCCACTGGTTGAGGCTGTCCCACTTCTCGGGGGCCATCGTGACGATGCCGAGGTCGGGCACGAGCATGGGCGTGCGGCCGTGGTGCAGCAGCGCCGCGGCCTGATCGTCGGTGAGCAGCTTCTCGCCGGCGCGGAAGATCCAGCGGAGGTTCAGCGCGGCGTCTCCGCCCGAGCCGGAGCCGACGTCCCGGCGCTCGGCGACGGCCTCGACCTCGATCGTGCGCGCGCCGAGCTTGAGGGAGTCGACCTTCGCATCGATCTCGATGCCGAACTGCTTCTTCCAGTGCGGCAGCACGTCCTTGAGAAAGCCGGGGATCTCGACCAGCGACTCCATCGCGTAGCCGTGCGTAGCCTGATTGTAGCGGAAGTGCGCCTTGCGCGCGTAGGTGGCCAGCGCGATGAGCTTGGCGCGCTCGGCCGCCGAGGGGTGGAAAGCGGTGTTGCCGAGCGCGGGGATGCGGTTCTTGCCCTGCTTCCAATAGGCGAGGAACACGAGGCCCTCGCCGGTGGCGGTGAAGCTGAGCAGCAGGTCGCGGTCCTTGCCGCTGTCGGCCTTGGCGGCCGCGCCGTTGCCGTGGGTGGCGCCGTTGGCGTGAGCGCTGTGGCCGTTGGTGCCCGTGGGCAGCGGAGGCGTGCTGCCGACGGCGAGCCGGCCGCTCATCTCGTCGGCCACCAGCTCCTCGATCTCATGCAGGCCGGCGACGGCGATGGCGTTGGCGAGCGTCGAATCGGTGGTCGAGGAGCGCACGCGGATTTCCTCCCCTTCCCACTCGATGACCGCGTATTCCTCCTTCTTGTCGACCTTGCGGTGGATGATGGCGTCCTTGTCGCCCACCTCGATCTCGCGGATCTCGCTGTCGCGATACATCTGGTGGCCGCGCTCCACGTGGCTGGCGTCGAAGAACTTCTCCCAATCCGCCTCCAGCTTGCCGAACCAGAATTCCAGGGACTTGGGAGTATAAACGCGCTTCGGCCCGTGGGAATTCATGCGGATAAAAGCCTCTCGTTAAAAAGCCGCAGCCCACTCGGGCAATCCCAAACTTGCCCCCTGCCCGGCCCGCCTGAAGCGCACCGAAAGGCGCAGGCCACGGTTCGGGCGGTCCGATGCTGGATTTCCGCGCTCCCGCACCTGGGTGGCGGGCATCGTTTCGACGGCCAGCCGGGCGCGAATTTGTCAGTGCCCGTGGTGGTCGGAAGGACCGCCGTCACCTGCCGTTCGGCGTGTAATATTTCTTCCGCGCGCGCACCTGCACGATCTCGCGGCCGGGGAAGATGCACGCGGTCAACGCCCCGCCCTGCACGCAGCCGGTGTCGATGCCCATCGTCCATTTCGTCTCGGCGATGCTCTCGCGCGGCGTATGCCCGTAGACGACGAAGGGCGGCCCTTTCCACCGCTCCGACCAATGGTCCGCACCGGGCGCCTCGGAGCGTTTGCGCGGCTCGCCCTCGCGATCGACGACTTGGATGCGCGTGACCACGCGGGCGGGCTGCTTGCGCCACGGCAAACCGGGCAGGAAACCACCGTGAACGAACACGACGCCGTGCTTCGCATCCGCGAAGGTCAGCGGCATCGCCGCGAGGTATTCCCAGTCGCGGTCGCCGAGCTGGGCGAGCGTGGCGTAATCGTATTTCTTGAGGTGGCTCGGGTCGTCGGTTTTGCGGTAATTGAGCAGGCGGAGCTCGTGGTTGCCGAGCAGCGCGACCGTCGCATGTCGGCGCGCGAGCTGGATGACGCGCGCGCTGTCGGGTCCGCGGTTGACCAGATCGCCGAGCAACACGACGCGATCGGCCGGACGGAGTTCAAGCCGTTCGATCAGATCCTCGAACTCGCGGGCACAACCGTGGATGTCGCCGATGGCGATGAGCCGGCCGGGCATGGCAGGACGCGCTCAGGGCGTGAGCACCTCGACGGCGGCGGCGCGCGCGGTGGCGGCGGCCATGAAGTGATTCTGCGCGGAGAAAGCTGGCTCGCCCTCGGCGAGCGGCACGGGCGCATAGGTGGCGTCGGGCAGCAGGCGGCGCGCATCGACGTTGTCGCGCAACTCGGCGGGCAGCAGGTCGTCGATGATCCGGCGGCGGCTCTCGGGATCGGAGATCGGGAACAGGGCCTCGACGCGCCGGAAGAAATTGCGCGTCATCCAGTCGGCGCTGCCGCCGTAGAGCAGCGGCTGGCCGCCGTTCTCGAAGTAATAGACGCGCGCGTGCTCGAGGTAGCGGCCGACGAGGTTGCGCACGCGGATGTTCTCGCTCTGGCCCTTGATGCCGGGCGCGAGGCAGCAGGTGGCGCGCACGATGAGATCGATCTGCACACCGGCCTGGGACGCGGCGTAGAGGTTGTCGATCGTCACCGGGTCGACGAGCTTGTTCATCTTGGCGATGATGCGGGCGGGCCGGCCGGCAGCGGCGTTCGCGGCCTCGGCGGCGATGAGTTCCTGGATGCGCGCGTGCAGGTTGAACGGCGCCACGAGCAGGTGCCGGAATTCCGGCGTGCGGCTCAGGCCCGTGAGCGTGTTGAAGAGCTGGGCCACCTCCGCCGTGAGCTCGGGCTGCGCGGTGAGCAGGCTGAGGTCGGTGTAGAGGCGCGCCGTCTTGGGGTTGTAGTTGCCCGTGCCGAGATGGACGTAGCGGCGCAAGCCGTCGGGCTCCTGACGCACGATGAGGCTGCACTTGCAGTGCGTCTTGTGGCCGACGAGCCCGAAGACCACGTGCACGCCGGCCTCCTCGAGTTCGCGCGCCCACTTGATGTTGTTGGCCTCGTCGAAGCGGGCCTTCAGTTCGACGAGCGCAGTCACCTGCTTGCCGCGGCGCGAGGCCTCGCTGAGGGCGCGCACCACGGGCGAGTCGCCGCTGGTGCGGTAGAGGGTCTGCTTGATCGCGAGCACCGCCGGGTCGAGCGCGGCCTGTTCGATGAACTCCACCACCGGGGCGAACGAATCGTAAGGATGGTGCAGCAACACGTCGCGCTCGCGCACGGTGTCGAACAGCGTCGGGCGCGCGCGCAGCACCGGCATCTCCGCCGGCACGAAGGGCGGATACTTCAGGTCGGGCCGGTCGGTGCGTTCGTGGAGGCTGAGCAACCGCAGCAGGTTGAGCGGACCGCGTGTGCGGAAGACGCTCTCGGGCGGCAACGCGAGATAACGGCAGAGCGCGCCGAACTCCTCCTCGCCCACACCGTCCTCGATCTCGAGCCGCACCGCCGCGCCGCGGCGCAGGTTGCGCAGTTCCTCCTCGATTTTCTTCAGCAGGTTCTCGACCTCCTCCTCGTCGATGTAGAGATCGCTGTTGCGGGTGACGCGGAAGGCGTGCGCGCTGCGGATGACGTAGCCGGGGAAGAGCGCGCCGGCGCAGAGTTTGATCAGGTCGCTGAGGAAGAAGAAGCACTGCACGCCCTCCTCCGTCTCGGGCAGCAGCACGAGCCGCGGCAGGCTGCGCGGCACGGGCAGGATCGCAAAATGCGCCTCGTTCTCCGCCGTCTCCGGGTTGTCGAGCGTGAGCAGCACGTTCATCGTCTTGTTGCCCAGCTGCGGGAACGGGTGCGCCTGATCGACCGCCAGCGGCGTGAGGACGGGCAGCACGCTCTTCTCGAAATATTCCTCGGCCCACGCCCGCTGCGGCGCGTCGAATTGCGCGGGCGTCAGGAAATGAATGCCTTCCGCCGCCAGCGCGGGCAGGAGCAGGTCGTGCCAGCAGCGGTATTGGTCGCGCACGAGCCCGTGCACGCCGGCGCGGATCTGCTTCAACTGCTCGCGCGGCGTGAGCCCGTCGATGCTCGGCTCGCCCGCGGTCGAATCCTGCTGCTGGAGCAGGCCCGCCACGCGGATTTCGAAGAACTCGTCGAGATTCGAGCTGACGATCGCCAGGAACTTCACGCGCTCGAGCAGCGGGTTGAGCGGGCTCTGTGCCTGCTCCAGCACGCGGCGGTTGAACGCCAGATAACTCAGCTCGCGGTTGAAATACTGCCGCCGCACCGTCGCGGCGGCCGGCAGGGCGCGCCCGACCGGGGCGGTGATCTTGGCGGGACGCTTGGTGCGTTTGACGACGGAGCTCATGGGAATTGCGCGCAGCACGTAGCGCCCTGAAGGAATCGCTTCCAGCGACAACCGCAACCGTCACCCGATTGTAACGTTTCGCCGTCGGCGCAGGTGTTTTTCACGCGTTCGTCACGCGTCCGACACGGGTTCTTCACCCGCCGCTGCGACGATGCGCCCGCTCGGCGGCCGGCCCCGCCTCCGCCGGGCCAACCATCTTGCACCTCGCGCTCGTCACCGAAACCTACGCTCCCGAAATCAACGGCGTCGCCATGACGCTCGGCCGCCTCGTCGACGGCCTCGCCGCGCGTGGGCACCGCATCACCGTCTTCCGCCCGCGCCAGCGCCACGAATCCCCGCGCTGCAGCACCACGCAACGCCTGTCCTGCCGCCAGGTGCGCCTGCCGGGCTTCCCGCTGCCCGGTTACCCGCAACTGCGGGTCGGGTTCCCCGCCCGCCGCCGCCTGCGGCAAATCTGGACGCTGAACCGCCCCGACCTCGTGCACGTGGCGACGGAAGGCCCGCTCGGCGCCTCGGCCATCACCGCCGCGCGGCAGCTGGGCATCCCGGTCACGTCGAGTTTCCACACGAATTTCGACCAATACACGCGCGATTACCGGCTCGGTTGGTTCAAGCCCGTGGTCTCCGCCTGGCTCCGGCACCTGCACAACCGCACGCAACGCACCTTCGCGCCGACGCACGACCTGCTCGCGCGGCTCGGCCGCGAAGGCTACGCCAACCTCCGCCTGCTCTCCCGCGGCGTCGACACGGCGCTCTATCACCCGGGCCGGCGCGACGAGACTCTGCGCGCCAGCTGGGGCGCGCGCCCTGACGACCTCGTGATCGTCCACGTCGGCCGCATGGCGGCGGAAAAAAATTACCCCCTGATCTTCCGCGCCTACGACGCCATCAAGGCCGTGCAACCCCGCGCCCGCCTCGTGCTCGTCGGCGACGGCCCGTTGCTCTCGTCCTACCAGCGGCAGCGGCCCGACGCGGTGTTCACCGGCTTCTATACCGGCGTGAACCTCGCCCGGCACTACGCCAGCGCCGACCTCTACCTGCACGCGAGCTACACCGAGACCTTCGGCAACGTCGTCACCGAGGCGCTCGCCAGCGGGCTCGCCGTCAGCGCCTTCGACTACGCGGCCGCGCACGAATTTATCCGCCACGAGCAAAACGGTCTCGTCGCCCGCCCGGCGGACGAGGCGGCGTTCATCGGTCACGCCGTCCGCCTCGCCCAGCAGCCCGCGCTCCGCACCCGGCTTGCCGCCGCCGCCCACGCGACCGCCGCCGGTCTCTCCTGGGACACCGTCGTCGACGGCTTCGCCCGCGACCTCACCGAAGCGATCGCCGAACACCTCCACGCTGTGCCCGCGGCTTCCTTCCCCGTCGCCGCCACCAGCCCGGCCATTTCGCAATCTGCCTTTCGCACTCCGCCCTCATGAAACCCGTCCTCCAAGTCCGCACCGCGATCCTCTCCGACGTGCACCTCGGCACGCCGCACAGCAAGGCCGACGAAGCCGCGCACTTCCTCAAGCACGTGCGGTGCGAGCGCCTCATCCTCAACGGCGACATCATCGACGGCTGGCGCCTCACCCGAGACGGCCGCTGGAGCAAGTCGCACACGCGCTTCATCCGCCGCGTGCTCACGCTCGTGCAGAAGAAGGACACGGAGGTCATCTACCTGCGCGGAAATCACGACGACTTCCTCGCCCGGCTCTTGCCGATGGATTTCGGGCGCATCCAGCTCGCCGAGGACTACGTGCTCGAGACGGCGCGCGGCCGCTACCTCGTGTTGCACGGCGACGTGTTCGACGGCGTGGTGAAGAACATGGTGTTCCTCGCCCACCTCGGCGACCTCGGCTACGCGCTGCTGCTGCGCCTCAACCGCGCCTACAACTGGTTCCGCGCCCTCCGCGGCAAGGAATACTTCTCGCTCAGCAAGGCCATCAAGGCGCGCGTGAAGCAGGCCGTCAGCTTCATCGGCAAATTCGAGGAACAGGTCGCCGCCCTCGCCCGCAACCGCGGCTGCGTCGGCGCCATCTGCGGCCACATCCACACGCCCGCCGACAAGACCATCGACGACATCCACTACCTCAACTCGGGCGACTGGGTCGAATCGCTCACCGCCATCGTCGAGCACCTCGACGGCCGGTTCGAGCTGATCGACTTCAAGGACTTCGCCACGCGCTTCCCGCTCCCGCGCGGCGAGGCCGCGGACGACACCGAGCCGCTGCCGGATGCGCCGCTCCCCGCCGCCCTGGCGGCGCTCACCGCGTGAAGCCGCGCCCGTCTCCGAGCGGCGGCGGCAAATCCCGACTCCCTCTCCCACTCCCGCTTCCCGCCGGCGCAAGACCGGCGCCACCTCCATGCGTCGCATCCTGATCCTCAGCGCCAGCTACGGCGAAGGCCACAACTCCGCCGCCCGCGCGCTTCGGACGGCGTTCGCCGCGGCGCCTGACGTCGAAGTCGAGATCGTGGACCTCTTCGCACAAAAGGCCCCGCGCCTCGACCGCCTCTCGCGCCGCGCCTACCTCCGCGTCATCAATCACGCGCCGCGGCTGTGGAGCTCGGTTTACGGCTGGCTCGACCGCTCGCCGCGCGCCCCGCTCCTGCTGCGCACGCTGCGCGGCCACGCGCGCCTGCTGGCGCGCATCCTCGCCGCGCGCCAGCCCGACGCGGTCGTCAGCACCTATCCGGTCTACGCCTGGCTCTTCCAGCAACTTCGCGCCGCCGGACACGTGCTGCCTCCGCTCCACACCGTCGTCACCGATGCGTTGACGATCAACTCGCTCTGGTATCGCGCGCCCTCCGCCGGCTGGTTCGTGACCGACGCCGACTCCGCCGCGTTCCTCGTGCGCGCCGGTGTGCCCGCCGCACGCGTCACGGTTTCGGGCTTCCCGGTGGCCTCCGCCTTCGCCGACCGCGCTCCCGGCACCGAGCCATCCGATCTCGCCGCCGGCCCCCGGCGCATCCTCTACATGATCAACTCCGGCCGAGCCCGCGCCCTCGAGATCGCGCGCGAGCTGATCGCCCGACCGGATTGGGCGGTCACGTTCACCGCCGGACGCGACGCCACGCTGCAGGCGCAACTCACCGAACTCACGCGCCACGCCGCCGACCGCTGCACCGTGCTCGGCTGGACGGACCGCATCCCCGAGCTGCTCATGACGCACCACGTCGTCATCAGCAAAGCCGGCGGCGCCACCACGCAGGAATCGATCAACGCGCTCTGCCCGATGATCGTGAACCAGATCGTGCCCGGGCAGGAGGAGGGCAACTGGGAGCTGCTCCGCCGGCACAGCGCCGGTGCCTTCGCCGACGAGCCCAAGGCGATCGTTACCACGTTGGAACGTGCCTTCGCCGACGACGCCCTGCTCTGGCGCTCCTGGCGGAAAAATCTCCGCCGCATCGCCCGCCCCGATGCCGCCCGCACCATCGCCGCGCAAGTGCTGGCCGTCGCTTCCCGCACCGCTTCCGCAAAGATCGACGCGGCGTAAGGTAGGGCGAGTTCTCCGAACGAGCCTGAGGCAATCACGACTCAGTCCGGCTCGTTCG